>NZ_CP063767.1:309102-618204 GCF_015277515.1 Thermophilibacter immobilis | reverse complement strand
ATCTGCGCGCGCACGAAGGGGTAGTGGGTACAGCCCAGGACCACGGAGCGCGCATTATCCGCGTAGCGGCCCACGAGTCCCTCGATCAGCCGGGCGAGGTCGGGGGCGTCGAGGTTGCCGCGTTCGATGCGCGACGCGAGGCCCGGGCACGGGACCGAGACGACCTCCGAGTGCGCACCGTACGTCTGCGCGAGCTCGTGGTACTTGTCGAGGCGCAACGTGACGGGCGTGGCCATGACGAGGATGCGCCCGTGGTTCGTGGCCTCCGTCGCAGGCTTGAGCGCCGGCTCGATGCCCACGATCGGCAGGCCGGGGCGCTCTCGGCGCAGCGTGGGAGCCGCGACGGAGGTCGCTGTGTTGCACGCGACCACGATGGCCTTGGCGCCCTCGTCGCACAGGCGCCCCACGATGGCGCGAGAGAGGTCGAGCACCTCGTCCTCGGACTTCTCGCCATAGGGGGCGTGGGCGGAGTCGCCGAAGTAGCGGAAGTCCTCGTGGGGCAGCTCGCGGACGAGCGCGCGCAGCACGCTGATGCCTCCGACGCCGGAGTCGAAGACCCCCACGAAGCCGTCTGCCGAACGCTTGCCCATCCTCGCCTGCCCCCTTGCCCCTTTGCCCCCACGTGGTACGAACCAGCATAGCGCATGACGTCGGGGGCGTGCCCGCCGGGCATGGGGCTGGCATGTGGCTTGACAAAGCGGGCGGGCGTTGATCGGTGCGTACGGACCGGAGGGCCACGAGTGGGTCGATGAGCTGTGCCAGGTCCTCAAGGGCAACGTCGATTATGCCGTCGACTTCATCCAGAAGAGGTTCCACGGCGTCGAGGTGGCAAGGCCCGAGGGTACCTACATGCTGTTCCTCGACTGCACCGAATGGTGCGCCGAGCACGGCAAGACGATCGACAAGCTGCAGAGGGCCGGCATGGAGGTCGGGGTCCTCTGGCAGGACGGCCGCCCCTTCCACGGGCCGTGCCACATCCGTATGAACCTGGCGCTGCCGTACTCCCGCGTGGTCGAGGCGTTCGACCGACTGGACAGGTACGTGTTCAACGCGTAGGGTCCCGTCTGCCGAGGACGTTGCCTGGGGAATGGTCACGGTCAACGCGAGCAGCTCATTCGCCCGCCGGGATTACCTTCCGGCGGCAACCTCGAACTCGTAATGACACGTGTCGCCTGCGAAGTGCTCGAAGCTCACTTCCACCAGGCCCCCATTGCGGTCGAAGGTATGGCTTTCAAGAAGGAGCAGCGCCTTACCGGTCTCGACGCCAAGCAGCCCGGCCTCCCTGTCGGAGGCATTCTCGGCACTCAACGACCTCTTCGCGTCGCGCAGGTGGACGCCGTACTCCTTTGCCAGTGTGTGATAGAGAGAGAGGGCCGCGAAGTCGAACCTCTCGATTCCAGGGAACCGCGAGTACGGAAGATAGGTCTGGATGTGGACCGAGGCCTTCCCGTCGGCGCTTCTCAGTCTCTCCAGATAGAAGCACTCGGAATCACCCAGGTCGGATGGACCGGACAGTTCCTCGGGCGTGCTCCGTCGGCAGGCAGCCAGCACCTCCGTCTTGGGGACCTTTCCGCTCAGCGCAAGCTCCTCTTGGTAGCTCATCAGCTTGTTCATGAACACACCGTAGTTCTCGGCCTTGACGAAGGTGCCGCGACCTCTCTCGCGTATCACCTGACCGTTCTGCACGAGGGCACCGTAGGCCTGTCGCACCACCTGACGCGACACACCACAGCTCTCGATGATCTCGTTCTCGGTCGGGAGCTGCATGCTCGCCTTCAGGACCCCCCGACGTATCGCATCGGATATACAGACGCGAAGCTGCTCATAGAGCGGAACGGTAGACGTACGATCTATGACGATGTAATCGAGATTCATGGCATCCAATCCCACTTGTGCTATCCCCCTCACAAGACGAGGCAGACCTTCGCCCATTCCGCGTCTCGATGGCATGGCAGAGGAACGGAAGGTCCTCCGCCATGCCATCTTACGATAAGGCTCCCGGTCTTTAGAAGTCGTCATCGTCCAAGGGGTCAAACTGGTCCACAAGCACACCGATCTGCGCCCTGCCGACCTCTTCCACCTTGGACGCAATCTCGTCAAGAGAGGCACCGTCGTTTCTGAGGACGGTCATCTCGAGCAACATGCCGAGGTTCGTGCCATAGACGACCCTCATGTCCTCCCGTCCGAGCGAGCAGATTGCGAAAGCCTGGAACGGAGACCCACCGAGAAGGTCGCAGAACACCATGGTTCCGTCCGACTCGTTCGCTTCCCCCAGGGTGGCGTCGACCTTTGCGCAAAGCTCCGTGTTCGTCTCGCCGGGAAGCAACTCAACCACCGCAAAATCCCTCTGGAGTCCCAAGATGAGCTCCACGGCACTGACCAGACCACGTGCAAGGCTCGCATGGCTTGCGACGACGAATCTGACCATCTCGTCACACCCGTTCCGTCGGGTAGTGCGAGAGCGGTTCGGCACAAGGGTCGACGTTCGTGTCGATATAGATGTCAGCAGCGCCCCTTGCGGCAAGGTACTGGAAGGGAACGGTGTATAGAAGGGGTGCCAGGTACTTGCTTGCCTTCAGGCTGAACACGAGGTCCCGGCCGTCCGCGTCGGGAAGATCGCGGCACGTTATCACGTGGACCCTGTCCGTATACTTCCGGTACGTCTTGCGGAAGGTGAGGAGACGTTCGAACTCGACGTCATCGGTACCGATCATGAGGATGGTCTGGTTGGGCTTGAGGGCCATCGTGGGACCATGGGAGTATTCCTCCATCTCATAGCCGATTGTCGGGACGCGCAGCATCTCGCCCACCTTGAGCATCCCCTCGAGCATGGAGCCGTAGTCCACGCCATAGCCCAGGACGTAGAGCCTATCGCTGCTCACGATTGACGTCTTGTTTCGCTCGTACCAGCCTAGCCCCTCGTCCAACACATCCTGGAATCCGTCGACCACGCCCTGCGTCTCTCGAATGAGCCCGTCTGCCTCCTCCTGGGACAGGGATCCCCTCTCACGACCAGCCTCGACCGCCCACAGCAGGACGCTCAGCACGGAGACGGTGTAGCCCTTCGTCTCGGGAGGGGTGAGCTCCTCTCCCACAAGAAGGTGGGTCGTCACGTCGACATGTCGCGTTATCTCGCTCTCAAGGTCTCCCGTAATTGCAAGGGTCCTGCAGCCGAGCGAGCGAGCGTGCTCCATGGCCTCACAGGTGGACACGGACGTTCCCGACTGGCTCACGCCGACGCAGAGGATGCGCGCATGGTCGACGAGCCCCGTCCAGTCGGGACTCTCGTGGTTCTTGAAGACGGTCGGGTAGTATGCCTCGGCGGGCATCCCAACAAGGTGCTTGAAGTAGTACGAGGCTATGGTCGACACGTTGTACGAGGTCCCAGAACCCAGGAAGATGACCTTCTCTATCTGGTGCTCATGCAACTTCGCGACAAAGGGGTCAACGAAGGTCCCTCTCTCGTCCAAGACGCGTCGCAGAACCACGGGCTGGTTGTTGATGTTGTCCAATACGGTCTGCTGCATTTCTGCTACCCTTCCCTCGCTTCGAATAGGCTGGTGATGTCCTTCCGCGTCTCCGTGGGCACGATCCACGACCAGATGGGGACGCCCTGCGCGACCAGCTCCCCGAAGTCACGCGCCTCGTCCGGGGAGACGAACGTGTTGTTGTGGATCTGCCGCGCGTCCTGCTTCGTCGACATGTTGCCCACGGTTACGTGGTCGACCTTGAAGCCGCTCCCCATCATCTGCACGAGAGGTCTGGGACGGTTGCAGAGAATCATCACCCTGATTCCCTCGTCAATCCCCCGCGAGAACTTGTCGGCAGCCTTGACGGCATCAAAGACGGAGAGCTTGCAGCGTCCCGCACAACCGAGCTTGAGGATGGCCTTGCGCTGCTCGTCCTGGGAGATCTCGTCATCAACGATCACGATGCGGTCAAGCGAGTAGTAGGGGATCCAGTTGCTGCAGACCTGCCCATGCACGAGCCGATCGTCGATTCGTACGTCTACGATTGCCACGTCTCCTCCTTACAGCGCTATGACGCCAAGGACGCCCAGCGCGAAACCGACCACGATGATTCCAAGGATGATAACTGGGGTCTTGATGCCCCTCTTGATTGAGAAGAAGATGCACAGGGTCGCAACCAGGGGCAGTAGACCGGGCAGGATCTGATCGAGGTAGTCCTGCATGAGGATGTCCTGGCCAGCAACGTTGAATGTGAGCGGGCAGCTGATCACGACGAGCGTCGCAATCATGGCACCGATCGACACCGCCCCCACTATGCCCGCGCAGTGCGTGAAGAGCTTCATGTGACCACTCTTCTCGAGCGAGGCGAGCAATGAGCTCCCCTTCGTATAGCCGATCCTGAGACCAAACCACCTCGTCAGGAAGTTCGGAAGGTTGAAGACGACAAGGAGGACGAGCGGTGCGACCGGGTTGCCCTGCGTCGCGAAGCCCAATGCGAGCGAGCAAGCCAGGATGCGGAAGATCCCCCAGAAGAAGGTGTCGCCGATGCCGGAGAGCGGTCCCATGAGCGAGACCTTCATCGCGTTGATGGAAGCTGGGTCCATCGAGGCATCCTTCTTCGCATTCTCCTCCATGGCGATGGTGAGGCCCATGACGAACGGGGACGGCGCGACCGTCATGTTGAAGGCGGCAATGTGCCGGTGCATGGCGGCCTTGAGACCCTCGGAGTCATCCTTGTAGATCTTGCGAAGCGCAGGCATGATCGAGTAGAGGAAGCCGAGGCCTTCCATCCTCTCGTAGTTGAAAGACCCGAGCAGGGTGAAGCTCCGCCAGAAGATCTTCGTGAAGTCACCTTTGGTCAAACCAAACTCGTCCGAGGAGAGGATGTCCCTCTTGCCGTGTTCGGGCTGGCTCGCGGGGCCAGACTGCCCGAACGCTCCCGATACGCTCGAGGCATCGTCATCGGATGAGACAATATCGATGTCCTTTATCTCTACCATGGCTCTAGTCCTCCCACTCGTCGTCGACGTCAGAGGCCTGCTTGACGACGGCATCCTGGTTGACGTTGCGAAGCATGAAGATGATGGCGGCAATGGAAGTCGCAATCGCAACGATTCCCACCATGGACATGTCATGCCCGATGAAGGCCATCGGGATAAACCCGATGACGAAGTATGGAATGAGGGACTTGTCCATGATGATACTCATGAGCAGCGCAAACCCGAGGGCCGGCAGTATGGCGGCAACGCCGTTCAGACCGGTCGACGCCCACGCGGGCAAGCCATCGACGATGCCTCCCATGAAGTCACCGCCAAAGTACATGAGAAGGAACGTGAAGAGGAAGTATGCAAGAAACGAGATGATGCCGCATAGGTAATGGACCCCGTTGACCCCACCGAGGCTCAGCTCGTCAATCTTTCGATCGGCGACCAGCATCGCACCAGAATAGGCACTCATGAGCAGCGTATTGACGAACTGCATGAGCACCGAGATGGGCAGACCGAACAGTATTGCGGTCTCGGCACCCGTGCCGGTCGCAATGGCGACGGCCGCACCGATTGTACCGCCCGTTCCTATGTCAAGCTGCGCGGTCGGCCCGATGTTCACCGCTCCCATCCAGATGAGCTGGAGCTGCGCGCCAATCATTACCCCGCTCTTCACGTCGCCGAGGATAAGCCCGACAAGAAAGCCCGTCACGATGGGCTCACGAAACTTCATCTCGCCAAGCCAGGCACCATCAAGCCAGGTCAGGGCCGCAACCAGCGCAATTAGAATCGCTTGTATCAGAGATACCATCACTCAACCCCCTACTTGAAGTCGATTACCTTCGAGTTCCATCTCGCTCTCGTAGTTCCCTTCTGCTCCTCTCATTTGTTATTACATTATGTTATTAGTATATATTAGCATGCGATTTGGGGCAGAATACTGAGGGCGCGAGAATAATCGCCGAATGGATGAATAATGACGGTGAAGGGGTGAAGTGTGACGAATGATCCGACAGGGCAAACAAATCACTTCAGCAAGGCTATGGAATCAGCGCAGGTCAACCCTCTCGCAACGCCTATGCATTTGCCACCCTGCACATGTCTCGAAGGCGCTATCACCTCAGCCCTAGGTAGGTCTGTTTCAGACAGAAGTTGCACTCACAGACACGATGGACGGATCGTGTCGCGAAAGTTGGTGTAAGCACGTTCCCCTCAGGCCTGAAGGCCTGAGGGGAACGGCCATCGCCCTAGAATCCCGAACAGCGACGTATCGGGACTAGGAGAGGCGATGACCGCTATGGCAATCATAGGCGATGGGCAGGACGGTGTGACACCGGGGCTGCCCCGGTTCGACGACGGGATGGTGAACGTGGGCGAGCTGGCGAGGGTGCTCGCCGAGTCCGTCGTCAACGAGGTGATGAGCGTCGAGGCCGACCTCGAGTGCGAGGGCGGCAACCAGAGGAACGGCTACCGGGAGCGCTCGCTGCTCACGAGCGTCGGCACGATCACCCTCCGCATACCCAAGCTCAGGCGCGGGTCCTTCTTCCCCGAGGACCTGGTGGAGCGATACTCCAGGACCGACCGCGCGATCGTGGCGGCCGTGGCCGAGATGGTCACCTGTGGGGTCTCGACGAGGAAGGTCGAGCGCGTGGCCCACACGCTCGGTGCCGACAGGCTCGGCAAGGATGCCGTCTCCCGGATGTGCGCCACGCTCGACGAGACGGTCGCAGACCTGCAGGGGCGCGTCTTCCGCGACCTGCGTTTCCCCTACCTGTGGCTCGACGCCACCTACATCAAGGCCCGGGAGGGCGGGCACGTCGGCTCCGTGGCCGTGGTGACGGCGATAGCGGCCGCCGATGACGGCCACCGCTACCTCGTCGGCGTCGACGCGGTCGACACGGAGTCCTACGCGTCCTGGCTCGGGTTCCTGAGGGGCCTGCGCGACCGTGGCGTGGCGGACGTCATCTGCGTCGTCTCCGACGCCCACGAGGGGCTGAGGCGTGCCATCGAGGAGACCTTCCCGGGCGCCGCCTGGCAGCGCTGCATCGTCCACCTCGAGAGGAACTGCTGCTCGCTCGCCAGGACAAGGCGCCAGCGCGCCCTCGTGGGGCAGGTGCTCTCGGCCGTGTTCGCGGAGCGTGACCCGGACCTCGTCAGGGAGCTCTACCACCTGGCGATCGACGAGGTTGGCGCCATCTGCCCCGCGGCGGGCGAGCTCCTGGAGGAGACCGAGGCTGACGCGCTCGCCTACCTCGACTTCCCCTACGAGCACCACATCAGGCTCAGGACCAACAACATCCAGGAGCGCACCAACCGGGAGATCAAGCGCAGGAGCCGCGTCGTGCAGGTCTTCCCCTCGAGGAGGAGCCTCCTCAGGTACGTCGGTGCCGCTCTCTCGGAGATGGACGAGGCCTGGCAGTCGAGACGCTGGTTCTCCGCAGGGTCCATCCAGGAGGCCTACGAGGAGGACTCCCAGCGTACGCCAGCGCCGGCACCGACGTACGAGGGAACCGCGGCCGAGCATGCCGCCGCCATCATCCGGCTGGTGAAGGCGGACGGCGTTGACTCGAGGAGGAGGGCGGCATAGGATGCGTTAGGAGGAAGCGGGTTCACGGGCGAAGGCACCGCTTACACCAACTTTTGAGACACTACCGATGGACGTTCGTCGTAACTGAACCAGCGATCATATTCCTGCACGAAATAGCCCACCATCCAACGAAGATGGTGGGCTATTCGGTACCGCTCTACTTACATAGCTCAAGGTCGCAGAACGCCTCGGACTCGCAGCCTGCGCTATGCGGCCACCTCGCTCTTGGCTTTCAGGCTGCCCTTGCTCTTGCCCCACAGTACGAAGGAGCATGCCATGGCAATCACCCACGTCAGGGCAATGCATATCACGATGGCGATGATGTTCCACGCATTGCCCGAGGGGTCCATGTAGACGGGAAGCGAGGTGATTCCGGGCATGACGAAGCCGAAGCACTTCACGCCAAGAACCACGGTAAGCGCCCCGCCGATTCCGTTTGCAATCATCGCGGAGTAGAGCGGGGTGCGATTGGGAACCTGCACGGTAAAGAGAGCTGGCTCGGAGATTCCCATAAATGCGGAGAACGCACAGGTGAAGGCGGCGGACTTGAGCTTCTCGTCCTTCATGCGCAGGGCCGCTCCAAAGGCTGCACCCGATTCGGCAAGATTATGGCAGAACGAGACGGGAAGCAGATAGTCGTAACCAAGGGTCGCGATGTTCGAGATTTGGATGGGACTCGTTGACTGGTGCATGCCAAAGAGAACAATAAGCGGCATGAAGAAGCCCAATAGAAATCCAGCGATGGGGCCGAGAGTGCTGAAGAGCCACACGATGCCATTTGCGAGACCGATGCCACACCATGCTCCGATCGGAGCCAGGACGAGAAGGTTCAGCGGGATGACAATCGCGAGGGAGACGGCTGGAACAACGACGAGCTTGAACAGGTCGGGTACGAGCTTGTCAATTGCGTGATACACGAGGGCGAGCCCGGCGACTCCGAAGATGACCGGGAAGACGGAGTCCGCATAGGTGAAGATCGGGAGCGCGAAACCGAACAGCGTAAGAGGCGTCTCTCCCGTGCCGATAGCATTGACGATCGTGGGATACATGAGCGACCCCGCCACGCACAACGCCAGTGAACGGTTTACCTTGAACTTGTCCGCACAACTCACTGCCAGAAGGAACGGTAGGAAGTAGAACGGGATGTCGGAGATCATGCTGAAGATTGCCCAGTCCCCGGCAGAGGTGTCCATGCCGAAGCCCGCAAAGACCGCTAGGATGCCCTTGATGATGCCACCCGCGACCAAGGCGGGGATGATTGGCGAGAAGATTCCAGAGATGATGTCGAATATCTGAACCCTGCCACTCTTCTTGAGTTCGGGTTGGTCATCATCGACTCCGACCTCTCCCCTGAGCTTCATACTCCCAAGCAGCGGTTCGAGCTCGCGGTAGACGCTCTCGACCTGTGGCCCGATGATGACCTGCCACTGCCCATCCTTGACCTGTGCCCCCAGCGTTCCCTCGAGACCTTTAAGCGCCTCAAGATCGACCTTCGAATCATCTCTGAGATTAAGACGTAGTCTCGTGATGCAATGCGTCGCCATGACGACGTTGTCCGCCCCACCGACGAGCTCGAGGATCCTCTCCGCGAGCTCTCTCTTGCTCTTGCCAACCATGATGCATCCCTTCTCTTCTTTGCCTGCACTTCCCATCGCTTGGGAGCTAGTCCAAGTCCCTGCCATTGCTCGCGATGCAGCGCTGGTACCAATAGAACGAATCCTTGCGATAGCGCTTTCCTGACCCCTTTCCACAGTTGTCGAGGTCTACGTAGATGAGCCCATAGCGCTTGTCCATGGTGAGGGGCCCGCAAGCAACCACATCTATGAAGCCCCAGACCATATAGCCTCGAACGTCGACCCCGTCGATGACGGCCTGCTTCAGGCATTCCACGTGACGCCGCAGGTAGTCAATGCGATAGCCATCGTGAATGGTCCCATCCTCGTTGAGGAGGTCAGCCGTACCAAGGCCGTTCTCCGCTATGTAGAGAGGAAGCTGATAGCGATCCCACATCTGGTTGAGAGTCACACGCAGTCCAATGGGGTCCATCTGCCAACCCCATTCAGAGGTCTCCAGATAGGGGTTCTTGTTGGCCATGACCAGGTTGCCCGCCGTCTTCTCCCACCCCTGACTCGTCGTGGAGATCTGCGAGAAGTAATATGAAAAGGCGAGAAAGTCGACGGTATTCTCGCTAAGAAGTTCCTCGTCTCCCTCCTCGATTTCAATCTTGATTCCGAGCCTGTCGAAGTAGCGATCCATGTATGCCGGATACTTGCCTCGGGTCATGACATCCGTGTAGAACCAATTGGCATACTGGTCATCCTGGATGGCCTGAAGGTTGTCCTCGGGTTTGCACGTCGCTGGATAAGTGCAGAAGCGCGCAATCATTCCTCCAACCGGCGTTCCGGGCAATTTCTCATGGACGATCTGGACCGCCCTTGCATTCGCAACGAACTCATGATGCAAACACTGGAAAACCTCTTGGTCAAAGGAGTCCCCCTCAGCATCCCGGACAAGGCAGACACCGTCCCACGGGGAGAAGCGTCCCGCGTTGAACTCATTAAAGGGAAGCCAGAAGTCCACGACATCACCAAGCGCGTCGACGATCGTCTCAACGTAACGGGTAAAGAACTCGATGGTTCTCCTACTTTTCCAGCCTCCGTACTTCGTAACCAGATTCACGGGGATGTCATAGTGCAGCATTGTGCAGAAGACCTTTATCCCATGCTTGTGACACTCAGAGAACATGTCGTGGTAGAAGGCGATGCCCTCTGCGTTCGGCTCTGCATCGTCTCCGTTAGGGAAGATCCGCGACCAGCAGATCGAGGTCCTGAAGAGTCTCAGGCCCATCTCTTCGAACAGGGCGATGTCATCCTTGTAATGGTGATAGAAGTCGATGCCGCGCCTAAAGGGATAGAAATCAGTACCGTCGTCAGACAGCGCAGTCTCGAGTTCCACGGACGAGAAGGGGTTGTTCTGGTGCTTCTCCTCGACCCGCTCATGACTCCAGGTACCGTCAAGCCAACGACAGTCCTGGGTGTTCTTTCCCTTCCCTCCCTGCATCCAGCCACCGTCGGCTTGGGATGCTGAAATGGCCCCACCCCAAAGGAAGTCCTCGTCGAACCCACTCTTCAACATTCGCCATCCTCCTTCTTCTGAGACCTCTTCTGTGTCTTCGTCCGAATAGCCTCTTGCCTTGCAGTTTATCTGGTCGCAAAATAGTGGTAAATGTCATATACTTATATTGTTTATGATATATTCATCTATTCTTGAGGAAAGAACTGCTTTGGACGAAGTCAAGCTCGACTCATATCTCCAACAGATGACCAATTCCGAGACCTGGCATATTCAGCATCCTGGAAAGCCGAGCCCCGTCTACCAGACGACTCCCACCGTCAATGTGGAAGGTCAGGAGGTAATGCTGTTTGACTGGAAGAACACCTTGCTCGAGCGGAGCATCGCCCTTGTGAAGGAAACTCGCTTCACCACCATCCCACCCCATGTGAACCACGATATGGAGTTGAGCTACGTCTATGATGGGACCTGTAGCTTTCTCGTAAACCGAAAACGAATCTCGCTCTCGCGTGGGGACGTCATCATCTTCGACACAGACGTCATACGTTCGTCTCCCAGCTATAAGACGGCGAATGACATCGTCATCTCGATGGTTTTTCGTAAAGAGTTCTTCGACTCGATGTTTCTCAGCCGTCTGCCAGGCGGGGGAATCCTGACCAACTTCCTCTTCGAGTACATCTCCAAACGACGGCGACACGATAAGTTCCTTCTGGTTCCAGCAAAATACGCTGGCAACATGGACGACCTCATGCGACTACTCTGCGAGGAATACTTCTTCCCGGACCGATATAGTTCCCATCTACAAGCCAGCTATGTCACATCAATCATGCTC
Organism: Thermophilibacter immobilis; assembly: GCF_015277515.1. NCBI lineage: Bacteria > Bacillati > Actinomycetota > Coriobacteriia > Coriobacteriales > Atopobiaceae > Thermophilibacter > Thermophilibacter immobilis. The sequence goes on along the minus strand of NZ_CP063767.1, from coordinate 606,759 downwards.
GAGCTCATAAGGGGGCTTACGTACCGAGGGGAAGCATCGGGAAGGGTCCCTGCTCCGGGTGACAAGATCGTGGACATACTTGACCACATCGAACGGAATTACAAGTCATGCACACTCACGTCAACCGCGGCAAAGTATGGATACAGCACCAACTACCTAGGAAACCTGCTGAAAAGCAAGACGGGAAAAACCTTCAGCCAAATCAAAGTAAGTCAGCAGATGAGCGAAGCAGCCTATCTGCTTCTGAATACCTCTCTAACCATTGGCGAGACAGCCGAGAAAGTCGGGATATGCAACATGAGTTACTTCTACAGGCAATTCCGAGACTACTTCAAGATGGGACCGAAGGAATACCAGAAGACGACACGGACGTAACATGACGTAACCCGCTGTTCTTGGGTATGTCCCCAGCCGTCGTACGCTAGCTCGAATATGGCACCTAAGACAGCGTCGACCCCATCCTTGAAGCCACCAGTCATACGGTAACGTAGAATTTCTTTCGCAAATTGAGAGCTGAATACATCCAGGCAAGGAAATGGACACGGTCCGAACACCGCCGGCATGATTTGCAGCGACCACGCAAACAAACATCCCGAGGGGAGCGACGAACCATATCCGAGCAAATCGTATCAGTCGACGAGGAAGCGATAAAGAGCGACCTGAGAGAACTTGTCAAAACAACGGTGCGGGAAGCCATCAATGCGATGCTCGACGAAGAGGCCGAAGACCTCGTGGGCGCGGAGCGCTACGAGCGCACGGCCGAACGCGATGCCTACCGTTCTGGCCATTACAAGCGCAAGCTCACGACCGCTTCCGGCGAGATCGAGCTGAGCGTGCCTAAGCTGCAGGGCATGCGTTTCGAGACCGCGGTCATCGAACGATACCGTTGTCGTGAGACCAGCGTCGAGGAAGCCATGATGGAGATGCGTCTGGCTGGGGTCTCGACCAGAAGAATCGAGGACGTGAGCGAGATACTGAGGGGCTCCAAGGTATCCGCCACCACGGTATCGAATCTCAACGAGAAGGCATTTGGAAGTGTCGAGAAATGGCGCCTCCGTCCTCTGGAGGGCGAATACCCCTACGTCTACATCGATGGCATTTATCTCAAGCGCAGCTGGGGAGGATCGTACGAGAACGTCGCGGTGATGGTCGCCATCGGCGTCAACGCAGACGGATACCGTGAGATCATCGGCTGCGCCGAGGGCCTCACCGAGACCAAGGATTCATGGAAAGAGTTCCTGGCCTGGTTGAAAGATCGCGGCCTCAGGGGCGTACGCATGCTCACCGGTGACAAATCGCTCGGGATGCCGGGAGCTATCGAGGAAGTATTTCCTCAAGCGAGGCGCCAGCGGTGGACCGTACATTTCTATCGCAATGTCTTTTCCAAGGTTCCCAAGAACAAGAGGCCCTACGTTGCCAAGATGCTCAAAGCAATTCATGCCCAGGAGAGCTTCGAGGCATCGATGGGGAAGGTTGGAGAGGTGGTCGCCGAGCTTAGGAACATGCGACTGCCCACTGCGGCCAAGACCGTCGGGGAAGGAGTCGCAGAGACGCTGCCCTATACGAACTTTCCCATGCAGCATTGGACACGAATACGCACGAACAACGCCATCGAGAGGCTCAATCGCGAGATCAGGCGCCGAACCCGTGTGGTGGGTACGTTTCCCGACGGTCATGCAGCGTTGATGCTGGTCGCCGCCAGATGCAAGTACGTCGCCGAATCGGACTGGGGAACGAGACGCTACCTGGACGTGTCCATGTTGGAAGGATCGGAGGCCTGAAGAGAAGCCAGCACAGAGCCGACGGCGTACCTTGGATGCTCGCTCTTTTTGCGAAAGATTCTTGACAAAGCGGGCGGGTCCCACGCGGTCACCCTGCTACCATGGCCTGACGCGCAGGGCGAATCGCGCCCTGCGAAGGAGACGACAGAAACGGGAGCCTTCCCATGAGCAACGACGGCAAGAAGGTCAAGGTCCATTACGTGGGCACCCTCGACGACGGCACGAAGTTCGACTCCTCGCGCGACCGCGACGAGCCGCTCGCCTTCACCTGCATGGCCGGCCAGATGATCAAGGGCTTCGACGCCGCCGTGCGCGAGATGAGCGTAGGCGAGGTGCGCGACGTGCACATCCCAGCTGAAGAGGCCTACGGTCTGAAGCGTGACGAGCTCGTCCAGACCATCCCCCTGAGCGCGCTGCCCGGTGCCGAGGAGCTCGAGGTGGGCGCCCACGTCATGCTCTCCTCGCCGGACGGCCAGCCCTTCCCGGCCACGGTGGCCGCCCTCGGGGAGGGCAGCATCACCTTTGACATGAACCACGAGCTCGCCGGTCAGGCGCTCAACTTCAACATCGAGCTCCTCGGGGTCGAGTAGGCAGCTCGCAGAAAGCTGATTCACGCGCCCCCGTCGCAGTGACGGGGGCGCTCTTGTCTGCGAAGGGCTTGCGGAGCACATGCGTCACATGTGCCTGCTGAAACGCCGCAAGGGCCCGCGGGGCTGCACCCGTTTGGCTCTGCGGGGCACATGCGGCTTTTATCGGCTCTCAGGCGCCACATTCGCCCCGCAGAGCCGTAGTTTGTCTATCCGTGCGGGGCACTTGCGGATTTTATCAACTTTCAAACGCCGCAAGGGGCCCGCGGAAGCGTGAAGCTCCTGGCACCGCAGGGCACGTGCGGCACTTCGAGCGAGCCCCGCAGCCGGCGCGCTAGATCGCGGCGAGGGCCTGGTCGATGTCAGCGATAAGGTCCTCGGTGCCCTCGAGGCCGCACGAGAAGCGCACCATGGACGCCGAGATGCCCGCGGCGGCGAGCTCCTCGTCGTTCATCTGGCGATGCGTCGAGGAGGCCGGGTGCAAACAGCAGGTGCGCGCGTCGGCCACGTGCGTCTCGATCGAGGCCAGGCGCAGCGCGGCCATGAACTTCTCGGCAGCCGCACGACCGCCCGCGAGCTCGAAGGAGACCACGCCGCTGCCCCCGTGGGGCATGTACTTCTGCGCCAGGTCGAAGTAGGGGTCGCCCGGCAGGTGCGGGAAGCGGACCGAGGAGACGAGCGGGCTCTGGGCGAGGTGCTCGGCCACGGCCAGTCCGTTCTTGAAGTGCTGCGGCATGCGCACGTGTAGGCTCTCGAGGCCCAGGTTGAGCAAAAACGCGTGCTGCGGGCTCTGGATGGAGCCAAAGTCGCGCATGAGCTGGGAGGTCGCCTTGGTGATGAAGGCACCTGCCTGACCGAACTTCTCCGCATAGACGATGCCGTGATAGGACTCGTCGGGAGCGGTGAGGCCGGGGAACTTCTGCGCGTGCGCCATCCAGTCGAAGTTGCCGGAGTCCACGATCGCGCCCCCCACCGCGGCGCCGTGGCCGTCCATGTACTTGGTCGTGGAGTGGGTCACGATGTCCGTCCCCCACTCGATGGGCCGGCACATGACAGGCGTGGGGAAGGTGTTGTCCACGATCAGGGGCACACCGTGGTCGTGTGCGGCCGTGGCGAAGCGCTCTATGTCGAGCACGGCCAGCGCGGGGTTGGCGATCGTCTCGCCGAAGACGGCGCGCGTGTTGGGCCTGAAGGCCGCCGCGAGCTCCTCGTCGGTGCAGTCTGGCGAGACGAACGTGCTCTCGATGCCCATCTTTGCCATGGTGTGCGCGAGCAGGTTGAACGTGCCGCCGTAGACGGCCGAGCTCGACACCACGTGCGAGCCCTGCTCGCAGATGTTGAACAGCGCGAAGAAGTTCGCCGCCTGCCCCGAGCTCGTGAGCATGCCCGCCGCCGCACCCTCGAGCGCGCAGATCTTGGCTGCCACGGCGTCGTTGGTGGGGTTCTGCAGGCGCGTGTAGAAGTAGCCCTGGGCCTCCAGGTCGAAGAGCTGACCCATGTGCTCGGACGTGTCGTACCTGAACGTCGTGGACTGCACGATGGGCACCTGACGCGGCTCGCCGTCACCGGGCGTGTAGCCCGCCTGCACGCAGCGGGTGTCAATGCTCGGACTTGGACTCCCTTTCGGGTTTGGATCGGGGCTTGAGCCCTTGGCATCGCTCTGGTTCTGGGGCATCTAGACCATCTCCTCTGGTTTGAACACCTCGTCGAAGCGCTCGGGCGTGAGCAGCCCCAGCGAGACGCACGCCGCGCGCAGGGACGTGCCCTCGGCGAAGGCCTTCTTGGCCACGCGCGCCGCGTTGTCGTAGCCGATGCAGGGGTTGAGGCACGTCACGAGCATGAGCGAGTCATGCAGGTTATGGCGCATCCGCGCGCGGTTGGCCACGATCCCCGAGGCGCAGCGCTCGTCGAACGAGCGAATCGCGTCGGCGAGCAGGCGCACGGACTGCAGGTAGTCGTAGGCAATCACGGGCATGAAGACGTTAAGCTCGAAGTTGCCCTGCGAGGCCGCGATGCCAATGGCGCAGTCGTTGCCCATGACCTGGGCAGCCACCATGGTGACCGCCTCGCACTGGGTGGGGTTGACCTTGCCCGGCATGATGGAGCTGCCCGGCTCGTTGGCCGGGATGGAGATCTCGCCCAGGCCCAGGCGCGGCCCGGACGCGAGCCAGCGCACGTCGTTGGCGATCTTCATCATGTTGGCGGCGAGCCCCTTGACGGCCCCGTGGCTGAAGACCAGGGAGTCCTTGCCCGTGAGCGCGCGAAACTTGTTGGGGTCGCCCACGAAGGGCAGCCCCGTGAGGAGCGCGAGCTCGGCGGCGGCCGCGTCGCCGAAGCCCTCGGGGGCGTTGAGCCCGGTGCCCACCGCCGTGCCTCCGAGCGCCAGGCGCATGAGGGGGTCGAGGCTGGCCTCGAGCTGGTCGCGCGAGGACTCGAGAAGCCCGCGCCAGCCCGAGACCTCCTGGGAGAAGGAGATGGGCACCGCGTCCTGCAGGTGCGTGCGCCCGCTCTTGACCACGCCCGCGCTTGCGGCCTCCAGGTCGCGGAAGGTGGCCACGAGGCCGTCGATCGCCGGCAGCAGCCGCCCCGTCAGCGCGCGTGCGGCGGCCACGTGCATGGCCGTGGGGAAGGTGTCGTTGGACGACTGGCTCATGTTCACGGTGTCGTTGGGATGCAGCCTCCGGGCTCCCGCAATCTGGTTGCCCCTGTTGGCGAGCACCTCGTTCATGTTCATGTTGGATTGCGTGCCCGAGCCTGTCTGCCAGACCAAGAGCGGGAAGTCCTCGTCGTGGTCACCGGCGAGGACCTCGTCGGCAGCGGCGCAGATAAGACCGGCGTCGGTGGCGTCGAGCTGCCCCAGCGCGCAGTTGGCCCGCGCCGCTGCCTTCTTGACCAGCGCGAGGGCGCGCACAACCTCGACGGGCATGCGTTCCGTGCCTATGGGAAAGTTCTCGTGACTGCGCTCGGTCTGGGCACCCCAGAGGGCTCCGGGCGGCACGCGCATCTCCCCCATCGAGTCGCGCTCGACGCGGAAGGCTGCCGCGTCTACGCCCGCGTCCCGCGCTGCAGCGCCTGCGTCTTCGCCCACGCTAGTGGTCCTTCCCCGGGCGACCGCCGACCTCGAGGCGCTCGAGGCCCGAGGTGATCGCCGAGACGACTTCGGACTGGTCGCGCGCAACGACGCCCAGGTCGGCGCGAACGCCGCCGAAGCGCGGGCTGCGCGCGCACTCCTCGGCGAGGCGCTGGTTTCTGCGCGCGTCGGACAGGGCACCCAGCTCGACCTGGATCTCGTCCATGTACTCGCTCATCTGCGCACGCTCGGGGCCCAAGACGGCGCCCAGGCGCTCGGCCACGTAGTGCATCTCCTTGGCGTCGCGGCGCGCGGAGAAGACCGCGTCCTCGTCGCGCAGGTCGAGGCCGAAGAGGTCATCGTCGACCGCCGCGAGCTCCTCGTCGAAGCGCGCCTGGAAGTCCTGCTCGGTAAGGCCGCTCACAAGGACGCGAGACTTCCAGCTCAGGTCAGCGAGGTCATCGGACAGGCGGGACAGCCCCTTGCCCGAGTGCTGCGCGCGCATGAACTCCAGAAGCGAGGAGCACTCGAGCGCACGCTCCTTCGCCGTCGCAAGGGGCAGGAGGCTATTCTCGGCAAGCTCGCCGCCCTCCACGAGGTCGGCGACGGTCTGTGCGAGGATGTCGAGGGAGCGCAGGCGCCCGGAGGCCGTCTGGAGCTCCTTGAGCGCATGCTCCGAGCGGCGGTTCTGCTTCTTGGACTGCCAGGATCCGAGGAACTGCAGAAGTGAGCGGACGCGCCGCAGCGCGACCCTGAAGGAGCGCAGCGCCTCCGCGTCCTCGGGCGTGGCGAGGAACTCCCGCGCGAGGCCCACGAGGTCGGCGGCGGCCCCCGCGACGGCGCGCTCCACCACCGCGAGCTCCTCCCAGACGGCGGCGTCGGGTCCGGCCACGAACCAGCGCAGGCGACCGGGCGCGTGCGGCCCCTCGGGCAGCTCGATCGCGGCAACGCCGCCCTTGTCGAACGTGGGTGCCGTGCCCACGAGACGCGTGGCGGCAAGGTCCACGAACGGCGCGTGGCCCACGGCCACGACGGTCTCAGCGTCCGCAGCCTCGAGCTCGCCGAGAAACGCCGGCAGGTCCTGCGCGTAGAGGGAGTCGCGCGCCTCGATGCCGGGGGCGTCCACGACGTCGGCCACGACCTGGGCCGTCTCGAGGGCACGCACGGCCGGGCTGCTCCAGAGCGCGGCCTCGAGGCCGTCTGCGAGCAGGCCGAACGTGCGCGGATAGGCCTGCTCGAGGGCGCGGACGCCCGAGGGCGTGAGGCGGCGATCGAAGTCCGAGCCAGAGGCGGAGACCGCCTCGGGCACGCCGTGCCGAACAAGAACCAGCATCTTGACCATGTCTCCCCCGATCAACGCTTCCTGCGGACGTGACGGACCTCTAAGGATAGCAATTCGGGGGCGCGAGGGACCGGGTGCGACGGCAGACGGCAGGCGTCGAGAGCAGGCGCGACAAAAAGCGCGCCCCCGAAGCCGGGGGCGCGCTCGAAGACACTGTCGCGAAGAGGCGCGGGAGCGAGCTCTACATGAGCTTGCAGACCTGGGAGGCAAAGGCCACGGGGTCGGTGGGCATGATGCCCTCGACGAGAAGCGCCTGGTCGTAGAGGAGCCCCGCGTACAACGAGAGGCGCTCCTTGTCGCCCGAGTCCTGGGCGGCCCTGAGCTTCTCGAAGACCGGGTGGGCGGCGTTGACCTCGAGCACGCGCGTGGCCTTGGGGGCCTCGCCGGACTCGGGGCCGGCCGAAAGGACCTTCTCCATGCCCAGGGAGACCGGGCCCTCGGAGGTAATCACGGCCGGCGCGTCGTCGCCGGCGAGGCGCGTGGAGACCGCGACCTTCTCGACCTTGTCGCCCAACGCCTCCTTCATGGCGTTGAACAGGTCCTCGTTGGCCTTGGTGGCCTCCTGGGCGGCGGACTTCTCCTCGTCCGTGGCCAGGTCGAGGTCGCCTGCGGAGACGTTCTTGAGCTCGAGCGTGCGGTCCTCGAGCTCGGGCTCAGCGCCGTCGGCCACGGCCTGGGCAGCCGCCTCGCGGGCCTCGTCAGACTCGTAGGCCTTGGGCAGGCCCTTGGCCTCGAAGTCTCGCATGGCCTGGAAGCAGAACTCGTCCACGTCAGCGGTGCAGAGCAGCACGTCGTAGCCCTTGGCGAGCACGGCCTTGACCACCGGCATCTTGGCCAGGCGCTCACGGTCGTCGCCGGCGGCGTAGTAGATCGCGGCCTGGCCGTCCGGCATGGCGGCGGCGTACTCGGCCAGCGTCACCATCTTCTCCTCGCGGGCGCTCCAGAACAGCAAGAGGTCCGCGAGCTCGTCCTTCTTTGAGCCGTAGCTCTGGTAGAGGCCGTACTTGAGACCGCGCCCGAAGTTCTCGAAGAACTTCTCGTAGGCCTCGCGGTCATCGTCGCGCAGGGCCCCCAGCTCTGAGGTGATCTTCTTCTCGATCCTGCGGGACATGGCCTGGAGCTGGCGGGTCTGCTGGAGGGTCTCGCGCGAGATGTTGAGCGAGACGTCCGAGGAGTCGACCACGCCGCGCACGAAATTGTAGTAGTCAGGCACGAGGTCGGCGCACTTTTCCATGATGAGGACGTTGGAGCTGTAGAGCTCGAGGCCCTTCTCGTAGTCGCGGCTGTAGAGGTCGAAGGGGGCCTGGCCGGGGATGAACAGCAGCGCGTCGTACTCGAGCGCGCCCTCGGCGTGCAGGCTGAAGGTGCGCGCCGGGTCGGCCCAGTCGTGGAAGGTGGACTTGTAGAACTCCGCGTACTCCTCTTTGGTGACGTCGGCGGCGCGCTTCTTCCAGATGGGGGTCATCGAGTTCACGGTGTCGAGCTCGGTGTAGTCCTCCCACTCGGGCTTGTAGTCGTCGCCCGCATCGGCCGGCTTATCCTTCTGGCGGCTCTTGGTGACGAGCATCTTGACGGGGTAGCGCACGTAGTTGCTGTAACGGGTGATGAGGTCCTTGAGCTTGTACTCGGAGAGGAACTCGTCGTAGCTGACGTCGTCGGTGTTGTCCTTGAGGGTCAAGACGATGTCCGAGCCGCTCTGGGCCCTATATATTGGATCGTCCGCGGTGACCGGCGAGATCGTGTAACCCTCGATGCCATCCGAGGTCCAACGGAAGCACTCGTCGGAGCCGTAGGCGCGCGTGGTCACGCTGACCTCCTTGGCCACCATGAAGGCGGAGTAGAAGCCCACGCCGAAGCGGCCGATGATGTCTACCGCGTCGCCCTGGCTCTGGGCGTTTTCCGCCTTGAACTCCTCGGAGCCGGAGTGGGCGATGGTGCCGAGGTTCTTCTCGAGCTCGTCGGAGGTCATGCCGATGCCGTTGTCCGAGACGGTGATGGTGCGGGCGTCCTTGTCAAAGGCCACGTTGATGGCGAGGTTGGCCTGGTCGACCTGGACGGAGGAGTCGGTCAGGCTCTTGAGGTAGAGCTTGTCGATCGCGTCCGACGCGTTGGAGACGAGCTCGCGCAGGAAGATCTCGTGGTTGGTGTAGATCGAGTTGATCATGAGGTCCAGAAGCTTCTTGCTCTCCGTCTTGAACTTGCGCATGGTGCGCTCCCCTTTCGCGGTGCCTATTCAACGTGGAGCAGTTTACCCGTTTCGCGCGACCGCTATGCGAGACGCTGAGAAAACCTCAGCCACGAGCGCTTAGATTTACGTGCTCCGCGAGAAGCGCGGCTGAGCGACGCGGACTCACAAGTCAGCGTCACGTAGGACGGGACCCAGGAAGTCGGCATCGTAGGCTATGGCGTCGGGGAGGTCGAGCGCGGCGGCGGAGGCGATGACGAGGTAGTTGTCCTCGCCCGCCCGGGCCTCGTCCGTGGCACAGACCACGCTCACGTGGGCGAAGGCCGTGGCCAGAGTCGCCACGGCTCCGCGCAGAAAGCCCACGTCTGCGCCGCCCTCACGCGAGACCACATTGGCCAGGTAGACTCCCTTGGGGCCGAGGGCGCGCCGGGCGCTCGCGGCGGCCTCGGCCGTGGCCAGCGAGGCCACGGGCTCGGAGCCCACGAAGGCGTCCACGACCATGACGTCGTAGCTTCCCGCAGTCGCGCGGTCCAGGAAGCGACGCCCGTCGTCCACGATGACGCTGAGCTCCCCGCCGCCCGCGCGCTGCGTCGCTATGGCCTCGTCCAGGAAGAACCAGCGGCGCGCGGCCTCGACCACGGCGGGGTCCACCTCCACGGCGTCCGTGCGCACGCGGGGATGCTCGGTGGCCACGAGCTTGGGAAACGCAAAGCCGCCTCCCCCGATCACGAGGAGCCGACGCGCGTCGGGCACGAGGTCGAAGGCCCGGGCGAACGAGCGATGGTAGGCAAAGGGCGGCTCCATGCGCCGCTCGCCAAGGTAGGTGGCCGACTGGTAGACGTCCCCGGTGCGCAGGACCCGCAGGGGCGCTCCGTCCGCGTCGCGCGTCGTGTAGACGAGGGCCGGTCCCGCCATCGTGCGCAGGAGGTGCGCGTCCAAGACGAGCGCGCGCCGAGCGAGGGCGGCCGCGGCCACGACGCCCGCGACGAGGGCGGCGAGGCGACGTCTGTTTCCATTGGGCACGAGTGGCTCCCCTCGACCGACGAGCAGCGCTGACACCTTGCTAGTATGTGCCTTTGCAAAGGGAGGAACTATGGGGTTGGGCACCATCATCAACGTGGCCTGCATCGTTGCGGGAGGGCTCGTGGGGCTCCTCGGGCGCGGCTGCCTCCTCGCGGCGCTGCCCGTGGCGGTCCTCCAGGGGTCCTTCACGGCCCTCGCCCACCTGCTCGAGCCGGTCATGACGGCCGCGGTGCTGGGCAACCTCTCGCTCGTGGGATCGATACTCATCTTCTGCGTAGGCGTGAATCTCGCGTGGCCACGCACCTTCAAGCCGGCCAACATGCTGCCCGCCGTGGTCGTGGCCACGGCGCCCGCCTTCGTGGGCTAGGGGTCGCGCATGTCCCAGACGCTGCGCATCATCGCCTCTCCCGCAAAGAAGATGCGGGTCCAGGACGCACCGCCCTGGCCGGTGCGCGAGGCGGCGTTTCTGGGCCGGTCGGAGGAGCTCGCCTGCGCCCTGCGAGGCCTGACGCTTCCGGAGGCGCAGGGGCTCTGGCGCTGCAGCGACCGCCTTGCCGTTCTCAACTACGAGCGGCTGCGAGGCATGGACCTCACGCGCGGCGTCACCGCGGCCGCCGTGGCCTATGAGGGCATCCAGTACCAGCATCTGGCCGCCGGGGTAATGGACGAGCGGGAGCTCGCCTGGCTCGACACCCACCTGCGCATCCTCTCGGGGCTCTACGGTATGCTGCGCCCCCTCGACGGCGTGGTCCCCTATCGCCTGGAAATGCAGGCGCGCCTTTCCGTGGGCGACGCGCGCGACCTCTACGCGTTCTGGGGAGACGCGCTCTACGAGGCCCTGGCCCGGGAGTGCGACCTCGTGGTCAACGTGGCCTCCGTCGAGTACGCCCGCGCCGTCACGCGCTGGGTGCGACCCGACGGACCGCAGGTCCTGACCTGCCTCTTTGGCACCATGCGCGAGGGACGCCTGAGACAGTGCGCCACCGAGGCCAAGACCGCGCGCGGCACCTTCATTCGCTGGTGCGCCGAGCGCGGCGCGCAGGACCCGGCAGAGCTCGAGGAGTTCGACCAGCGTGGCTATGCGCTCGACCGGAACCTCTCCGACGAGGGGGCCCTCGTCTTCGTGCGTGCGACATCCTCTCGGTGAGAGTCTCGGTACAGTTTGGGCCTTCGACGCACGACATGGCCCGCCTGAGCGCGACGGCGCCCCGCCGTCCCGGCATCGTCGCGGCGGGCGCGTATGATGAGGGGCCAGGCGAAGGCGGGAGGAGGCACCGTGGCCGACATAGACGCGCTCATAGAGCAGATCCTCGCCGCCAGCAGAAGCCGAGGCGGAGGCGCCTTCTCGAGCCCCCGGGTCTACCAGGACGAGCCCCTCATCCGTCGCGGCTCGCAGATGCCCAACTACCTGCCCAAGCCCTGCCAACAGATGCGCGCCCTCGCACGCACGCCGCAGGCCCGCGCCTGGTCGAGCGCGCGGCTCTTCGTGGAGCAGGCGCGCCTCGTGGCCGGCTACGAGGACGACTTCCCCTATCACGGCACCTTCTCGAGCTACTTCCCCACCTACGACGCCATGAGCGACCCGCAGCTGCGCGGCTACTTCACGTGGCGGACGCACGTGCGCCACGGTCGCGTGGAGAAGACCTCGGCGGCGTTTGCCTACGTCCGCCTCTACGAGCTCATCAACGGCGTCGGCGTGGAGCCCGGCGAGCCGGCCTTCGCCGCGCTCGAGTCCTTCTGGAAGAGCTATCGGGAAGTCGAGCCCTCCCTGGACCGCTACGCGCGCCCCTGGCTCGTCGACTACGTGGTCTACCACGGGCTCGACGCCCGACTGGCCGCCGCCTACATGGACGCCGCGCATGACCGCGCCGTCTTTGTCCTCGCTCGGGCGGCTCGGCGCGCGCTCGCCGAGCCGCCCGCGAAGGGGCGCCGCCACGCCGAGCGCGCCTACGGAACGGACCCCGCCGCAGACGACGAGCTCTTTGCCGCGCTTGACGCGCTCTCCACCTATCGGCCCCAAGAGTCGCGCCTCTTCAAGGACGCGCCCGAAGACCTGATGCGCGTGAGCTGCGCCGTCTTCGATCGCCTGACGCGCTACTATCGCAGCAGCCGCACGCAGGGCCTCGTGGAGAGCCTCTTTGGCACGCGCCACCCCATGCCCCACCTCATGTTCGCGTCGGCCCTGTTCTATCCGGGCGCACGCCACGAGGACTGCGTCTACGAGCTCGACGAGACCCGCCACTACGAGTGCCGCGGGGGCATCTGGACCTGCGACGGGCTCCATGACGGGGGCGGGCGCAGCTCCAAGCTCGGCCAGGTCCTGCGCGCAACGGACCGACAGCTGCGCGCCGCGCTGGACTATCCCCACGCGCTCAAGGAGCGCGGGGACCCCAAGTACCTCGTGAGGCTCATCGACCGAGAGGTAGGGGACTACCTGGAGTGGAAGCGCGCGCACGCCCCGCGCCACGTGCAGATCGACCTCTCCCAGTTGTCGAAGATTCGCGCGACGGCAGCGGTGACCTGCGAGAGCCTCCTTGTGGACGAGGAGCGTGAGGCGCAGGACCTGGAAGAGGCAGCGGCCGCTCCGGTCGAGGAGCCGATGGGCGAACTTGCGGCGCTGTCCGCCGACAAGGCGCTCCTCGGCCTTGCCCCCGAGGAGCTTGCGTTTCTCCGCGCGCTGCTCGACGGCCAGGCCCCAGCCGCCGCCGGCTCGGCCGACCTCATGGTCGACGCCATCAACGAGAAGCTCTTTGACCTGCTCGGCGACACGGCCCTCGAGTTTGGCCCCGACGGCGCCCCCCGCGTCATAGAGGACTACTGCGACGACGTGCGCCAGGCGCTCGGCGCCGACGCCTGACCGCTAACCGCTGACCGCTGGCAGAACGAAAAGTAGCACGGGCTAACTTATTGTCTGACCCAGGCTATGATGGGCGCACACAGGGACAAGGGAGGCTCACATGACGGTAACGGCGCGAACGGACAAGAACGAGGACGAGGCCTGGCGGCTGACGGCCGAGCTGGTGCGCATCGACAGCTCAGACCCGGGGGCCTACGAGGACCAGATCGAGCGGTTCGTCAAGGCCTGGCTCGAGGAGCGCGTCGCACGCCTGCCCCAGGAGCTTGCCGAGAAGGTCCGCATCCAGGAGCTCGAGGTGCTGCCTGGCCGGCGCGACCTCATGGCGAGCATCCCCGGGACCTTCGCCGAGCCGTGCCTCGTCTACAGCTGCCATATGGACACCGTGACGCTCGGCGACGGCTGGGGCCCCGGCCTCGATCCTCTCGGCGGCATTGTGCGCGACGCGCGGCTCTACGGTCGCGGCTCCTGCGACATGAAGAGCGGCCTTGCCAGCTCGCTGGTGGCCTTCTCGCGCGTGCTCGAGGAGGTCGGGCGGCGGGCCGGGCTGCCTCGGCGCGGCCTCTCCCTTCTGTGCTCGGTCGACGAGGAGGACTTCATGCGCGGCATCGAGGCCGCGCTCGACGCCGGCTGGGTCGGCCGCAACGAGTGGGTCCTCGACACCGAACCCACCGACGCGCAGATCCAGGTGGCCCATAAGGGCCGCACCTGGTTCGAGCTCACGATGGACGGCGTCACGGCACACGCGAGCCAGCCGTGGAAGGGCGCCGACGCCATTGCGGCCATGGCCGAGGCCGTGAGCCATATCCGTCGCGCCATCGAGGACCAGCCCGTCCACGACGAGCTCGGGCGCTCGACCGTGACCTTTGGGCAGATCGAGGGCGGCTACCGCCCCTACGTGGTGCCCGACTCCTGCAAGGTGTGGATCGACCTCAGGCTCGTGCCGCCCTGCGACACGAAGGCGGCCACGCGCATCGTCGAAGACGCCATCGCGGCGGCCGAGGCTGCGGTGCCCGGGGCCCGGGGCTCCTACGTCATCACTGGCGACCGCCCCGCCATCGAGCGCGACCCGGACTCGCCGCTTCTCGCCGCCCTCGTGGCCGCCACCGGGCGCGTCTGCGGAAGCCCGGCCGAGGTGAGCGTCTTCACCGGCTACACCGACACGGCCGTCATCGCCGGAAAGACCGGCAACCGCACCTGCCTGTCCTACGGGCCCGGCTCGCTGGCGCTCGCGCACAAGCCCAACGAGTACGTCCCCCACGCCGACGTCCGCCGCGCCCAGGCCGTGCTCACGGACCTCGCGCTCACGACCTGCTTCTAGGATTTATGTATGGGTCGAGACCTACATAAATAAGTAATTCTTCTACAAAACCGCAGGTCACGAGAAATTCTCATAATCGAGAAAAAATTATGCGTGTCTCGGCCCATACATAAAAACGTCAGACCCCTCCGGGGGTCTTCGCGCTCGCTGCCGGCAGCAGCTCACACCGCATACTGTGCGCGCTGACGGCATGCTTCCTGGTGTGGCTTGCCGCGATCACGGCCCTCTCCCTTTCCTCCGCCCTCTTCGACTACGAGACGAGCCGGGATGTATTCACAGCCGTCGCGTGCACGCTGTTGGCAGCCGCGGATCTGAAGCGCGCTGTTGTGGGACACAAAACAGGCACGCACTAGTGCTCACGGATAGAGCGCTACGGCACGTGGGGGCTTCACGCCACGTGCCGTAGGCCGTGATTCTTGCGCATTTTGCCCCTCGGCCCCGCCATGGCTCCCTATTCGTGAGCGCCAAGGGTCGTCGTCGCACCTCGCCCCTCCTACGCGTCCGCGCCCAGCACCTCGCGCGGGGACACGCTGTTCACGTGCCGCACGAGCAGGGTGCGCACGAGCAGGTACGCCACGAGCACGCCTGCGTAGACGACCGCGTAGAGCCATGCTGGCCACGCCACGTTGAACGGTATGACCACGTTGGCGATGAAGCTCGGGTAGGCCGCGTCGATCACGGCCTTGGCGGCCACGATGAGCACGGGCGTGGTCAGCGCCACGAGGGCGAGCGAGCCGTTGAGGTAGAGGCGGCGCACCTCGCGGGCGCGGTACCCAAAGACGCGCATCAGGGCGATCCCCTGACTCGAGCGGTCCACCATGACCTTGGTCATCTGGTAGAGCACCACGAGGGCGATGGCCACCGAGGCGCTCATGAGGGTCGCGACCATGGGCCCCATCTGTTCGGAGACGGCGTCAACGGCAGAGAGCAGGTTGTCCCGGGTGGTGGTCGAGAAGACCGCGTCCGCGTCAAGGTCGAGCGGGTGCGCGGCGTAGGCCACGTTGGCATAGCCCGCGGGCATTCCAAAGAGCTCACGCATGCCCGCGGCGCCCATGAAGCAGACGAGACCGGAGTCGTAGTCCACCACGTCGCGCACCGTGAGGCGGTAGCTCGAGCCGGTCGCCGCGTCGGTGAGGTAGAAGTCGTCCCCGGGGGCGAGCCCGAGCTTCTGCGCCGTGATGCTGCCCACGTTCACCTCGTCGGCGTGCAGGTCGTCCACGGCCGGGAAGTAGGGGTTTGCGTCCTCGATGCCGATCACGGAAACGTCCATCGAGTAGCCGTCCACCGTCGTGGTGAAGCCCCGGACAAAGGCGGGCTCGGCGTCGTCCGGCAGCTTCGCGGAGCTGTCGCTCAGCAGGTACATCCGCTCGTAGGTGATCGTGTCCGCGGTGATGGTCTTGGCGCTGCTCGCCAGCACGAGGCAGTCGAGGGAGAGCACGAGGACGAGCAGGCTCACGAAGAGTCCCCCCAGGACGGCCAGGACGCCGCGCCGGTCACGGGAGAGCTGGGCCAGCTGGAAGGCGCGGAAGAATCCCGCGCGCTCGATCCGGTCCGCGCGCCCGCGCGGGGCGCGGCGACGAGACGACCCCTCGCCCGCACGCGCGGGGCCGTCGCCCAGAAGTGCCAGCACCGGCGGGCTCAGGAGCCGCCTCAGGGCGATGACGTTCACCACGAGCGCGATGGCCGGCGGCATCGCCAGGCCATGGGCGACGACCCAGGGCACGTAGGCCGTCTGGAGGTTGGGAACCGAGTAGTACCCCGTGGTCGAGTCCGTCGTCATCGACATGCCGGGTCCCGAGTAGCCCAGAGCCGTGCCGATGATACCGCCCGCCAGGCACATCAGCGTGGCGAGAAGCGCGTAGGCCACCACGAGCTGCGCGGAGCTCACGCCGAGGGCGCGCAGCGTTCCGATCGAGCGCCTCTCGGACTCCACCGTGTGCGCCACGAACACCGAGACTGCGTAGGCAACGAGGGCGAACACGATCACGCCCGCGAAGAGGCTCACGCGAACGTTGATGGAGACGTCGTCGGCCGCCGCGAGGACGCGCGGGTTGTCCTGGGCGGTCATGAACCCGCTGAGCGCGGCACCCACGTGGTCGCGCAGCCAGACGCGCAGGTCCGCATTGGTCGTGACCTGGTCGCGGGCGGGTAGCGTCGCCTCGCTCGCATCGAAGCGGTAGGCGTAGGTGAGCGTCTCGGCGGTGCTGGCCGCGCCCGCGTCGCGCAGCTCGTCGTAGGTCTGGCTCGTCACGAAGATGGTGCCAAAGGCGGAGGCCTCCGCGTAGGCGTCGGAGGGCTCGCGCACGCACAGCTCGTAGTCGGGAGAGATGCCAATACCCACGACCGTGAGCGTGCGGCCGCCCAGCTCGAGCGTGTCGCCCGCGTTGATGCCGTTGACCTCGGCGTAGCGTCGCTCGACGAGCGCCTCGTCCGCGCCCTGGGCCGCGCGGCCGGCCGCCACGTCCACCCGGTCGATGTCCGTGCGGTTGGCGAGCAGGCGCAAGGTGGCGTCGGTGCCGGCAGCGTTTCTCACCGTGAAGTCGAGTGAGGGCTCGGCCTCCACGCTCACGCCGGCGTCCACGAGCTCGTCTCGCTCCTCGTCCGTGAGCGTGCGCGCGAGGGTGAACTGGCCGTCCTCGAGGGCGTTTCTCGCCGCTGCGCCCGTGGTGGTGGCGATGACGGACTGCGCCGCCGCCAGGATGGACACCACCAGGTAGGTGGCGAGGATCGTCAGCGCCGGCAGCGAGACGTAGCGCGCGGCGTGCGCGCGCAGCTCGCGCAGGGCGTGACGGAGAAGGATCGCCTGCATCGCGACCACCTACCACAGCCGGGCGACCAGATGGGCCATCCGCGCGATGTCCTCGTTGTGCGTGACCATGAGCACCGTGGTGCCCCAGCGCCGGTTCACCCGCTCGATGAGCGCGAGCACGTCCTTGGCCGTGGTTGAGTCGAGCGCGCCGGTGGGCTCGTCGCAGAGCAGGAGCGGCGGGTTCTTGATGAGCGCCCGCGCGATGGAGACGCGCTGCTGCTGGCCGCCGGAGAGCTGCGGGGGATAGCGGCGCTCGAGCCCCGCGAGGCCGCAGGCGTCGAGCAGCGCCCCCTCGTCGAGCGGGTCAGCGGAGAGGTAGCGGCAGACCGCGACGTTCTCGCGCACCGTCAGGTTGCCGATGAGGTTGTAGCTCTGGAACACGAAGCCGAGCATGCTGCGGCGGTACTCCACGAGCTCGCGCTGGCCCTTGTCGGTGAGGTCCCACTCCCCCACGGACACGCCCCCGGCATCGGCCGGCTCCAGGCCGCCGATGATGTTGAGCAGCGTGGACTTGCCCGACCCCGAAGCCCCCAAGATCACGCAGACCTCGCCCTGGGGCACCTCGAGGGTCGCCCCGCGCAGGGCCTGGGTGAGCGCCCCGCCTGCCCCGTAGACCTTCTTCACGTCCTGTACCTTCACGAATGCGGTGCCCTGCGTGGCCTGTTCCATCTCTGGCATCTGGTCTCCTCTTCTCCTTGTTAAGTAACGTTGTTATTTGTTTGCTATTAAAAAAGGACCCGAGGGTCCTTTGTTGTCTATGTCGTGGCAAGATCCTCGTAGATCGGTGGAAGGCCCGTCCCGCCGGGCCACTGCGCCCGCACCTCCATGAAGGCCTGCTCGGGGCTCCCCTCGATGCCAATCTCCCGGCACGCGCGATCGAGCAGAGTATAGAACGAGGCCTCGATGGCGGTGGCGAGCTGCACCGCGAGCTCGGTGGCCTCGCCGGCCTCGGTGGCGCTGTCGAAGACATACAGCACCATGTTCACCTGCTGGAGGGAGGACCAGCGGACGACCGACGGCCCAAAGGCCCTTGTAGTGCGCAGGCGTGGGTCCCAGAAGTCAAGGAGGCAGACGGTCTGGCCCTCGATGAGGCTGGCGAGCTCCCCGAAGAACGTGGCCACGAGCGGCCTCTCTCGGCTGGCCAGCACGAGGCGGACGACCTCGCGATGCTCGAACATGATGCGGACCATGCTCCGGATGGCGTCGAGGTCGTCGTCGTAGAGGTTCACGTTCGCCTGGGTGGAGGGAATCTCCTCGCCGATGCGCACGCTGCGCTCAAAGGCCATCAAGCTGCGCTCCTTGGCGTAGTGGGCGTCGATGACAGAGCGAATGAGCTCCATGGTCGGGCCAACGACCTTGTTGAACAGGTCCTCCTTGCTCTCAAAGAAGCAGTACAGGGCACCGGTGGTCACGCCCGCCGCAGCACAGATGCGTCGCAGGGACGACCCCTCGAAGCCACGGTCGAGAAACTCGGACGAGGCGGCGTGCGTCAGACGCACCCTGGTCTCGTCGGCATTCGCGCCGGCCCTTCTCGTCACCTGATCACCTCGATGCCGCGTCTCACCTAAGTAACAGCATTACTATACTGAGCATAGTCTCGTGCCGCTGAAAAGTAAACTCACCGTAACACCTGGACCATCCTCCTTTTGACGTATCCAATTGCGCACGCTCGGTGAAAAGTGCGGACAGCTCGGTTTGGGACGCCGCGCAGTGGGAAACTATCTAACATGGTAAATAGCTTCTACTGTTAGGGAATCTAATGGAGGATGCCGAACCCTACGCAACCCTTGCCCACGAGCTCTTCGAGAGCCTCGATCGCCTCGGCCACCGCCTCACGCCCGTGGCGCGCAACTCCTTACATGGGGAGACGGCCGTGATGTGGACCCTCAGCAGAGCCGGGGGCTCCCTGATGCCCAGTGAGCTCGCTGCGACGTTGCACGTCTCGAGCGCACGGGTCGCCAACATCCTGCGCTCCCTCGAGAAGAAGCACTGGGTCACCCGCCAGCACTCCCTCATCGACCGGCGGCGTGTCACGGTCAGCCTCACAGAGAAGGGCGAGGACATCTGCCAGCAGCGCGAGGCCCAACGTAACCAGCTCCTTATCAGCTTTCTTAGCAAGCTCGGAAAAGAGGACTCGAGGGAGCTCGTCCGCATCCTACGCAAATCGTGCACCATCATCGGGGCTCGCGAGCAGAAGGAAACCCAGGTCATATGAAAATAATAAGGCTCTTCAAGAACCACCTCGTCGCACTTCTCGCCGTCCTGGTGCTGCTCATCGTGCAGTCCAACGCCGACCTCGCGCTCCCCACCTACATGAGCGAGATCGTGGACGTAGGCATTCAGCAGGGCGGCATCGCCTCGCCCGTCCCCGACACGATTCGCGCGACCTCCCTGGCTGACCTCGAGCTCTTCATGAGCGGCTCCGACGCCGCCCTCGTGGAGAGCCACTTCGGAGCGGCCAATGCGAACGGCGTGCGCTCCTACCAGGGCACCGCCGACGAGAGGGTCAAAGGCGGCGCGCTCGCCGGCGCCCTAAGCCTGCCGGAGACCGTCGTGCTCGCGCTCGATCAGGGCGTCGACGCCTCCACGCTCGGCAATGGCATGTCCGGCACCCTCGACCTCGACGACGTGCGCGCGGCCGTGTCCTCCGGCCTCGTGTCCTCCGACCAGCTCGTGAGCTCCGCGCAGTCCATGAGCGATCAGATGGGCTCCATGGGCGGCTCGCTCGTCGAGCAGCGCGCCGTGAGCTACGTGAGCCAGGAGTACGAGGCCCAGGGCATCGACCTCGCGAACGTGCAGAACGCCTACCTCGGCTCCATGGCGACCCTCATGTTCAGCCTGTGCCTGGTGAGCCTGGTCGCCACCGTGACCGTGGGGGCCATCGCCTCCCGCACCGCCTCCGGCATAGCTCGTGACCTGCGCCATGACGCGTTCGAGCGCGTCATGCAGTTCTCGCCGGCCGAGATCAACAAGTTCAGCCAGGCGTCGCTCATCACCCGTTGCACCAATGACATTCAGCAGGTCCAGATGGCCACGACCCTTTTCATGCGCATGGTTCTCATGGCGCCGATCACGGGCGTGGTCGCCGTCACGCGCGTGGTCGCCACCTCGACGGGCCTCGAGTGGACCATCGGCGTGGCCGTCGTGGCGGTCAGCATCGTCGTGGGCGTGCTCATGGGCCTCACCATGCCCAAGTTCAAGCGCATGCAGCGCTACGTGGACCGCGTGAACCTCGTGGCCCGCGAGATGCTCGACGGCATCATGCCGATTCGCGCCTTTGGCCGCCAGGACCACGAGCTCGAGCGCTTCGGCGACGCGAGCCGCGACCTCATGCAGACGCAGCTCTTCACCAACCGTGCGATGTCCTTCATGATGCCGCTCATGATGCTCGTCATGAACAGCGTCACGGTTCTGATCGTGTGGTTCGGGGCCCATGGCGTGAGCGACGGCGTGATGCAGGTCGGCGACATGATGGCCTTCATCTCCTACACGATGCAGATCGTCATGGCCTTCATGATCCTCACGATGGTCTCGGTCATGCTCCCGCGCGCCGAGGTGGCCGCCGAGCGCATCGAAGAGGTCATTACCTGCCCGATCTCCGTGCGCGACCCGGAGCGCCCCAAGCTCCCGGCCACAGACGCCCCGAGGGGCGAGCTCAGCTTCAGGGGCGTAGGCTTCCAGTACCCCGACGCCAGCGAGGACGTGATCTCTGACGTCTCGTTCACCACGCACGCCGGTCAGATGCTCGGCATCATCGGCTCGACCGGCTCCGGCAAGTCCACGCTCGTCCAGCTCATTCCGCGCCTCTACGACGCCACGGGAGGCTCCGTCCAGCTCGACGGCGTCGACGTGCGCGACATGCGGCTCTCGGAGCTGCGTCGGCGCGTCGGCTACATCCCGCAGCAGGGCATGCTCTTCTCGGGCACCGTCGAGTCCAACCTCAAGTTCGCCGGAGACGACATCACCGATGACACCATGCGCGAGGCCGCGCGCGTCGCCCAGGCCACAGACTTCATCGAGGAGCGCGACGGCGCGTACGCCTCCCCCATTAGCCAGGGCGGCTCCAACGTCTCCGGAGGCCAGCGCCAGCGCCTCGCGATCGCCCGTGCCCTTGCCAAGCACCCCGAGGTCATCGTCTTTGACGACTCCTTCTCCGCGCTCGACTACGCTACCGACGCCCGCCTGCGCGAGGAGCTGGCCCGCAGCGTAACCGACGCCGCGCTCGTCGTGGTGGCCCAGCGCATCGCCACGATCATGCACGCCGACGAGATCCTCGTGCTCGACGAGGGCGCGGTCGTGGGACGCGGCACGCACGAGGAGCTGCTGCGCCACTGCCCGACCTACCTCGAGATCGCCCAGAGCCAGCTCTCCGCCGCCGAGCTCGGTCTCACCGAAGAAGAGATTGCGGCGACCGAGAAGGGAGGTGAGCGCTGATGCCAGGACCAAGGGGCAAGCGTTCCACCGAGAAGGCCAAGGACTTCAAGGGCACCATGGTGAGGCTCCTCGGCTATGTGGGACAGCACAAGGTCGCGGTGTTCTTTGGCATCGCCTTCGCCATCTGCTCGGTCATCTTCAACATCGTGGGACCCAAGGTCCTGGGCTCGGTCACCACGAAGCTCTACGAGGGGCTCGTGGCCACGGTCGCGGGCACCGGCACGGTCGACTTCGCTTGGATCGGGGCCACGCTCCTGGGCCTTCTGGGCCTCTACCTTGCCAGCTCCGCGTGCAATCTCATCCAGGGCTGGCTCATGACCGGCGTCACGCAGAAGATCTGCTTCCAGATGCGCCAGGAGATCTCCGAGAAGATCGCCGTCATCCCGCTCTCTTACTTCAACGGACACAGCAAGGGCGACGTGCTCAGCCGCATCACCAACGACGTGGACACGCTCGGGCAGTCGCTCAATCAGTCGATCACGCAGCTCATCACCTCCGTCACGCAGCTCGTCGGCGTGCTCGTGATGATGCTCTCCATCAGCCTGACGCTCACGGGCGTCACCGTGCTCACCCTGCCCGTCTCGGTGGTCATCGTGCTCGTCGTGGTGCGCTTCTCGCAGAAGTACTTCCGCGAGCAGCAGCAGGTTCTGGGCACGGTCAACGGCATCGTCGAGGAGGACTTCGCCGGGCAGGGCGTCATCCAGGTCTTCGATCGCTCCGAGGCCGCCGTCGCCGCCTTCGAGGCCCAAAACGACCGCCTCTTCACGAGCGGATGGAAAAGCCAGTTCCTCTCGGGGCTGATGATGCCGCTCATGAGCCTCGTGGGCAACATGGGCTACGTGGGCGTCATCGTCGTGGGGGCCCAGCTCGCGCTGGCCGGCGCGGCCACCCCCGGCGACATCCAGAGCTTCATCCAGTACGTCCGCAACTTCACGCAGCCCATCCAGCAGCTCTCCAACGTCTCCAACACGATGCAGTCCATGGCGGCCGCCACCGAGCGCGTCTTCGAGTTTCTCGCCGCGCCCGAGGAGGAGGAGACCGCCACGCCGCAGCTTCCCGCCGTGCGCGAGGGCCACGTGGAGTTTGACCACGTGCGCTTTGGCTACCTGCCCGACAAGACCATCATTCACGATTTCTCGTGCGTGGCCGAGCCGGGCCAGACCGTGGCCATCGTGGGCCCCACCGGCGCCGGAAAGACCACGCTCATCAAGCTGATCCAGCGCTTCTACGACGTGGACGCCGGCTCGATCAGGGTCGACGACATCGACGTGCGCGACTGGGACCGAACCGAGCTGCGCGCAGAGTTCGCCATGGTGCTCCAGGACACGTGGCTCTTCAACGACACGATCCGCGAGAACATCCGCTACGGTCGTCCCGACGCCACCGACGAGGAGGTCGAGGCCGCGGCCAAGGCGGCACGCTGTGACCACTTCATCCACACCCTGGCCGGCGGCTACGACTTCATGATCAACGAGGAGGGGACCAACCTCTCCCAGGGGCAGCGCCAGCTCGTGACCATCGCGCGCGCCGTGCTGGCCGACCGTCCGGCGCTCATCCTCGACGAGGCCACCTCCAACGTGGACACGCGCACCGAGGAGCTCATCCAGCGAGCCATGGACGCGCTCATGGTCGGCCGCACGAGCTTCGTCATCGCGCACCGGCTCTCCACCATCAGAAACGCCGACGTGATCTTGGTGCTGCGTGACGGCGACATCGTCGAGAAGGGCACGCACGAGGAGCTCCTGGCCACGGGCGGCTTCTACGCGGAGCTCTACAACTCGCAGTTCGACGAGGACGCCGTGGCGTAGGAGCGGCGCTCCTCGCACGATGACGCCCCCAGCGGCCTTGCAGCCGTCGGGGGCGTCTTGCTGGCGGCAAAACGCACCCGTACGAGGCGGAAAACGGGACTCAGAAGACGAAAGGGGACTTGTCAATAGATTTCTGCGAGCAGGCCAAGTAGTGAGCGTCTTGCGAGTGACAAAGGACCAGCTAGAGAGCTTGCGGAAATTTCTACTACTCAACCTGTTCGAGAAAATCTATTGACAAGTCCCTCTTTGGTCCAAAAGCGCCTTGTTCGGCCCCTCAGGGGCCCTCGCCTCATGAACGACGCGCGCCAGCCCGTGCTCGAGCTAGTTGCCCACCTTGTGATGGACCACGAACGAACTGCGGTCGATGGGCGCGAAGGTGTAGCCGTTGTCCAGGTAGTACTGGATGATGCGCGGCAGCGCCTCGGCCGTGGTCGCCTTGGTGTTCGAGTCGTGGCAGAGCAGCATGATGTTGGTGTAGCCCTCCACGCACGACGAGTTCACGATCGTGTCGACGGCCACGTTGTTGCCGGCGGCGTCGCCCGAGCTCACGTTCCAGTCGTAGTACTGGTAGCCGCGCGCAGGAACGTCCTCGGAAAGCGTCGTCATGAGACCGGGGCTGTAGTTGGCCGAGACCGTGTTGGACGAGCCACCGGGAAAGCGCACGAGGTACGGCACGTAGCCAATTTCGTCCTTCACCACCTGGGCGACCTGGTCGAGGTCCGAGAAATAAGCGTCCTCGGAGGCATAGACCGTCTTGTAGTCGTGCGTCATCGTGTGCATGCCGATCGTGTTGCCGCGCTCGTAGGCGTCCCTGATCGAGCCGCGATAGTCAGGGTCGTTGCCCGTCACGAAGAAGGTGGCGTTGATCCCGTACTGGTCCAGGATGTCGAGGACCTTCTCGGTGTTCTCGGAGGGGCCGTCGTCAAAGGTGAGGTAGACGACCTTCTGACCGTTGCTCTGATAGGACCAGTCCGTCTGGCGATCGGGGTCGTACGCCAACTCGGCCGCGCGCTCGTCGTTGGCCGGAAGCTCGGGCTCAGCGGGCGCGTCCGCGTCGAGCAGGGTGGGCGTGTCGGAGTCGTCGGACGGTGCCGCAGAGCCACTCGCATGCGCGACCAGGGACCACAGGAGACCCGCGCCTCCCAAAAGCGCCACGACGAGCACCGCCGCGGCGATAATCAGACCACGAGCGCGATGCTGCTGGTCATGTGCACTTGGACGCTGTCCGTTTAGCTGTTCCACTCTTCGCACCCTCATCTGAGGCCCACACCCGATATCTGAAGCCCTGCTGACATTGTACGGCAGCTCGCGGCGCTCTGACGCACGGGGTTTCGAAAGGAAGCCTAACGCTACTGTAAGGCCAAAAGAGACCCGCCGGGCACAGGCTCGGCGGGTCCCCTGAGACGCTTGGTTGACCGGGAGCTACGAGAGGGCGACGCCGCCCAGCCAGCCGCAGAGCGACGTAGCACTGTAGCGACTGACCCAGCTGCCCAGGCTCACGCTCTGAACGGTTCCGCTCAGGTTCTCGCGCACCGTGCCGCCGCCCAGGTAGATGCCCACGTGACCATAGAGTATGGCCGCTGGGCTGAACGGTGCGGTGGGTACGGCGATGATCATGCCAGGCTGGATATTTCCCGTCGAGGTACCACACCACGAGTAGTACATGTCGCAGGCGTTGCCGCCAAAGTAGCCCACCCCGGCGTTGCGGAAGACGTTGGTGACCCAGGCGGCACACAGGCCCGAGCCCGGGGACGACGTGGAGTACGCGGCGCTGACCATGGCCGACAGGGAGCCCGAACCCGTGGGCGTGCTTCCGCCTCCCGAGCCGGAGCCGCCCCCCGCGTTAGAGCCGCCCCCCGAGCCACCGCCGGAGTTGCTGTTCGCCCTCGCCTGCTGGCGCGCCTCCTCGGCGGCCTGCTGCGCGGCGGCCAGCTCGGCGTCGCGCTGGCCCATGAGCTCCTGGACGTCTGAGGACAGGCCGCCCACGAGGGTCTCGGCCTCGATCTGCTTGGACTGAGACTGGGAGAGCTGGTCCTGCTGCTGCGTCTGGAGGGTCTCAAGGTCGGACTTCTGGGACTCGAGGGCGGACTTCTCGTCCTCGAGGGCGGACTTCTCGTCCTCGAGCTGGGCCTTGAGGGTCCTGACCTCGTCGATCATCTGGCGGTCGGACTCGCTGACCTTGTCGAGGTAGTAGATGTTGCTCGTGAGCTCCTCGAAGGTGGCCGAGGAGAGGATCATGTCGAGGGTCGACTGGGGGCCGGACTTGTAGGCCGAGCTCATGCGCTCGCCGAGGACCTCCTGCTTGGTGTCGATCTCGGCCTGCTTGGTGTCGATCTCGGCCTGCTTGTCGTCGATGTCGGCCTGCTTCTGGTCAATCTGACCCGAGACGTCGACCACCTGGGCCTGCGTCTGCGAGAGCTGCCCGGCGATCGTGGCGTACTCCTGGTTGATCTGGTCGAGGGCGGCCTGCGCCTCGTCATAGCTCATCTGAGCGGCGTCGAGCTGCTCCTGGGTGCTCGTTGCCAGGGCCACGGAGGGGAAGAACGTGGCACAGATCCCGGCGCCGATGAAGAGTCTCAGAGCGTCACGGCGCGTGACGCCTCGCGGCGACATCCCGGCATCACTCAAAAGAACGTGCTTCTGGGACATGGCATCTCCTTGGGTACGATTAGGGTGCGGACACGCATGCCTGATTCTAGCTTGAAAAGCCCGCTGCCACGAGATGAACACGTCCATGAAAGGGCGAGCGGCGGGCGCAAGCACGAAGACGCGCTCGTAGGGGCTGCGACAAAGGCCTCGCCCGCTGCCGAGCCTGCCATGGTGCACGGTTTGCCTTCAAAGGAAAGTTCTTTTTGTGCGCCACGGCAGGCTCGCGAGAAGAACCATGCGAGCAGCACCCCGGCCGCCGTCGCCGTTCTACGAGCGGTTCTCGATCTTGGCGACGTTTCCGATGGTGATGGAGATGCGGCCGTCCGCGCCGGTCTCAAAGTCGAGATAGCCGGGCTTCTCGGCAAGCTCCGAGGGAAACGTGATCTCGATACCCGTGTCCGTGCGGATGCGGTGGCTCCTGGCCAGGCGGTTGGCCACGCCGCGGCGCACGGGGGCCTCCTCGGGCAGGGCCGCGGCATGGACGCGCTCCTCGTAGCGCCGCTGGACGTCGGGGCGGTCGCGGAAGACCTCGTGGCCCACCTCGACCGGCGCGAACGCCTCATCGACGTCGGCGTGCCGGGCCACAACCGCCTTGGCGCGCGAGACCTCGACGGCCGGCGTGAGGCCATACTCCTCGGCCACGTCGCGGACGATGACGTTGACCTCGTCGATCACCTCGTGGCTCGACGCCTCGGAGCTGCACTGGAGGAACTTCTCGGGAATCACCATCGTCTTGGTGCCGCCCAGGGAGCGTTCCTTGTCGTGAAAGTCGATCGCGCGGGTCTCGGCGTCCACGAGCACGTAGGAGTCGACCTTCTGGGAGGGGTTGGGCAGCGTGGAGTCCTGGCGGCAGATGTCGTTGGCCTCCCCGTCCACCTCGTGCGCGAAGGTCTGCTTGCGCGGCAGAAGGAGGATGGCGAAGAAGCGTCGGCCGACCGGACCGTCGAAGACCGCGTCGAGCTCGTCCTTGGTGGAGGAGGCGTCGGACGCCCCCTCGTCGGTGTCCGTGAAGTCCGCGATCAGAAGGTCGCACTGCTCGAGGTCCTCGGTGCGCCTGAGCTCCTCCCAGAACCACTGCGCGATCTCGACCGAGAACTCCACGAACTCGCGGACGCCGGCGAAGTAGCTCGCGAGCTCGGTCGCGAAGTTGGAGCCAGGGGCGAAGGAGCCGTGCCGGCTCTCGGCGTTGGAGGAGATCTTGCGCAGGTGGCGCTGGACGTAGGAGCGCGTAGGGCGCTCCGACAGGTCCAGCGGACGCTCCGAGAAGAACGTGGAGCCCGCCTCAAAGTCGAAGACGTGCAGGATGGCCTGGCTGACCCTGAGCATAGGCTCCCTTTTCTCGCGCGGGCAAACGGTAGACGGGTGCATAGCTTACCCCACAGGCGATCGGCGGCGCGCGGCGGAAGGTGACGGGGCGGCCTCCGTTGTGCTCCGGTGCGCCGTGCTCCGGTCTGCTCTGCTCCTCTCCACATGATTGGGGCGCATTTTTGATACAGATGCGAGAAAATCGCCTCATAGGGCATCCCCAGGGCTTCTCGTTGCAGCGTTTTTCCAGTTGGCCATCGCCTCAGACGAGAAGAGCATCAAAAACTCGCCTCGATCGTGAAGGCAAAACCGAGGCGAGGTCGGAGACGAGGAGGGCAGGGGACCATACAGGTGCGACCTCCTCACTCATTCGAGCCTGCCCAAGTCTTTGGCCACTCGCCTTCGACCCCGAGCGCCCGCAATTCTCGCCTGACTCGATTCGTTTCTGTTCTGATAGGAATCACGTCGCGTCCACGTCTATACTGAACGCGAACAATCCGCCCACGGGGATAGGGACAGGTCATGAGCACTACGTCATCAGAACTCTACTCAGATCAGCTCGCCGAGGCCCGCGCCTTGTTCGAGGAGCACTACGGACCCCTCGAGGGCCGGCGTGCGCTCGCGGCCCATGCGCCCGGGCGCTCGGAGATCGCCGGCAACCACACCGACCACGAGGGTGGCCATGTCATCGCCGGGGCCCTTGACGTGGGCATCGCAGGCATCGCCTCCCCCAATAACACGAACCTTATTCGCATGGTGGACAGGGACTTCCCCGCCTTCGAGATCTCGCTCGACGACCTCTCCGCACGCGAGGACGAGCACGTGAGCACCGCCGGGCTCGCCCGCGGCATGGCAGCCCAGCTGGCCCAGACCGGGCGGGTGAGCGCCGGCTTCGACCTGGCCACGACGAGCACCATCCCCGCAGGTGGGGGGCTTTCCTCCTCCGCTGCCGTGGAGGCCCTGCTCGGCCGCGTGATGGAGGCGCTGTGGCCCGGCGAGGCCGTGGACGCGACCGCTCTTGCGCAGATGTCCCAGCGCACGGAGAACACCTGGTTCGGCAAGCCCTGCGGCCTCATGGACCAGCTCGCGATCTGCCTGGGCGGCCTCGCGTTCATGGACTTCGAGGACCCGGCCTTTCCGCAAACGGCCAAGCTCGACTTTGACTTCGACGCGGCCGGCTACTCCCTGTGCCTCGTGGACGTGGGCTGCGACCACGCGCCCTTCACGGCCGACTACGCCCTGATGCCCGTCGAGATGCAGCAGGTGGCCGAGCAGTTTGGCAAGAAGCGCCTCTGCGAGGTGGACGAGAAGGCCTTCGACGAGCGCGTGGGCGAGCTGCGCCGTACGCTCGGTGACCGCGCGGTCCTGCGCGCCATCCACTACTGGTATGAGAACGGCCTCGTGGACCAGCGCTGGGACGCCCTCAACGCGGCCGACATCGACGCGTTTGTCAGGCTCACCCGCAACTCGGGCGCGAGCTCGGGCATGTTCCTGCAAAACGTCTCCGCCGGCGGCGCCTTCCAGCCGGCCATGATCGCGCTGGGGCTCGCGGAGCACGTGCTCACGGGCCGCGGCGCCGCGCGCATCCACGGCGGAGGCTTCGGTGGATCCATCCAGTGCTTCGTCCCGCTCGAGCTCGTGGACGAGTTCCGCGAGCGCATGAACGCGTGGCTCGGCGAGGGCGCGTGCCGGGGCTATCGCATCGAGGAGCGGGGAGCGTGGGCGCAGTGGCTCTAGAGAAGGACCTCTGCGCGCTCGTGGACTACGCCGCGCGCGCGGGCCTCGTCGACTGGTCCGACCGCCTGTGGGCCTACAACGCCGCGCTCGAGGCCGTGGGCGTCGCGGGGCCCGGGCCGGACGCTTCCTGGGTGCTTGCGGAGAATGTCAACAAGAACGCCTCCGCCGGCGTCGATGCCGGCGCTCCCCTCGACCTCGAGGCCACGCTCTCCCGCCTCGCCGAGGCGTCCGTGGAAGCGGGCCGTGCCGAGGACACGGCGAGCGGGCGCGACCGCGCGGCCATGCGCATGATGGGCGTGCTCACGCCGCGGCCCTCCCAGGTGGCGGCGCGCTTCGACGAGCTCTGCCGCGAGCAGGATCCGCGCGCGGCGACGAGCTGGTTCTATCGGCTCTGCTGCGACGCTGGCTACGTGCGACGCGCGGCCATCGCCAGAAACATCGCCTGGAACACCCCCACGCACTGGGGAGACCTCCAGATCACCATCAACCTCTCAAAGCCCGAGAAGGACCCGCGCGACATAGCGGCCGCCGGGCAGGCGCGCGACGCTGGCGAGAGGTACCCCGCCTGCCAGCTCTGCATCGAGAACGAGGGCTATCCCGGGCGCGGAGCCGCGGCGGCGGGAGGCGCGCATCCCGCACGTCAGAACCTGCGCATCGTGCCCGTGAAGCTCGACGGCGAGCGCTACGGCCTGCAGTACAGCCCCTACGCCTACTTCAACGAGCACTGCATCGTCATGAGCGCGCACCACCGGCCCATGCACATCGACCGGGCGAGCCTCGCCTGCCTCTTCGACTTCGTGGACCTCCTACCCCACTACTTCATCGGCTCCAACGCCGACCTGCCCATCGTGGGCGGCTCAATCCTCTCGCACGACCACTTCCAGGGTGGCGACCACGAGTTTCCCGTGATGCGCGCCAAGGTGACCGAGCGGTTCTCGCTGGGGGGGTTCCCCGATGTGGAGGCCTGCGTGCTCCAGTGGCCCCTCTCGGTGCTACGTCTTAGGAGCGGACGCCGAGAAGACCTGCTCGAGGCCTGCGTTCACGTGATCGACGCGTGGCATGACTGGTCGGACGAGGCTGCAGGGGTTCGCGCCCACAGCGCTGACGGCACGCCGCACAACACCGTGACCCCCGTGATCCGTCGCGTGGACGAGGCGGGCCACGTGGGCGGCGAGCTCTACGAGGCCTATCTGGCCCTGCGCTGCAACATCACGAGCGAGGAGCACCCGCTCGGCGTGTTCCACCCGCACGCTCAGTGGCACCACATCAAGAAGGAGAACATCGGCCTCATCGAGGTCATGGGCCTCGCCATCCTGCCGCCACGCCTGGTCGACGAGCTCGCGGCCGTACGTGCGCACCTGCTCGCGGACGACCTCGACGCCCTGGAGTCCGACCCGCTCTGCGCCTCGCACGCCCCCTGGGCCCGCGAGGTCGCCGCGGCGCACCCCGAGCTCTCCGAGGAGAACGCCCAGACCATCCTGCGCGACGAGACGGGCCAGGTCTTTGGTCACGTCCTCGAGGACGCCGGGGTCTTCAAGTGGAACGACGACGGGCGCGCCGCGCTCGACCGGTTCCTGGCGACGCTCTAGGGAGGCGGCACTCCGGCGGCGGCACACCACAGGATTGGGGCGCGCCTTTGATGCAACGGACTCCGGCGAGGCCCCGAGGGCATTCTCGTCTCGGCGTTTTGCCTGTTGGCGGCCCCTCCAGAAGCCTTTAGAGACGGCCCCGTATCAAAGGCGAGAAGAACCCGGGGCACCCCGCACCGCCTTACTCCCTCGGGGACATAGCCTCTCGGACCTCGATGATCTCGTTTTTGCCCATGGCCTTCCTGCCGTCGGCGTCGCGTTCCAGCTCGGGAATCAGGGAGCGGTAGGCGTTCTCCGTCGCGTCGACGCGCGAGGACTTCTTGGCGTAGCGCTTAACGGCGGCCGCAGTCTTGGTGATGGACTGTAGGGTGCCCGCCCCCGCGACGCAGCCGCCCGGACAGGCCATGCCCTCAAGCAGGTAGCCGGGGTACTTTCCCCTGACGGCGTCCTTCATCATCTTGCGGCACTCCTCGAGGCCCTCCGCGTTCACCACGTTGACCTCGAGCTCGGGTTGGCTGCGGTGGATCGCGCCGACCACCGCGCTGGCCACCCCTCCCGAGACCGCAAAGCCACGCCCGGCAGCCGAGGCGACCTCGAAGTCGCTCGAGCCCTCCCCCGCCAGCTTGGCGTAGTCGATGTCGCGCGCCCGCATCATACCCGCCATCTCCTCGAACGTGAGGACGAAGTCGACCTCGGAGCGCACGGAGCTGCGCATGGCCTCGAGCTTCTTGGCCGAGCAGGGTCCCACAAAGACGATCTTGGCATGGGGGTGGCTTCTGCGGATGAGGCGGGCGGTGAGCGTCATGGGCGTGAGGGCCATCGAGATGCAGTCGGCCTGGTCGGGAAACTCCTTCTTGGCCATGACCGACCAGGCGGGGCAGCACGACGTGCCCATGAACGGGATCTTATCGGGCACCTCGGCGAGAAAGTCGTCAGCCTCCTGGACGGTGCAGAGGTCGGCGCCTATGGCCACCTCCTCCATGCCCGTGAAGCCGAGCCCGGTGAAGGCCTGACGCAGCTTGTCCACGTTGCCCCTGCCGCCGAACTGTCCCACGAACGCGGGCGCGACCTCGGCGATGACCTCGTCACCGGCATTTACGGCCTGGATGACCTGGTAGATCTGGCTCTTGTCGGCAATGGCCCCAAAGGGGCAGTTGATGAGGCACTGCCCGCAGGAGACGCACTTCTCGTAATCAATCTCGGCACGGCCCTGCTTGTCGGAGCCGATGGCGTGCATGCCGCAGGCCTCGGCGCAGGGGCGCATGTGATGCAGGATCGCGCGATAGGGGCAGACCTTCGCGCACATGCCGCAGTGGATGCACTTCTCCTGGTCGATATGGGCCTTCTTGTCCACGAACGAGATCGCGCCCTTGGGGCAGATCTCGCGGCAGGGGTGGGCGAGGCAGCCCTGGCAGGCGTTGCATACGCGATAGGTGTTGTCCTCGCACGCGTTGCAGGCGAACTTGATGACGTTCACCAGGGGCGGCTGGTAGTAGGTCTCGGCGACCGAGGCCGACTCCAGCCCGTCGGCCAGGCTCTGGGGCCGGTCGACGCCCTGGAGCGGCAGGCCCATGGCCAGGCGGATGCGCTCGCCCACGATGGCGCGCTCCAGAAACACGCTCTCGCGGTAGGTGGCCACGTCACCGGGGATGATCTGGTAGGGAAGCTCATCCATCTGGCGGGCGGCGTCGGCGTGGACGGCCGCGCTCTGCTCCGTGCCCTCGGCGACCCTGGCGGCTGCGCCCTGCGCGTAGGCGATCTTGGCCACCTCGGCGAAGACGTTGCGACGAATCTCGGTCAGGTTGGTGTAGACGCCACGCATGGTGTCGGCCATCGGGTCCCCTCTCCGGCTTGCTGAGCTCTCGGACGCTCCCCCCTCAGGAGCGCTCTCAGGTGTCTAGTATCGCGCAAAGAGGGATGGCGAGCGCGGGCGGGCAATGCCTCAGCTTCCGAGAAGCCTCTCGGCGCCCGGCCACGAGCCGAGCCGCGCGGGCCAGACGGTATGCAGCCGCAGGCGCTCGCCGGACACGGGATGGTCGAGCTCCTCCGCGTACGCGTGCAGGAGCAGACCCTCCTTCGAGCGAGCACCGCCGTACAGGACGTCGCCCACGATCGGAAAGCCCAGCGAGGCTAGGTGCACGCGAATCTGGTGACGCCGCCCGCTTCCCAGCTCCACCACGAGCAGCGTGCGCCCTCCCGCGGCGGCGAGGCGGCGCACGCGAGTCTGGGCCGGCTTGCCCTGCCCCGGGCGGCAGACGCGCATGCGCCGGGAGTCGTGACGGTCCCTGCCCATGGGAGCATCCACGACCCGGCTCTCCCACGCAGTGCGCCCCGCGACCACGGCGAGGTAGCGCTTGCGCATCGTATGGCCCGCCACCTGCGCGTCAAGGAGCGGCTGAGTGGCCTTGTCCAGCGAAAAGAGCACGAGCCCCGTGGTCGGGGCGTCCAGGCGCTGGACGGCCTGCCCCCGCGCGTTCGTGTGGCCGCACGCACCGAGGTGGTCCTCGACGAGGTCCGTGAGCGTGGGAGCCCCGGTGCCGTCTGCATGCACGATGAGGCCCGCCGGCTTGTCCACGGCGAGCAGGACCTCATCCTCAAAGACGATAGGGAGATGGACGTCTGATGCGTCACGCATAAGATTATCGTAAGGTTCACCGCTCATCGGCCGTTTTCCCCCTCCTACCAGAGCCCTTCCCCGTCCAAGGATACTGCCGGGCGCGCGAGTGGTCTACGCTCGGTGAGTTCAGCCCAAAAACAGATTGTTGAAACCAAGGCTTGGAGCCTGGAGGAACCATGACAAGAGAAACCCCCGACCCCCAGAAAGTCCCCAGTCCCGCAACGGACGAGACCACCGAGGACACAGCCGTCGAGCCGCTCGGCGTCATCGGTACGACCGGCCCCGACGATCTTGGCTCCGGCTCCGGCACCGAGTCCGAGGAGGACGTCGAGACGCGCCTCGCCTACGAGAGCCTCACGCGACACCGCAAGGCCCGTCGGCGCAAGAAGATCATCGCCGCGAGCGTGGCGGGCGGCATCATCCTCGTAGCCGGCGTCGCCTGGGCCGTGGTCGGCTCGATAGGCAGCCAGCAGGCGCAGGCGCCCACGCTCCAGACGACGCCCCTTGTACGGGGCGAGTTCTCGGAGTCCGTCCAGGCCACGGGCACCGCTCAGCCGCTTTCCTCGGTCGTGGTGACCCCCGAGGTCGACGGCATCATCGACGAGGTCAGCGTCGCCGAGGGCTCGACCGTCTCAGAGGGCGACACGCTGCTCACCATCAAGAACGACGAGCTCGATCGCGCGGTCCGCGAGGCCGAGATCAACGTCCGCTCCACCAAGGCCGCGCTCTCCTCGGCCCAGCAGACCTACGAGACCACCTATGCGGCCTACTACACCGTGGAGGAGGTCACCGCGGGCGACGTCCAGCAGGCGCAGGCAGAGCGCGACAGCGCCTCCCTCCAGCTCGAGGCCGCCCAGCAGACCTACGACCAGGCCGTCTCGACGACCGCCAAGCGTACCGTCACCGCCCCGTCTTCGGGCTCGGTCGTGGTCATGAACGCCGTCTCTGGCGCCGCCGTGGGGTCGGGCGCGGAGTCTGCCACGAGCACGGGCGCGAGCTCCTCCGCCTCCTCGCTCATCCAGATCGCCGACCTCTCGCAGATGAGCGTCAAGGTGCAGGTCAACGAGGTGGACATCTCCAAGATCTCCGTGGGCCAGGCCGCGCGCGTGAGCTTCTCGGCGCTCCCGGGCACGGTGCTCGACGCCCAGGTCACGCGCATCTCCACCGTGGCGTCCTCCGACGCCGCCGCGAACCCCTACGGCTACTCCGACTCCGGCGTGGTGACCTACGACGTGGAGCTGCTCATCCCCGAGCCCACCGCCGAGCTCAAGCCCGGCATGACGGCCAGCGTGGAGATTCTCATGCAGAACGTGCCCGACGCGCTCACGGTACCCGCCTCCGCGCTCGCGACCGACGACGGCGCGACCTTCTACCTCTACGTGATGAGCGACCCCGCCACCCAGGAGTGCGAGCGCCGCGAGGTCAGCGTGGTGGCGCAGAGCGCGACGACCGCCGCCATCGAGGGCGACGTGGCCGAGGGCGACCTCGTGGTCCTGGACCCGTACGCCGTGAGCGGGACGGGCACGGCATCGTCCGACGTCGACGGCAGCGCGGCGACCGTCGGCGAGCCCGAGGTCACGGACATCGACGCCACGCCGACCGGCGAGGCAAACTTCCCTGCCGAAGGCAGCGCGGCCGCATGACCCCCGTCATCGACGTCCAGGGCGCCTACCGCATCTACGAGACGGCGGCCGGCTTCACCCCCGCCCTGCGCGGCGTGAGCCTCTCGGTGGCACGCGGCGAGTTTCTCGCCATCATGGGGCCGTCGGGCTCGGGCAAGTCAACGCTCATGAACATCCTGGGCTGCCTCGACAAACCCACGACCGGCTTCTATCGCCTCGAGGGCCTCGAAGTCTCCGAGCTCTCCGACGACGACCTCGCCACGGTTCGCTCCACGCGCCTGGGCTTCGTCTTCCAGTCGTTCAACCTCCTGCCACGCACCACGGTCCTGCGCAACGTCATGCTGCCGCTCATCTACTCCGACGTGCCCGTGCGCGACCGCGAGCTGCGCGCGTGGAGGGCCCTGCGCTCGGTGGGCCTGCCCGAGGAGCACTACCTCCACCATTCCAACGAGCTGTCCGGAGGCCAAATGCAGCGCGTCGCCATCGCGCGGGCCCTGGTCAACGACCCGGCGCTCGTCCTGGCCGACGAGCCCACGGGCAACCTCGACACCACCACCGGCGAGATGGTCATGGGGACCTTTCGGCGCCTACAGCGGCGGGGCAAGACGATCGTGGTCATCACGCACGACGCGGAGGTCGCTGCCTGGGCCGACCGCACCGTGCACATCCGCGACGGCCGCCTGCTGAGCGACGAGGAGGAGCGCGCCTACCTGGCCCGCCTCGCAGAGCAGGGCAACAAGACCCAGGAGGTGCCGCGCGCATGAGAATCCGCGACCTGCTCTACGAGACCTTCACCGCCATCTCGGCGAACCGCGTGCGGAGCCTGCTCACGGTGCTGGGAATCGTCATCGGCATCGGTGCCGTCATCGCGATCACCTCGCTCATCGACGGCATGAAGATGCAGCTCGTGAGCCAGCTTGGCCTCAACATGAGCCGCATGGTCTCCATCACCTGCTGGCCTCCGGGCAACCAGCCCCTCGACGAGGCCGACATCGAGAAGATCGGGCAGGACCTCGCGAGCGACTACGAGTTCGTGACCGGCTACACGTACACGGGATCGCCGGCCTCCTCGACGACCGCCGACGTCGACATGCTGCAGGTCACCGCCTGCAGGCCGGAGTACTTCACGGGAATGGGCATCACGGCCGAGAGGGGCCGGCTCTTCTCGGCCGACGAGGTCGAGGACGGGGGCATGGTCGTGGTGCTGGGCGGGAGCTCCGTGAAGAACCTCTTTGGCTCGCCCGACGCCGACGCGGTGGGACAGACCGTGCGCATCGGAAACGACCGGTACACCGTCATCGGCACCGTCGCCGACGCGATGGGCTACCAGGACAACCCGCTCGCCTACCTGCCCACCACGACGGCCACGACCCGACTCATCGGGCAGCAGGTCGGCTCCTACTGGGACATCATCGGCTTCGCGCACGAGGGGATGGACATGTACGCCGTGGCCGCCGACACCGACTCCTACCTGCGCACGCGCTACGAGATCGGCGAGGCGGACCCCAACGGGGGCGGCAACAGCGACGAGGGCTTCGTCGACGTGCGGACGGCCCAGGAGGCAATCGACCAGCTCGACCAGACGATGGCGTCCTTCAGGATGCTCGCGCTCGCCGTAGCGAGCGTATCGCTGCTCGTGGGGGGCATCGGCATCATGAACATGATGCTCACCAACGTCACCGAGCGCATCCGCGAGATCGGCCTGCGCAAGGCACTTGGTGCGCGGAGCGCCGACGTCACCAAGCAGTTCCTGCTCGAGAGCGTCCTTCTCTGCCTGGTGGGCGGCGTCTTTGGCATCGCCGCGGGATATGGCGGCGCGTGGGCGCTCGCAGGGGTCGCCGGCGGGGCGCTCGGCTACGACAACCTGGTTCCCATCGTCTCGCCGGAGGCCGTGGCCATAGCGACGGGCATTTGCGTGGGCATCGGCGTGCTCTTTGGCTGGTACCCCGCCCGCCGCGCCGCCAGACTCGACCCCGTGGAGTCGCTGCGATACCAGTAGGTGGGGGCGGCACCTGGCCTCTAGCGTGCGGTGACCTTCTCGCCAGTCGTGCGCTCTTCCGCGGCCGCATCCTCGTTCACCGCAAGCCCCATGTAGGCGAGCATGGCATCAGCCGCTTCCTTGGCACCGGCCACGGCGTGCACGACGGTCTTGGCACCGGTGACCACATCGCCAGCTGCAAAGATGCCCGGCACCGTGGTCTGGTACGCATCGTCTACGACTAGAAGGCCGCGCTCATTGGGCTCGAGACCCGAGGTCGTGAGCACGAGCTTGTCCTTGGGTGCCTGCGATGCCGCAATGACCACCGTGTCGGCCGCCACGTGGTCGAGCGCGTCCTCATAACCCGTGACCTTGCCTTCCTCGCCGAAGATAGCCGTCTTGAACACGGGACCGTTCTCGTCTATCGCCTCGATGGCCTTACCGTAGACAATCTGCGCTCCGTCGAGCTCGGCGTACTCGATCTCGTCGGAGCTCGCCGAGACGTGCCTGGAGCGTGCGTAGAGCGTAACCTCACACGCGCCCTCGCGGATGGCCGAGCGCGCCACGTCCATGGCCACGTTGCCCACGCCGATGACGGCCACGCGCTCACCGACCGCGAAGCTCTGGGGGTTGACCAGGTAGTCGATACCGTAGATCACATTTCCGCGCGACTCGCCCGGGATGCCGAGCTTCTTGGCGCGCCACGTGCCCGTGCCCACGAATATGCTGTCGTAGCCGTCAGCGAGTAGGTCGTCCAGACGCAGAGCCCCGCCGATCGTGGTGGACGGGCGCACCCGCACGCCGAGGGCACACAGAATGGAACGATACTTCTGAACGAGCTGCCTGGGCAGGCGAAAGTCCGGAATGCCATACTCGAGCACGCCACCGATCTCGGTGCGCTGCTCGAAGATCGTGACGGCGCAGCCACGCTGCGCGAGCCTGAGGGCCACGGTGATGCCTGCCGGCCCCGACCCCACCACGGCCACGCGCCTGCCATTGGGCTCGGGCCTCTTGACGACCATGCGGTCGAGGTAGGTTCCAGAGATGTAGCTCTCTATGCTCGAGAAGTGCACCGGGGTCCCCTTGCACCCGCGCACGCAGGCCCCCTCGCACTGTTTGGAGTGGTTGCAGACGATGGCGCAGACGGCGCTCATCGGGTTGTTTCCAAAGAGCAGCGCGCCCGCTTCCTCCAAGCGGCGCTCCTTGAAGAGGCTGATCACCTCGGGGATGTGAGTGGCTACAGGACAACCCCGTAGCTGGCACAGAGGCCGCTTGCAGTTGAGGCAGCGATCGGCCTCCTCAATGATGTGAATTGCCACTTCTTCCCCTCCGGACTCCCACGAACGTCTACCTGAAAGTCATTATCGCGAGCCTGAGCGCACGGTCTACTCCCAGATTTCTGCTCAACTCAATAAAATGCATAATAGGTGCTGTGTTTGTATATCGTATGCATAGGCTTTTCCATCGGCACGGAAATGCGCCGGCCAATTGGGACTTGTCAATAGATTTCCGATGACCTCCCGAGTATCACGGCACCATCCCTTCGGAAAAGCACTGGTCAAAGGCTCGCTCGAAGAGCTGCTACTTGGCCTCTTCTCCAAAATCTATTGACAAGTCCCCTTGGGGTCTCACGGAAGCCTTCAAAACCGCTTTCTCGTGTGCGCAATGAGAAAGTCGTGCAAATCGTGCTGAACCATCTTCTGCTCGAGCGTGAACTCGCGATGGGAAAGGTCAAAGCGCTCCTCCACCATCCACATGTAATCATCAAATATGTCGGCGGTCCTAATCTGGTTATATGTTGCAGAGACAGTTTTCACCTCCATGGCCTCAAGAACGTTCCTGCGCGTCTGCGTATGATCGAGGCGGTACTTTCCCGTGTGGAACTCCGCACTGTCATACTCTGAATTGCTCATAATGCCCGGTATGAAAATATCCCCGACAAAGTAGCTGGCACCAGCGAGGCGACGCAGCTCAGGCCTCACATCGATTCTCTGGTTCGCCACTATGTGCGGCAGGGCCCATCCACCCATCTTCACGGGAAGCGCGTACTCCATGCCAAGGAGCACCTCCATGGGTGAGGCCGTGTTGGCCACCACGTACCTGAGGGCTCGCCGCGCCCGCGCCATCCCATAGGCGTGCGGAACCTTGTCCAAGAAGGCACCGATGACCTCGGGAGTCGTCAGAGGCTGCCGCTTGCCGGTGTATCCGTACCCCTTGTCATCGATCGAAAAGGCCCCGCAGAGATAGCATCCCAACTCGATGATCTCCTTGAGTTCAAGGTGTCCCGCCATCAGAAGAAACGTGAGCTCCGGGGAGGCAATTCTTGTCGAACCACTCAGAAGATAGAAAGATCCGGGAGGCACGGGCCCGCTCCATACGTGCGCCGTAGCTCCGCTAAGCGCGCGGCAGAGTCCTCTTTCGGCCACGAGCAGATGGAGGGGGTCAGCCTTTGTGTGCTCAAAGGAGAGCGTCTGGGATTTGATGAGTCCACTGTTTATCTCAGCCTGAGCGAGACTCAGATCGGGCGCCACTTCGGGAACGCACTCGTCCCCCGTCTTAGTAAGCCAGTAGCGCACTGCCGATTCGTTACCAATGAAAAGCCCCATGCCTGCCCACCTCTCGTCGAGTGAGCATCACTTTAGCAACCTGACCTTCCCCGAACCTTCCCCCAGTCTTACGCGGTAGTTCTAGATTTATATAATATACCAAGTTTAATTATATTTTCTAGAACATATTATTCTATGTGCTCAGCCCGATAGCAACGGCTGGGCACAACAAAACAAACATGACTCGTCAATGGGGCAGATTCCCTTTGCCCTCGCATGAATTCAAAATCTCCTAGCTCAAGCGCGCGACGACGGCCTCGGCAAGCTCGGCCATGGGCACCTGAACCTGCTCGTGCGTGGACATGTCACGAATCGTGGCCATGCCCGCCGCCACCTCGTCGGGGCCAAGGACCACGGCAAGAAGCGCATGAAGCTTGTCAGCTTGCTTGAACTGGCTCTTGAGCGAGCGTCCCTGGTAGTCTGCCTCTGCGCGAATGCCCGCCTGACGCAGGGACAACGTTGCCACAAAGACCGCCTGACGCTCGTCGGCCGAGGTTCCGGCCACGTAGACGCAGCTCGGCTCCTCCCCCGCCAGCTCGACGCCCTGTGCTGCCAGCGCAAGCACGATGCGCTCGAAGCCAACCGCAAAGCCCAGGCCCGGCGTGGGCTTGCCTCCCTCGAGCTCCATGAGGCCATCGTAGCGGCCGCCGCCGCCGATGGCGCCCACGCCCGAGCCGGCGACCTCCACCTCGAAGACCGTACGGGTGTAGTAGTCGAGGCCGCGCACGAGGGTGGAGTCCTCCGCATAGGCCACGCCAGCCGCGTCAAGGTAGCGCTTGACCTGCGCGTAGTGGGCGGCACAGTCATCGCAGAGGTTCTCGGGTGCCAGGGGGGCGCCTTTCATGACCTCCCGGCAGTAATCATTCTTGCAGTCGAAGGCGCGCAGCGGGTTGACCTCGGCGCGCTCGAGGCACTCCTCGCACATCTCGTCGGCATGGTCGAGGATGAAGGAGCGGACCTTCTCGCGGTAAGCGGGGCGGCAGGCGGCGTCCCCCATCGAGTTGATAGAGAGGGTGAGCCTAGCCGGGTCGAAGCCCAGGCGCTTGAAGTACTCCATGAGCATGATGATGCACTCGGCGTCCGAGGCGGGATCGGGAGCGCCCAGCCACTCGACGCCCACCTGGTGAAACTGGCGCAGGCGACCCTTCTGCGGCCGCTCGCCGCGAAACATCGGCTCGGCGTACCAGAGCTTGACCGGGGCCGCTCCCTGCGGCACGAAGTTGTTCTCCACTGCGGCGCGCACGACGCCGGCCGTGCCCTCGGGACGCAGGGCCATGCGCTGGCGCGGCTTGAGGCCGGACTCCGATCCCTTGGCGAGAAGACCGTCCAGAAGCGCGCCGGAGAACGCGCGGAACATCTCCTTGCGCACCACATCCGTGGACTCGCCGATACCGTGGACGAAGGTGTCGACCTGCTCGAGCGCCGGGGTCTCGATCATGTCGAACCCGTACGCGCCAAACAGCTCGCGCGCCACGTCCTGCATGCGCTGCCAGGCGCGCATGTGGCTGCCGTAGAGGTCCTCGGTGCCCTGAACCTTCTGTCCCATCGTGTGCCCTTCTGCCGTGCGAGTCTGCTGATGATTCAGTATAGCGCGGCAGGCGAGCCACACGCCGCCGGCAGGGCGCGTATAAGGAGCATCATGCCAGCATGAGAAATTGAGGCAATCTTTTGATGCCCGAGCCCCCGTCGACACGCCGTGTGAAACGTTTTTCCAGTTGAGCGGCGTGAAGAACGGCGAGCGCCAGCGATTTACATCAAGAGTGTGCCCCAATTCCTGGGGGGCGCTCGTCCGGGGAGAAGCGCCCGCGAGACGAGAGGGGCCGCCCCGAAGGACGGCCCGTATGCGCCTTGCCGCAACCTCGCAATTCCGCACCGCACCGCGACTAGCGGCTACGCAACGTCGATCTTGTACACCCAGTCGTGCTTGTCCTCGAGCTCGCCGGACTGGATGCCGGTCAGGGTCTCGCGGAGCTTCTTCATGACGGGGCCCATCTCGTCGTGGCCGGCCGCGAAGCTGACCACGAGCTCGCCGTCGTGAATCTCCCCCACCGGCGAGATGACAGCCGCCGTGCCGCACAGGCCGCACTCCACGAACGCGCCATCGATGACCTCGTCCCATGCGACCGGGCGCTCCTCGATGGTCATGCCCAGGTCCTTGGCCACCTGCACGAGCGAGCGGCGCGTGATGGACGGCAGAATCGAGTCCGTGTGGGACTGAGGCACCACGAGCGTGCCGTTCTCCTTGACAAAGAGCACGTTGGCTCCGCCGGTCTCCTCGACGTAGGTGCGGGTCTGGGAGTCCAGGTAGAGGTTCTCGGCATACCCCTCGGCGTGGGCCTCCATGCCGGCCTTGAGGCTCATGGCGTAGTTGAGGCCGGCCTTGATGTTGCCGGTTCCGTGGGGGGCGGCGCGATCGTACTCGGAGACGCGCAGCTTGATGGGCTTGAGGCCTCCCTTGAAGTAGGGTCCTACGGGGGTCACGAGGATGCGGAACTGGTAGGCGGGTGCCGGTGCCACGCCGATGACCTCGCCGGAGCCGATCATGAGCGGCCGCACGTAGAGCGTGGCGCCCGAGCCAAACGGCGGCACCCACGCAGCGTTGGCGGCCACGACCTGACGCACGGCGTCCACGAACCTGTCCTCGGGAAACGGGGGCATGACCAGGCGCTCGGCGGAATCGTACATGCGCTTGGCGTTCATGTTGGGACGGAAGCACACGATGTCGCCCGAGGCCGTCGTGTAGGCCTTGAGGCCCTCGAAGACCTCCTGGCAGTAGTGGAAGATGCCCGCGCATTCGGAGAGCGTGATGGTGTGGTCGGTCGTGAGGCCGCCCTCGTCCCAGGAGCCGCCCTTCCAGTTGCAGACGTAACTGTAGTCCGTGGGCTGATAGGCAAAGTCCAGGTTGCCCCAGTCGATGTCCTTCTTCTCCATGTGCTCATCCCCTTTTGGGGGCTCGACGCCCCCGCCTTGACCTGCGTGGTCTTGCTACCGTAGGCCCTTTTCAAGGCGTCTTGTGCCGCCGGCGTCAAGAGGTCCAGAGTTTTTAACAAAGCGCTTTACCAGAGCGCGTCAGAGGGGCCCCGGCCGTCAAGAGTCCCTTGGTCCGGGTGTACAATCTGCGCGCTCATCCATCGTCCAGCAGGAGGCCTCATCATGCGCATGTTCCGCAGCGACTACTCCGAGGGAGCCGCCCCCGAGATTCTCCGGGCGCTCGTCAGCACCAACGACGAGCAGGTCGCGGGCTACACCGAGGAGGGCGACGAGCACTGCGACCACGCCCGCGCGCTCATCCGCGCCGCCTGCGGACGCGACGACGTGGACGTGGAGTTCGCCATCGGCGGGACGTCGGCCAACGTCGTGGGCGTAACGGGGCTCCTCGACGACTGGGAGGGCGTCATCTGCACCAAAGACGCCCACATAAACGTGCACGAGACGGGTGCCGTGGGCGCATGCGGCCGCACCGTCCTGCCCACCGACGACGCGAACGGCTTCCTCACCCCAGAGGCCGCCGAGCGCGTCTGGCAGTTCCAGACCTCGACGGGCCGGCACATGACGCGCCCCGCCGCCGTCTACATCTCGGACACGACCGAGCTCGGCGGCGTCTGGGACCTCGCGCGCTTCGACGCCCTGTGCGACTGGGCCGACGCACGCGGCCTCAAGGTCTTCCTGGACGGGGCGCGCCTGGCCTCCGCGCTCACCTCGTCGGCTGCCGAGGGGCTCACGCTCGAGCACATCGCCGAGCGCTGCGCTGCCTTCTACCTGGGTGGGACCAAGAACGGCATGCTCTTCGGCGAGGCCCTTGTCATCGCCGACCCCAAGCTCAAGCGGGCTTTTCCCTACCTCATCAAGGAGCGCGCGGGGCTCCTGGCCAAGGGGCGCCTTCTGGGCGTGCAGTTCGAGGCCGCCTTCGAGCAGCCGGCTGATGGCAACGAGGCGCTCTGGTGGCGCCTGGCGAGAAACGCCAACGCCTGCGCCCTGCGCCTACGCGACGGCCTGGTGAGCCTGGGCTTCGAGCCGTACGGCGAGTCGGCCTCCAACCAGCAGTTCTTTGTGGTGAGCCCCGAGGTCACGCGCTCCCTTGAGGCTGCCTGCGGCTGCGAGACCTTCTACACGCTAAGCGACGGCAGGCTCGTCGTGCGCTTCGTGTCCTCGTGGGCCACGCGCGCCGCGGACGTCGACGAGCTTCTCACCCTCGCGGCAACGCTCGCGTAGACCCGCCCGCGCCGCTCCCGTCCTAGAGCTCGAGCCCCTCGAACGTGTCGAGCACCTCGTCGGCGCTGCTCACGTTCTGCTCAAGCGAGCCGCCCCGATACCCAAAGACGTAGCAGCCGGCGGCCCGGCCCGAGGCGATGCCCGTGGGCGAGTCCTCGAAGACCACCGCACGGGAGGGGCTGGCGTCCAGAAGGTCCAGAGCCGCGAGGTACGGGTCGGGCGCGGGCTTGCGCCGCCGGACCAGGTCCCCGCAGATTACCGCGTCGAAGTAGCCCGTCATGCCCAGGCGATTGAGCGCCGTGAGGATGCAGCGAGAGACGGTCGTGGACACGAGCCCCACACGCACCCCACGCCCGCGAAGCTCCTCCAAAAGCGTCAGGGACCCGGGCTCAGGAGCAAGGTCGGCCTCGTGATACGTGCGGTAGCACTCGTCGCGCTCGCGCATGTAGTCCTCGAGCGTGCCGCGCGCGTCGTAGCGCTCGAGCAGCGGGGGGACCGTCAGGTAGTCATCGCCGCCGGCGAGCCCGAGAAGGTCCTCCTCCGTGACGGGAACGCCCATCCCGTAGAAGATGTCGCGCAAAAGCGCGGTGTTGTGTACCTCCGTGTCGCACAGAGTCCCGTCGAAGTCGAACAGCGCCGCCTCGATGCGCCTCGGTCGTTCCATGCACTCCCCTTCCATTTGCCATCGAGCCTAGAGCATACCTTTAGACGCTCGCCTCGGCATACGAGACGTACGCCCGGCGTTCTATCCATCCAAAAAAACTCCTCCACCCCCGGCACGGGAATCACGGAGCGCCCGAAGCCACCTTCATTGCGCGTGACGATAACCCGAGCGTCGATGCGCTGCGCAGAATAACAGGCCTAGAGAATGTCATTGAGACGTCTCACAGAAAACTCCCCGTCTGGTTTTGGCAATCCAAGGCGGGAAAAGCGCCTCAAACTGACAAAACCAGAC
Organism: Thermophilibacter immobilis; assembly: GCF_015277515.1. NCBI lineage: Bacteria > Bacillati > Actinomycetota > Coriobacteriia > Coriobacteriales > Atopobiaceae > Thermophilibacter > Thermophilibacter immobilis. Next base: position 562,275 of record NZ_CP063767.1, on the reverse strand, counting down.
GGGGAGCGGGTGACAGCGGGGCAAGCGGGGCGACGCCGTCGCAAGCGGCCCCAGGTCCTTGGCACCAGAAACCCCTAGCGTCCGGACCCTAGCAGCTCTTCATGACCACCTCGCGCACGATCTTGGAGACGTCGTCACAGGCGTCGAGACAGTACTCCATGCGGTCGAAGATGCGCAGCCAGGTGACCGCATACTTCCCGCCAAGTCCCTCATCCTCGTGGAAGAGGCGACGCAGGGCGGTCTGATAGACGGTGTCGCCCTGGTCCTCGATGTTGCCCACGTTGATGGCCTTCTCCATGACCACCTCGTCCTTCTGGTAGTTGGGGAGGTGGCCGATCATCTCCTGCATCTCCCTGACCGCCGTCAGGGTGAGGTCGGCGATCTGCTCGGCCTCGATGCGCCTGTCCTGGAGGTTGAACAGGTCGAGGCGCATGGTCACGCCGTACATGGCATCGGTCACGTCATCCATCGCAAGCGCGAGGTCACTGATGTCCTCACGATCGAACGGCGTGATGAACGAGTCGTAGAGCTTCTCCATGATGGCCTTCACGCGCTCGTCGCAGGTGGTCTCGTAGACCTTCATCTGCGGGATGCGGCTCATGCTGTCGGGAAAGTCGTGGATGATATTCGTGTACTCCTCTGCCGTCTCGGTGATGAGGGCGGCAAAGTCCTTGAGCATGGTGTAGAAGACGTCTTCCTTCTTGGCACGGGCCATGGAAACTCCTTTGCTTGGCGGCAAGACACGATGAGCGCGGGACGCGAGAGACGCACGCCCTAGAACAGAACCAGGAACAGCTTGGCGAGGACGAACCCGATGATGCCGCAGCCGGGGAACGTGAAGACCCAGGTGAGGACCATCTCCTTGGCCACCCCCCAGTGAACCGAGCGGGGATCCTTGGCGGCACCCGCCCCCATGATGGCAGCGGTCTTGGTGTGCGTGGTGGAGACCGGCAGACCCGTCAGGGTGGCGATCAGCAGAGCTATGGTGGCGCTCACCGAGGCCGCGAACCCCTGGTACTTGTCGAGGCGCACCATCTCCATGCCGACCTTCTTGATGATCTTCTTGCCGCCCACGGCCGTGCCGAGCGCCATGACCGCAGCGCAGATGACCTCGATCCAGAGGGGGAAGTTGCCCATGTCGCCCATCGTGAGGTTGAGCGAGAGGGCAATCGCAAGCATGGCGGTGGACATGAATTTCTGCCCGTCCTGGGCGCCGTGCATGAGCGCCACGCCAGCGGCGCCAATCACCTGCATGTGGCCGAAGAAGCTGTTGGCGCGCTTGCGACTTGCGTTGGCGCAGAGATGGGGGATTACCTTCGCGATGGCCCAGCCGGCCAAAAACCCGAGGACCGTGGACAGGACGAGGCCATAGATGACCTTGACCCACTCGGAGAAGTTCACGCCGCCGACGCCACCCGAGACCGCGATGGCCGCTCCGGTGAGCCCGGCGATAAGGGCGTGGCTCTCGCTCGTGGGGATGCCGAAGACCCAGGCGCCCAGGCCCCAGGCCACGATCCCCACGGTGGCAGCCGCCAGGGCGATAAGGGCAGCGTGGGAGTCTCCGCCAAAGTCAACCATGCCGCTCATAGTGTCCGCGACGGCCGTGGAGATGAACGACATGGCCACAAGACCGATGAAGTTGCAGATGACGCTCATGAGGATGGCCGCGTCGACGTCGATCGAGCGCGTTCCCACGGGCTCGGCGATGGCGTTGGCGGCGTCCGTGGCCCCGTTGACAAAGATGGTGCCCAGCACCAGAAGCATGACGACTAGCAGAAACGGATTGCTCGACAACGCGCCGAGGAACTGCTCGAAGCTTATCAACAGGCACTCTCTTCCTCTAACGAGCCCCAAAAGCAGCCCGTTGCCCCGCCCCTATGTCACAGCTTTGTTAACGCCCGGATAAGGATAGCGTAAACCGCGACGTCAAAGAGCCAGAAAGGGTCGCGCCCATCTCAACTGGACATGCGTTACCGTGAGCTTACCTTGTCGGCGTGCCTGCTGCCCAAGAGCACTGGCTCAAACGACGTGCGACGGGGCCCTTTGGCCGGCAAAGGGGACTTGTCAATAGATTTGCGTGATACCCTCAAGTAGCCGACAAAACGACGAGCCTTCTACCTGGTAGTTCTTTGCCAAGAAAGACCGAGCTAGTCGACCTTTCCGCGCAAATCTATTGACAAGTCCCGTTTTCCTTCCGCAGGCCATGAAAAAGGGTCCGCAACGACCGTGGCACGTCGCTGCGGACCCCCTCATGGAAAGCTGAAGGCCTTACTTTCTACCGTGCGAGCGACGCATGGCGCTAGCCGCGCCGAGTGAGGCCACGGCGGCCAGGAGAAGGCCGCCCATGCCGGTGAAGCTCGCGTCGCCGGTGCCAGGAAGCTTGGGCTTAACGGTAGTGGTGGTGGTAGTAGCAGAGACGGGAGCATCCGCCACCTTGCCGAGCGAGAGCACGCCGTCAGACACACGGTCGTTGTCGTCGTGCAGCGAGATGGCCAGCGGATCGGCCGCCTGGTAGCCCTCGGGAACCGTCGTCTCCCTAAGCTCGTAGTCACCATAGGTGACGTCGGGGATCGTGAGGGTTCCGTCAGTGCCGGTGGTCGCCGAGATCGGCAGGCCATTAGCGCCGAGGACGAGGCTGCCATCGAGGTCGTAGAGGGTGAACGTCGCGCCCGCGAGCGGGGCTCCCGTGACCGCGTCGACCTTGGTGAGGGTTATGGAGCCCACCTTAAGCACGTCCGCGATGGTGACGGAGGCGTCGCGCGCGCCGGCGGCATCGGAGTTGGAAAGAGTCACGATGACGTCATCTGCCAGGGCATAGTCTCCCGGTGCGAACGTCTCATGGAGCGTGTAGGTGGTCTCACCCGTGGCACTCAGCGGTAGCTCGGAGAACGAGGTGATGCCGTTCTCACCGGTCGTCGCCGTTGCGACCACCTGTCCTGAGGCGTCAAGGAGCTGGAACGTGGCGCCCGAGAGCGGTGCCGTACCCGTCTCGTCGGTCTTGAGGAGGGTGATGCTGCCAAACGGAGCGTCGACCTGGTCAGCGAGCGTCAAGACGTGCGTCTGGCCGTCTGTGACCACGTCGGCGTTTTTGTCGTTGAGCGTGAAGGTCACGTCGTCGACCTTGAAGTAGACGTCGTCGTTGGGGGTCTTTGTCTCGCGGAGGGTGTACGCGGAGTCCGAGTAGGGAACGCCCTCGAACGTCACGACGCCGTCCGCGTCAGACGTGGCCGTCGCGATGAAGCCGCCGTCGGCACGGGCCAGGGAGAACTCGGCGCCCCGGAGCGGCGTGGCCCCGTCGGTCTTGACAAAGCTCACGGTTCCGGTGGAGGGCTCGTCGATGACGCTCCCCAGGTCAAGCGTGCCCTCGATGATTGCATCGTTGTCATCACGAAGGGAGATGGCGATGTCGTCACAGACCTCGTGGTTGGAGGCGGGCGTCGTCTCACGCAGGACGTAGTCGCCGTAGGGGACGTCACTCAGCTCGACCATGCCGGAGGCGTCGGAGATCGCCGTCAGGGGGCCCGACGCGTTGGAGATGACGTTGGTGCCCGTGGCGTCGTAGAGCATGAACGTGGCGCCCCCAAGCGGCGCGTCATCCTTGGCGCTGACCTTGGTGAGCCGGATGGTCCCCGACTCCTTGACGTTCGTGACGGCAAGGAAAACCTGGCGCTCCGCCGCGCTTTGCTCGGCGGAGATCGTAAAGGGGACGTCAGCAAAGGTCTGATAGTCTGCGGGCGTTGACACCTCGTGAAGCGTGTAGCTACCCAGGGGGAGGTCAGAAAAGGTGGCTGTTCCGTCGGCGTTGGTCGTCTGCGCGTCCATGACGTTGCCCGCAAAATCAAGTACCTGGAACTCTATGTCAGACATCACGGCCGTGGAGCCGCCCTCGTACTCAGCGGAGTACTTGGTCAGGGTCAGGCTACCCTGAGCGCTATCCGTCTGGTCGCCCAGGTCAAGCGCGTGCGTGGTGCCCTCGGACACGATCGCGTCGTTCGAGTCGTGGAGCGAGACGCTGATCGTGAGCGACGCGTAGCCAGCAGGCGCCTTGGTCTCCACGATCTGGTAGTCGCCATAGGGCACGTCAGCAAACGTGACCCTGCCATCCGCATCGCTCGTCTGAGGCTCGAAGCCTTCGACGGGATTGCCGTCGGTGTCGCACAGGGTGAACTCGGCACCGGCGAGCGGCTGGCCACCGTCACCCAGCTTGGTAAAGGTGACGCTGCCCGTCTTCAGATCGTCCGAGAAGATCGGAAGGCTCGCCACGGGGTCGCCCACGGGATTGCCCTGTTCATCGCAGAGCTGAATGCCGCCGCTCTTAAGCAGCTTGAACGAGTAGGACGCATCCGTGGACTCATGGTCGGTGGGGGCCGCCTGCTCCCTGACCGTGTAGAGCGTGTTGTAGTTAAGAAGGGAGAGGACGGTCTGGCCGTCGCCATCCGTGGCGTCTGAGGTGCGGATGAGGTTGCCGTAGGAGTCGTACAGCGCGAACGTCGCGCCCGAGAGGGGCGTCTCGGTCTCGCTCTGCTGCTTGGTGAGCGTTACGTCTCCCGTCGAGCCCCATGCGGAGCCATCGGAGGTCGAGTAGGCCACCTCCTGCTCGCTCGAGGTGGTCTCCTCGTGATACATGGAGCTCGTCAGGGAGATGGAGTTCGAGAAGGTCGTCCCGCTGGCGTAGGCCGGATCGACCGTCGTGCGGAAGACCAGCAGGCAGGGCTGTCCGTCTGCCACCCCGTCGGGCATGGTGAAGGTGAACGTGCGCGTCTCCGCGTCATACGCAACGTTGGCGGCCGTCAGGTCGATGGGCGTGCCGCTTACCGTCAGCTCTCCGTCAGCATAGGTTGGGGCGGGCGTCAGGGAGCCGTCTGCGTTCAGGGTCTGCGCATAGAGCTTCACCGAGGAGGTGTCGAGCGCCAGGCCCTCCTGCAGCTGGTCGGTCAGGGTGACGCCGTCGAGGGCGATCCCGTTCTGGTTCACCTCGACGGCCCAGTCGATGTAGGCCTTGCCCGAGGTGTAGTAGCCCGCCTTGTCGACGAGGGCGTTCTTGATGTCCTGAGTCCCCTTGTCCTTGGTGGAGGGATTCTGGTCGCTCTTCAGCGTGGCCTCATTGGTGATGGTCTTGGTGCCGTTCTGGCCGAAGTACTCGTCGTAGTCCTCTCCGGCCTTGTTGAGCTTCATCGTGAACGTGATGGTCTTCGTGCGCGATGCGAGGTCCGCACCGTTGAGGTCACCGAGGCTGATGGTAAGGAGCTTCGACTCCGTGTCATAGGTGTAGGAGGAAGCTGCAAGGGGCGCGCCATCCACCTGAATGCTGCTCTCGTCCAGGTCAAAGTCATCGAGACCATTGCCCGTGAGAGGGTCGGTGACGACGACGCCCGTGAGGGGGACCTGGCTCTCGTTGACCTTGACGCTCCACGTCAGCTCGTGCGTGGCGTAGTCGTAGGAGACCCCATCCTTGCTGATGACGGTCGGGTTGACCTTCTGGGTCGAGCCCGTGGTCGAGTCCTTGACCCCGCCCCCGGGAGACAGGGTGACCAAGTTCTCGTAGGAGCCGCTCGTGTTGCCGGCCCACACCGAGGGGTCCGTCAGCTCGGTCTGATACGTGATGGTATAGGTGTCGGAGGTGGCGCCGAAGTGATACGTGAGCACCGTCTCGGTCATGGCGGGGTCTGCCGGGTCAGTTGAGGAGAAGGACAGTGCACCCGTCAGCGTATTGGTAGGAGCGCCGTCCGTGATGGTAAAGGTATCCGGAAGATACTTCTGCCCCTTGGAGAGAGTGTCGGTGATGGTCGCGTCAGACAGTTCATTCTTGTTCGCGTTGACGACGATCTGCCAGGTGATCCGATGGGTCTCGGCATCATAGCCCAGCGCCGTCTTCCTAATGACGGAGTTGCCCGGTCCCACGCCCTCGGAGGTGTTCGAGGTGCCGCCCTCAAGGTAGGCGTTGTCATCGGCGGTCAGGGTAGCCGTGTTCTTGTACTCCCCCGAGTCGTGGTTCTGCTGCCAGTAGTCCTCAGGAAGGTTCGTCGAGAAGGTCAGGGTATGCGAGGCGTCGATGTCTCCCGCGCTGTAGGTGAGGGTGCCGTTCTCATACGTGAAGGAGGTAGAGGCGTCCCCGTCCAGCTTGACGGAGTCCTCGTCCAAGCTGAGCCCCTCTGGCAGGGTGTCAGTAATCTTCACGTTGTGCAGCTTGAGGGCGTCGGGGTTGAAGGTGATGGTCCAGTCAATCTGCCCGGTTTCCTCGTTGTACGCGCCGGTCTTGGTGAGATAGGTCGGCGTGGGCACGTCAACCTTCCCGTCAATGTCCTGGTCGGTGCCATCATGGGTGAAGGTCGCGCTGTTCGTGACCTGCTTGCCAAAGTACTGCGAGGGATCCGTGAGCTTCGTCTGGTAGGTAACCGTGACGACGTCCTCGAACGCGTTGGCGAACTCGTAGGCGAGGCTGCCCGTGGTACTGCTGTCATCGGCCACGGGAGCGTAGGAAAACGTCCCCGAACCCGTGGAAGTCAAGCTGTCATAGACGGTCCCGCTGCCCGACGTGACCTTGAAGGTGCCGTCGACATAGGTCTGCCCGGCAGCGCCACCAGGAGCTATGACGTCAGACAGCATACTGCCCGCAGTTATGGTCGTCTTGTTAGAGTTGAGAGTGAGCGTCCAGGTGATGGTTCCCGTGGCCGCGTCGTAGGTGCCCGTCTTGGAGTTTGTCGCCTCGGGCTGCGCGAAGTGCACCTCGACGTATTCGATCTTTCCGCCCACCTCGAAGGGGATCTTCACGATCTCGGTGTTCTCGATCTTCTCGACGTTGAACCGCGTGGTAATCGAGAAGGTGCCGCCCACTCCCTTGTGGGCCGAGACGAACTCCGTGAAGGTGACCGTGCCGACTCCGTCTGCTGTGACGTTGACCGTGGCGACCTTCTGGCCATCCAGCATCAGGTCCTGGGTAATCGGGCCGGAAAGCGCAATCTGCTCCGGCACCGTGAAGGAGTAGGTATCTCCCTCGTTGACCGTTGCGTCATCTGGGATTTTGAAGTCGTAGGTGATCTTGACGGGAGCGTCTTTTGCGACGTCCTCCCCGAGGGGCGTCCCGTCGGAGCTGGTAAGCTCTACGCTCGTGAAGAAGGGGAAGCTAACCGAGCTCCCTTCCGCATGGGCCTGCGTGACGAGCAGGAACGGCAGCTGCAGTGCAAGCAAAACTGCCGCAAGGATACTAAGTACCCCCCCCCCTCCCCCATCCGCTTTTTCGTCCGTCTCATTTGCGAATCCCTCCTCTTTTGCCGGCTCGTGCCGGTTTATGCGGTCCCGTGTGCTGACAGATCTATTGCATACCTCTAGCACTCTATCAAAAACCAAAGGTTTTCTTCAAGATTCAATCTGAAGTTGAAGATTTACCTCGTGAAGGGAGCACCCGGAGTGGAGCCCGCAGCCAAAAAAGGTCCGCAAGCCTGCAAAAAGCCCGGAGACCTTAAGAGTCCCCGAGCTCATCGAGCAGAGGTGTATGGCCTACCTACGTCCTAGTTCTCCTTGCGCCCGCGGTAGCGCGCGATAAGGGCACCCGCAATCAGGAGCGCTCCCACGCCGGCGGCAACTCCAATAGCCGTCAAGGGGGTCGTGTCCCCGGTCTTGGGAATCGCGACCTTCCTGGTAACCGTGGTCGTCGTCGTGGCCGTCGGAGGCGTTTGCGGCGTCGGCGGGGTCGGCGTCGCCGGGACGACGGTGTTGGTGATGATGAAGCCGCTCGTCGCGTCACCCGTAATCACGGGCTGCTTATAGCCGTCCGCCTGGTTCTCGCTCACAGTGTAGACGGAGTCTGTGGTTTTGTCCCCGTCTTTGTGCTGCGGAAGGTCCTTGAACGTTGCAGTCCAGCTATTGGCGGCGTTGAGCACCGCCGTGTCAATCCGGACGCCGTCACGGAGCAGGTACACTGTGACGGACTCAGGCTGGAGGCCGCGCGTGTCATTGCTATCGTCCCAGGCCTTGGTGACTGTGACGTCGCGCACTGGGTCGTCCATGCCGATGATGACGGAACCGTTGGTACCGATGCCGCCACCGCGCGGAGCGGAGTTGCCCGTGATAGAGAGCGTTGCGACGGTAGACGCAGCCTGGGCGGCCACGGACTCGACCTTGTCGTTCAGGGCAAGATCCTTCGCAGTCTCGGTGACCGAGCCGTCATACAGGTTCGTGCCCGGGAAGCGCGCCGCACCCTCCTCAGCCTCGCCTAAGTCACCTGCGGTCTTGATGGCACCGTCATCATACCAGGCGGCGCGCCCGCCGCCGAGAATGCGGTTCGAGAGGAGAAGCGCATAGGGGTCGCCCGTCGCTGCAGCCTTCTTCACAATCGATGCCATGTCGTTGCCCGCGCCCATGGCGGTATTGCCGTAGATGGCACCACCGTTGTTGACGTAGACGTGCACGTCGCCCGTGGGGCAGGACCAGAGGCCTCCGCCGATGATGCTTGCGGTATTGCCCGTCACCAGCGGCTTGTTCATCTGAATCTCGTAGGGAACGGCGGGCACGTAGACGCCACCGCCCTGCTTGCCGGCAAAGTTATTGGAGATGGTTCCCGCGTTAAGCGTTATCGCAGAGGATCCGGCGTACACGCCACCGCCCGTACCGCTCGCGTTATTGCTGGGATCATCAGGCGCCTGGTTGCCGGTGATGGTGCCGCCGTTCATGGTGAAGGCGGCAGGAGCCCATACGCTCCACTTTGTCTTCCAAAAGGACTGCGCCTGCTCCTCGGTCCAGTTATAGGAACTCATATAGAGAGACTTAAAATAGCCAACCCAGCCGTCCCATAGGCACACGCCGCCGCCCATGGTCACAGCAGTGTTGTTCGAGACGGTTCCTCCGCTCATGGTGAGTCTTCCGGCCATAAAGACCGTGACGCCGCCGCCCATGTCGGAGGAGGAGTTGTCGGCAATCACAGCCCCTTCGTTAATTACAGCAGTAGCAATAGCGCTGCCCGGGCTAAATTCCTGATCGTTGTTCCCCACGAAGACGCCACCGCTCAGGGAGCCCTCGTTATGGGAGATGGTGCCCCCGTTCATGACGAAGGAAGTCGCCTTCTCCGCACTGTCTACCGCAGAGATGTAGACCGGGGCGCCGCGGTTCGAGTCCGCCTTGTTCTGCGTGATCGTTCCGCCGTCCATGACGAGAGAGGCTCCGCCGTTGACGGTGATAACTCCGCTGAAGTATCCCGTCTGGTTTCCGGTAAAGAGCCCCTCGGTGAGTTGCATGGACGCTTCGGCCCCCGACACCACGATGGGCCCCTTGCCGGCGCTGGACGTGAAGTACACGTTCTGGAGCGTGCCGCCCTCCCAGTTGAGAGTTCCCTGGCAGGAGATAAAACCAGTGTTGCTCGTAGCGATTTTGCTGCCACCATCGAACACGAGCAGTCCATTGTCCGCGGAGCTTGTGGAGATGGTGAGCGTGGCGCCCGATGCCACCGTGAAAGCCGGCACGAGCCCCTTGAAGGTCACGGTGCGAGCCGTGCCGTCATCTACAAGGCGTATGTTCTGATCTGTCGCAAGGGTGATCTTCTTGGTAAGGGTGAGGTCTCCCGCGATGGTGATAACGGTCTCGGTGCCATTCGTGGGCGCAGCCGCAATCGCAGCGGACAGCTCGGTCTCGGAGGTGACTCCCGCAGCCCGCGCACTTACGGACAGGGAAGTCGCGGTTATCGCAGATTCGTCTGCGTCTTGCCGAGGCGCCACGGTGTTGACATCATCCGTGGCCGTGGTCGTAGCTTCTTCGGAATCGGAGCTCGTTGCATCAATAACGTCTGTGCTCTTCTCCGAAGTAGTAACGGTAGCATCATCAGACGATGACGCTACCTCATCAAGGAGTACCCCCCCCCCCCCCGCTCTGCTCTGCTCTTGCGTGACCATCTGGGACGTCTCGTCACCGAATGCCATGCGCCACGGCATAGCAAGCCCCAGGGTCAGCATCATTGCCACCGCAAAGACGGCTCTCAGACGCCCCCGCTTCTGCCTGTTCATAATCGTCCTCTCCTTACTGTGAAGGATCTGCCTGCAAGCACCTTCCCTACTGCTTGCAAGTAACACTCTGCTTGTTACATATTGATACGTTTATCGATGATACTGATTTTATGATTCTTGTTCAACAGCTCACCCTTCAAAAAATAACGGTAGTCCCTCTTATTAACGCGTTTCACAGATAGTGCCCACTTCCTTTTTTTGACTATCCACGCCTCCTCGCGCTTCTTTTTAGGGCTGCCTACAGGGTGGAGACAACACCTTCCTCCCTGTCATCCGTTCTTTTCACTCACTTCTCATTATTTTTTTCTTATTCTTATAAAATCATTTTATTAATCTATAAAATTAGTTTAGAACTGGGGCAGCAGTCATGAACTGTCCCTCAACAGCCTGGGGAGATCTGGCATAAAAAATATATTTTTGATATTTAATTCACAGGTAAAATACCTTAAATGAACCCTCCTGGCCAACATATAGTTCAAGGTTAACTTAAGGAACTTACCTTTTTCTCTTCTTCAGCAAACTTGCAGGATAAACTTTTGCTTACAAAATCGAGCTCCACTGCATAGGCCTGTATATCCATCAAACTTCTATTTGTGGCGTTCGCATCAATTAAGCCTAGGGCTTCCTGCAAAAACATCTCACTGCATTGACGTTAGAGGCCTTGCTAAAATCTTGCGTTTTACGATAAAAATGTCTCCTCCCTCAACCGATCATTGAAGAAGGGGACACACTTTTACGAGCTGAAGAGGCGGGCCACTAGATCACCATCTTACTTCTCGTCCCCTTTTCAGCGTCGAGTGCGCGAAAGTCGGACCTGCGGATGAGAAGGGACGGACTTCTCGGCAGCGTTTGCCCAGTTGGCGCATACGTCCAAGGAACCCGTCTCGCAGACTTTCACGCACTCGACGCTAAAAGCCCATCCGCGCGCGCCGCTGCGACGCATGCCTGAACCGCACAAAAACAGGCCAGACGCACAGGGCATCTGACCTGTTATTTTCTCTGGAGCCGGCTAACAGACTCGAACTGTTGACCCCCGCTTTACGAGAGCGGTGCTCTACCAACTGAGCTAAGCCGGCAACGGGAGACTATGTTAGAGGATGGGACCCGTCGGCGCAAGCGCGTTTTTCTCGTCACGTGCAGGGAGCCAGGCACCAGCGGCGTAGCGAGAAGAGCTCACCCCGTTGGCCCTCCCCTACAGCAGCCGCAGCACGCCGCGCACGAGGCGCTCGAAGTCCTCCGCATGCTGACCGGCCGCCGCGAGCACGCTCTCGTGCGAGGTCGCGGTCGCGCCTGCCTCGTTGGCCGCGAGCGTGAGCCCGAGCACGTGCATGCCCAGCGCCTTGGCCATGATGACCTCGCAGACCGTGGACATCCCCACGTAGGACACCCCCAGCATGCGCAGAGCCGCCACCTCGGCGGGCGTCTCGAAGCAGGGGCCCAAGGTCCCGGCGTAGACGCCCTCCTCGACCGCGATGCCCAGGTCGTCGGCCACGCCGCGCGCAATCGTGCGCAGATAGGGCGAGTAGGCGTCGTTCATGTGCACGAAGGGGGTCTCTATGCCGCGCTTGCCCTCGCCCTCGGTGAGGGGGTTCATCCCGGTGAGATTGATCTGGTCGGTCAGGATGCCCAGGCCCGTGTGGGCCTGGCCGGCGACCGCGCCCGTCGCGCAGGCGAAGACGATGTCGCGGCAGCCCAGGTGCTGCGCGTGGCGCACGAGAGAGGTGATCTCGGCGGCGCTGTAGCCCTGGTAGAGGTGGATGCGGCCGGGGTAGACCACCACGGGGACCTCGTCGATCGTGCCGACCGTAGCCTCGAAGCTGTGATCGGCGATGGGTCGGGCGTCCAAGGGGAAGCCTTCGATGTCCTGGTAGTCCATCCGGCGCACCGGGTGCACGAGGTTTTTGAGGTGCCCCAGGCCGGTTCCGAGCACGATGGCCACGGGGTGCTCCACAGACGGCTTACAGGCCTTCACGGTGTCCTCGCATACCATGCAGATCCCCTCCTTCTCGAGCCGCTCGGCGAGAACGCCCCGGCCCGACACGAGCTTTCCTGAGTAGGTTCCATCGTAGATGACATTGAGCCCACACGAGGGGCTCTTTGCCTTGAGCACCACCAACGAGACCCCTGAGCGCACAATCCGGTCCGCCGAGGCCTGGGCCCCGCGCGCGAACGCCTCGGTCACGTCTATGCCGTCGGAGCACACAACGCGGCCCCCCACCCGCTCGGCAGGGGGTCGCGGCACGGGCAGGCCCGCGGCGCACTCGGGGCAGAAGCGCACGGCCTCGACCCGGCGGGCGAGCTCGAGCACCTCGGGCGTGGGCTTGGCGCCCCCGTCGTAGCGAACGGGGTCGCCCAGAAGGCAGGCGCTGAACGCGACGCGCACTAGACCAAGGAGCCGATCTGCATGGTCGCCTGGGAGAGCAGCGAGTTCACGTACGTGGACCACTCGGTCGCGCGCTGGGTGTAGGCCGTGGAGTAGGCCGTGTAGGCGACGCTGTAGGCGGCCTGCGCGGCGGCGTAGGTGGCGGAGTCGTTGGTGATCTCGTAGCTGGAGAGCGCAGCGTAGTAGTCACCGTCGGTGCTGGCCCAGGTGTTGCTGCCCGCGTCCCACTCGTCGCCGGCGAGGCTGATGACGTAGCTCGCGTAGTCGGCGGTCGGAGTGTCCTCGGCGCCGTCGGCCGGGGCGGTCGGGGCCGTGGGCTGGTCGGGCAGAGTCGTGGTCACGACAGCGTCGCGCAGCTTGCTCATGAGGGCAGAGCTGGTCAGGGTCGTCTTGGCGGTGTCCTCGTCGATGCTGTAGCTCGAGGCGATCGTGGCGTAGTCGTCGGTGCCGAACATCTGGGTGGCGTAGGCCGAGACCTCGTCGTCGGTGACCGAGAGGCCCTTGTCCTTGGCTCCCTGGAGGATGATCGCGTCCTGTGCGTAGACGACCACGTCGGAGGGGGACGGCACGGCGTAGGTGCCGTCGCTGTTCGCGGCGGCGTCCACGGTGGAGCTCTGCGTGATGACGTCGCGCGCCGAGATGTTGCTCGTCGCGCCCTGGTAGGTGTAGGTAGCAATCGTGCTGTCGAGCTCGTCCGCGCTCAGCGTGGTCTTGCCCCCGAGCGAGACGGTGCCCGCGTTGCCCAGAAGAAAGTGGCCGCAGAGCACGCCCACCACGAGCGCCGCGACGCTGATGGCGACCCACGCCGGCGTGCCGAGCCCCTGGCGTCCCGCTGCGGTGGTCTTCTTCGTGACCGCGGTCGCCGACGACGCGTCCTTGTCGCTGGCCGCATCCTTGGCGAGGTCCTTCTCGCCCGCGTTCTTCTTAGCGTTGGCCGCCATGTGCCTTCCCTTCAAACCGGACGCACCCAAGCGGCACATCCCTGACTAAAACCTCTGCATTCTAACCCCGGGGCCCGCGACGCGACGTCCGCGCGCGGCACTCCCCGAGGGCGGCACATCTCTATGAGAGGGCTTGAAGGATCTCCGCCGAGAAGGACTTGATGTAGCCCGACCCGTTCTTGGCGTCGAACTTCACGCGCTCGGCGAGCGCCTCCTTAGTGGCACCGGACGCGTCTCCCTGCGCGAGGCCGAGAAGCGCCGCGAGCATGTCGCGGTACTCGGCGTCGCCGTGGTAGCACTGGATGGCCTCGTCCAGGAGCGGCCACGCCTCGTCGGAGCGCGCCGGCGAGCTCGCGCCCAGGCGGCACAGGAACACGAAGGCGGCCAGGCGCACCGTCGCCGAGCCGTCGTCGAACAGCGACGCCTCGGCCCCGTCGAAGGCGCTCGCGACCTTCTCCGCGTCCACGTCCGCCAGCGCGGCCAGGGCGTCGAGAATCTCCCAGCGCGTTTGGGCCTCGGGCCTGAAGAGCGCGTCGACGAGCGCGTCGACGTGCGGCAGGACCGCCTTCGGCTTGGCCTTGGCCGTGAGGGCCACCTCGTGTGCGACCTCCTGGCGACGGCGCCTGCTCGAGCCCGAGAGCTCCTCGACCAGGCCCGCGACCTGCTTGCTTGCTGAATCAGCCATGTTCTCCCCCTACTCGCAGAATCCGTCGACCACGGCGGTGCCGCTCTTGGGATCCTGATGAATCTCGATGAAGCCCAGCTTGGCCGCCTCGCGCAGAAGCGCCGTGAACGAGCGGTACCCGAAGGAGCCCTCCGAGAACTGCGGGCGCTTGCGCCTGATGGTGTCCTTGAGGCGCGAGGCCAGGATGAAGCCGTCGTTCTCGCGCTGCATGGCGTCGATCGTCTCGAAGAGCAGCTGGTAGCACTCCCAGTTCTCCTTGGGCACCTTGGCAGAGAAGTCCGGGGTGCCCGGGCCGCGCGTGAGGTCCTCGTAGAAGACGAACTCGTCGCAGACCTCGGCCAGAAGCGTGCTCGTGGCCTCCTTCATGCCCACGCCGATCACCGTCTTGCCGAACTCCTTAAGCTTGGCCACGAGCGGCGAGAAGTCCGAGTCGCCGGACAGGATCGCGAAGGTGTCTATATGGTCCTTGGTGAGGCAGATCTCCATGGCGTCCACCGCCAGGCGGATGTCGGCGGAGTTCTTGCCCGTGAAGGCGCGGTCGGGGATCTCGATGAGCTCGATGCCCAGCTCGTGCAGGGGTGTGATGGCGTCGGAGAAGCGCTGCCAGTCGCAGTAGGCGCGCTTGGCCGTGATGCGGCCCTTGTCCACGAGGCGCTCCATGATGAGCTTGACGTCGGGCAGGGGGCCCGGCTCCTGATGGCCGTTCTTCTTGCGCTTGCCCGTGCCCAGCGCGAGGTTCTCGTAGTCGATGAGCACCGCGATGGAGCTCTGGGGCATGTCAGTTGCGTTCATGCGTTTCTACTTCCTTTTGTTCTTGTCCTGGCGGCCAGCGGCACCTGCACGCCCGGGCGCGGAGGAGGCCGCGGGGTCCTGTACGCTAATGAGCTCGGGCTCGGGGCTACCGTCCCTGCGGGCGCGGCGCACCGCCTCGGCGCGCTCACCGTCCTCACCACGTCTGACCTGGTTTTTGTTTACTCTAAAGAACTTGTCGTGGGCCTTCCAGGGCCCCACGGACTCGCCGAAGGCCATCTTGAGGCCCGCGATGGCACCCGCGACCAGCCCGATCGCCAGGCCGACGAGCACCGTGAAGGGCGTGAGCAGCACGAGCGCGCAGACGAGCGCCCCGACGAGAAAGATGGCCAGGTTGCACAGCCAGTACTCGCGTCGGGTCACGCAGCGCTCCGCAAGCCGGTCGCCCACGCCCGCACCCGTCACGATGCCAAAGAAGAACAGCAGCAAAGCGACGATCGCACCTGCGAAGGAGCCGCCCACGGGCTACTCCTCCTCGTGATGGCGGCAGCCCTCGCCATGATGGTGGCCGCAGCCGTCCCCGTGGCCGCCGCAGCAGGCGCCGTCACCATCGCCATGGTCGTGGCCGCAGGAGCAGCCGCTCTCCCCCTCGTCGCAGCCGTCCTCGTCGTCGCCGCGGTCGAGCTGGGACCAGTCGAGCCCGGCCGCACGGCAGGTCTCCTCGTCCTGGTAGAGCAGCGTCAGCGCCTGGGTGCCCATGCGCGAGCCGCCGATCTGGCAGAGCATGTCGTATAGCGCGTAGGCGTTCTCCGCACCCGGCAGCGTGATGTCGAGCTCCTCGGAGCTCGCGCGGGCCAGGCCGATGTCCTTGCGCAGATGCTCGGCCAGAAAGCCCGGCTTGTAATCGCCCGCCGCAGAGCGCGGCGCCAGCTCCCGGGAGGCCACCGAACCGCCCATCCCACTGGCCAGCACCTCGAGCATGCGGCTCACGTCGATGCCGGACTGCTCGGCCAGGGCCATGGCGTCGGCGTAGCCCACCATGCACGAGGCGAGCGAGACCTGGTTGCAGAGCTTGGCGGTCTGGCCCCCGCCGGGCTTGTCGAAGTAGAAGACCTTACTCGAGAAGGTCTCGAGCACGCCCCGCACCGGGGCGACCTGGGACTTCGTGGCGCCCACGATGAGGGTCAGTGTGGCGTCGATGGCCCCCTGCTCGCCGCCCGTGACCGGGCAGTCGAACGCGTGGATGTCCTCGATCTCGGCGGCGTCGTGGATGTCGCGCGCGAGCTCGGGCGAGCTCGTGGTGAGGTCCACGAGCCAGGCGCCCTTCTTGGCGCGGCGAACGAGCCCGTCCGTGGAGAGGTAGAGGTCCTCGACATCTGAGGGATAGCCCACCATCGTGAAGACCACGTCCGCGTCGGCCGCGGCTTCGGCGGGCGTGTCCGCCCACGTGGCACCAGCGGCGATAAGCCCCTCGGCCTTCTCCTTGGTGCGGTTGTGCACCGTGAGGTCGAAGCCGGCGTCCAAGATGTGGCCCGCGATCCGCGCGCCCATGATTCCCGTGCCAATGAAGGCGACCTTGCGGATGTGGTTCGTCGTCATGCTCTTCTTCCCTTTCGTTGTCGCCGAGGCCCTGGGGCGCTCGGCCGGATGCGGACGCCTTGCGTTGGCCCTACTGCTCGCCGCGCACGCGCCGGGCGAGGCGGTCGGTGAACGAGAGCCCCTCTCGGCGGTCCTTGCCCCAGAACACGAGCGCCACCATCCCCGGACCCACGTGCGCGCCGATGACCGGGCCCACCGAGCTGAAGATGATGGGGGCGTCCTGGCAGCCCGGCTCCTTGCGGAGCTGGTCGGCAAGCCAGTGGGCGTCCTTCTCGGCGTCCGCGGAGATGATGCCCACGGGCAGCTGCCCGTCCGCACCGCTCTCCTGGAGGTAGTTGGCCTTGAAGTCGGCGAGAATCGCGCGCAGGGCCTTCTTGCGGCCACGGCACATCCCGCGCAGCGTGAGCGCGCCCGCGAGGTCGTAGGAGAGCTCGGGCTTGATGTCCAGCTTGCCGCCCACCTGCGCGGCGGCGGGCGGGATGCGGCCCCCGCGCGCCAGGGCGTCGAAGGACTCGAGCGTGAAGTAACCCTGGAGGTAGTAGCGCGCCTCCTCGGCCCACTTCACGAGCTCGGCAGCCGTGAGGCCGTTGGATGCCTGGTGGACCGCCTCGATGGCGAGCAGCTGCGCTGCGGACGAGGGGTTGGCGTTGTCCACGACGTAGAGTTCGAAGCCCGGATGCGCCTCCCGGACGGTCTGCGCGGCCTGACGCGCCACGTCGATGCTCGAGGAGAGGCCCCGCGTGAAGGCGAGGTAGACCGTCGGGGTCCCCTTCTTGGCCGCCCCCTCGAAGACCTCGAGGTAGCGACCGAGGGTGATGGCCGAGGTACTCGCAGGTTCCCCCTTGCGCATGCGTTCGTAGAACTCGTGGGGGCTCATCGACTGCCAGAGATCATCAAGGTGCTCGACGCCCGAGAGGACGAACGGGAACTCCAGGACCTCGACGCCCAGGGCACGGGCGACCTCGGGCGCGAAGTCAGCGCAGGAGTCCACGATGATGTTGACGTTGGACGTGGCATGATACGCGCGGCCCAGGCGCGCAGCCTCCTGCGACGCCTGGGCGTTGGTGCTCGGTTCTGTGGGTGCGCCTTCGGGTGAAGCGGACTGTCCCCTACTGCTCATGCATCTCCTCAATCTTGGGCTTTATGATTCCGTATCCGCCATTCTTGCGGTGATAGATCACGTTGACAAGCCCCGTGGTGGCGTTGGTAAACACGTAGAAATCGTGGCCGATAAGATCCGTCTGGACCAGGGCCTCCTCCTCGGTCATGGGCAGCAGGTCGACGTACTTCTCGCGGACCAGGGACTCGTCTTGCTCCTCTGCGGACGGCTCGATGAGCTGGGCCAGGTCCTCCTGGGTCGCGGTGCCGGCCTTGGCGGCGGCCATGCGCTGGCGGCGGTCGATGATGCGGGTCTTGTACTTGCGCAGCTGGCGGGTAGCCTTGTCGGCGGCGTCGTCGATGGAGGCGTACATGTCATCGGAGCTGGACACCACGCGGACCACGTTGTTGCGCACGAAGATCGTGACCTCGCAGACCTTGCGGCCGGGGTTGGAGGGGTTCTTGTCCACGCGCAGAACGACGTCGCAGGTCATGGGCTGAATGTCAAACACCCTGAGGGCGTTTCCTATCTTATCCTCAACGTGCGCGCGCAGGGGGTCGGACACGTTCACCTTGCGGCCAGAAATCTTGATGTCCACCATACGAGCCTCCTAACGATTGCCTTGGACGCGGATGACGAGCACCGCGTCCCTACGTCCCTGATACCCAATTGAGCACGGGGCACACCGCCGCGCGAGGCGCCCACGGGTGCGAGCGGCCCTCACTGCCCGGCCGTCGCGGTGGCAGCGGTGGCGTCAACGGCGGTGGCGAGCGTCGCGGAGACCCCCGTGACCTTGGTCGCGTCCGTCAGCGTGGGAAGGTCCCCGACCCAGCGGGCCTTGGCGATGGCGGCCACGCCGTTTTCTTGGACCTGCTCGAGGGCGATCCGCACGGCCGCCGTGAGAGACGAGGCGTCCGGGGAAAGCGCCACGCCCACCGAGGAGGGGTCGTCGAGCGTGCCCACAAACGAGATCCCATCGTGGGTGCAGGCCAGGTAGGCACCTGCGTAGGCATCGCAGACAACGTAGTCGGCCGAGCCGGCGGAGAGGGCATCGAAGGCCTCGTTGAGGTTCGTGTAGGTCGACTCGTCAACGGAGAGGTCAAGCTTGGAGAGGGCCGCCTGGGAGACCGAGCCGGACTGGACCGCGACCGTGGCGCCCGCGAGGTCGGATGCGTCAACCGACGCGCTCGCGGAGGAGCCGCCAAAGACGCCCAAGGCGCTCTGTGCGTAGTCGCCCACGACCGTGACGGCCGCGTCCTCGTTTGCGTCGACGCCCATGACCACGTCGCAGCCGGACGCGAGGCCCGCCGAGGCGCTGGGCACCGAGACGAACGTCACGCTGGACAGGCCGAGCGCGTCGGCGAGCGCGTAGGCGGTGTCGACGTCGATGCCCGCAAGGGAGCCGTCGGTCGTCGACCTGAGAACGAGGGGCGCCGCCTCCGAGGACTTGACGCCCACCGTGAGCGCGCCCGCCTCGCTGAGGTCGGAGTCGGCCACAACGGGGACGAGGCGCTCGCGACGCTGGGCGCGGGCCTCGGCCACCGACGTCTGGCCCACCAGGGAGTCAAGGTTGACGGGGCCGATCGAACAGCCTGCCAAGACAACGAGCGCAAGGGCGGCTGCGGCAGCCTTCGCGGCGGTGTCCCTGCGGTTGCGCTTCATTGTCTGTCCTGCCCTTCTCCGTCTTCCATCGCGCCTCACCCAGCTGACCTGGTCTTTGACCCCACACTCGCGCACCGGGGACGTCGCGTCGGACGCCCGGGCGCCCGCACTGTAGCCCCTCTCGCCCGCGAGGCGGGATGCCTCAGTGTATGACGGGCGGTACGACTTACCTCTAGGACGAGCCATGATCGCCCGCACGCGCGCACGGACTTACGTGGATCCCTTTGCCCTCGTCTGGCATGGAATAGGGCGGCGCGCGGCCGCCCGCAACCACAGACCTGGATGAGACTGATTCAGTATACCCGCCGCTCGCAGGTCGCGTGAAGGGCGCGGGGTTTCTTGAGGCGCGGTCACGGAACACGACCCGCCGGCGAGACTGCGTGCGCTCACGAAACGAGGGCTGTGGCACGGCCGGGGCCGTGGGCGCTCACGAAACGGACGGTGGGGCACACGACAGGGGGGCTCTGGCGTTCCACGGCGCGGGATTCGTGAATACGCCCCTTCTCGCACGCCCTCCGTCTCGCCCGCATCTCACCAGACGCGGGCGAGGACGCAGGCGGTGACGGACGAGGCGCCCCGGGCGAGAAGCGAGCGCGCGGCCTCGTTCACGGAGGCGCCCGTGGTGGCCACGTCGTCAACGAGCAGGAGGTCGAGGCCGCACACGTCCTGCGTCACGCAGACCGTGCCCGCGAGGTTGTCCGCACGGCCCGCTCGCCCCAGGACGCGCTGGTCACGCGCCGGCAGGCGGGCGAGCACGTCGGCAAGCGGCAGGTCGAGCGCACGGGCGAGCGGGCGGACGACGAGCTCCATGTGGTCGAAGCCGCGCCGGGCGAAGGCGGCCGCCGTAGCGGGGACGAAGCAGACGGCGCTCGTGCGCCCCACGTCGAAGCGCGCGGCTCCGTCGGCGGCGGGCCAGGCCGCGGCCTCCTCGAGCGCGCAGAGCATCGCGGCGGCCATGACGGGGGCCAGGCGCAGCTCGTGGAAGTCCTTGAGGCAGCGGACCATGCGCGCGGCGGCACCCTCGAAGCCCAACGCGGCCACGGTGGCGCGCGGGACCCAGCTGCCGTCACACTCCGTACAGGTGAGAAAGCCAAACGGGGCACCGCAGACGGGGCAGGCCAGACGCTGCTCGACCCACGGCAGCTCTCGGCGGCACTCGTCGCAGACGAGCTCGCCGGGCTGATCGCAGCCCACGCAGCGCGTGGGCCAGAAAAGCTCCGCGAGCGCCTCGGCGGCCACGCCAAAAATGGGCATGACGACCCCCTTCTCACGGCAGATGGGGGTCCTCGTGGGAGCTCAGTCTAGCACGCCGCCCCCGCTACACCGAGAAGAACGCACGCGCGTTTCTCCAGAGGGCGTCATAGGTGGCCTGACGGCTCGCGCGGCCGACGTCGGCGCGCACGTCGGCGAGGCGCGCCACGGTGAAGGCCACCATCGCAGGCTCGCCCTCCTCGCCGCGCAGGGGCACCGGGGCCATGTAGGGGCAGTCGGTCTCGGAGAGCAGGAGGCGCTCCGGGCAGAAGGCCGCCGCCTTGCGGATGTCGTCGGAGCGCGAGAAGGTGAGGGCACCGCCGAACGCCATGTGGCAGCCCAGGCGCGCGAAGTCCTCCATGACCCTGACGCCCGAGGTGAAGCAGTGCAGGTCGCAGCCGGCCTCCGGCACGCCGAGCTCGCCCAGGATGCGCGCGAGGTCCCGGTGGGCCCCCACGCACACGTCACCCGCCGCGTCGCGGATGTGGAGCTCGACGGGCAGGCGCCTCTCGCGGGCGACCTCCAGCTGACGGCGAAACGCCCGCTCCTGCACCTCGGGGCTCGCAGGCGCGTAGGGGCCAAAGTCCAGGCCAATCTCGCCCACGCCCACCGCGCGGGGGCTCTCCAGAAGCTCGTCCAGGCGCGCAAGGGCCGCCTCGTCGAGGCCCTCGGCCCCATACGGGTGCGCACCCGCGACGATACGCACGTTGTCCAGGAGGTCGGGCGCGCCGTAGCCGTCAAAGGCGGGCGGCGCGAAGCCCTGCTCGGCGCACTCCTCGAGGCATTCGTGAGCGGTCTCGACCTGGTCGTCGAGCCAGGCGAGAAGCGCGGCCACGTCCGGCCAGGTGCCTGGGATCTCGCTCACGGGGTCCACCGGGACCACGAGCAGGCGCACGCCCACGAGCGCCGCGCGGGCGAGCGCGAGCGCCGGGTCATGCCCCTTGAAGCTCGTGAGGTGCCCATGGGTGTCCGCGAGCGGGGCGAGGGGCCGCGGCAGAGCGCACACGCGGCCCTTTCGGTCATGGAAGAGCTCCCCGTCGGCAAGGGTCAGGTGGTCGAGCACGACGAGCTCAGGCATGGTTTCCTCCCAGGGGAAGGGCTGCGGGCGGGACCGCAGGCGGAATCGCGGACGGAGCTGCGGGCAGCGCCGAGGGCAGGGCGGCGGCGAGGCGCACGAACTCCGCCGGGGCGAGGGTCTCGGCCCGACGGCGAGAATCGATTCCCGCGGCCGCAAGGCCACGATCGAGCTCGTCCTTGGCAAACCCCGAGGCGGACATGGAGTTGCGGATGGTCTTGCGACGCTGCGCGAAGGCGGCGTCGATCACGGCCGTCGTGGCCGCGACCTGCGCGGGAGCGAGGGGCTCTCCCGTCTGGGGGTCGCGCGGGCGGGTGCGCTCGATGCGCACCACGGCCGAGTCCACGTGCGGGGCCGGCGTGAAGCTGGACGGGCCCACCTCGAAGCGCCCCGTCACCCGCCCCAGAAGCGCGAGCTTGGCCGTGTAGGCGCCATAGGTGCGGCTGCCCGGCTCGGCGCAGATGCGGTCGGCGACCTCGGCCTGCACCATCACCACGCAGCGCCCAAGAGACGGCCACTCTTGCAGGAAGCGCATGATCACGGTGGCCGCGACCTGGTACGGGAGGTTGGAGACGAGCTTGGTGGGCACGACCTTGTCGGCTTGTCCCCCACACGCGGCAAGCGCCGCCGCAACCTCCGCGGGCCCCACCTTGAGCGCGTCTGCGACCACGAGCGCAAGCTTCTCGCCATCCGTGGCGCAGGTCTCAGAGAGCACGGGCGCGAGCGTTCGGTCCGCCTCGATGGCGCAGACGGCGGCCACGCGCGGCAAGAGAGCCACCGTGAGCGTGCCGATACCGGGGCCCACCTCGAGAACCACGTCCTCCTGGTCGAGCTCCGCCAGCTCCAGGATGCGCCCGATCACCGCATCAGAGACCAGGAAGTTCTGGCCCAGCCGGTGCTTGGCGGCCAGGTCGAAGCGCTCCAGCACGGCGCGGGTCTCGCGCGGGCTGGCGAGGCGGGAGTAGGGGGAGGCCTCGCTCACGGCCAGCTACCTTCCGGAGTCGAGGCGCGGGAAGAGCGCGTCGCCCTTGGTCACGGCGACGCCGCCCGCCAGGCCGCCCCACGCGCAGGCTGCCGCGAGGTCATCCACCTCGGCCTCGTTGGAAAGCGACATGCGCGCGAGGACCTCGGCGGAGCTCGTGGGCATGAAGGGAGCGAGCAGGTGGGCGCAGATGCGAATCGACTCGAGCAGGCTCGAGATGATGTCCGTGAGCTCGCCCGCGCGCGCGGGGTCCTTGGCCACGGCCCAGGGGGCCGAGTCCTCGATGAAGTGGTTGGCGGCGTGGACGAGCTCCATGACCACGTCCTTGGCGCCCACGTAGTCCATCTTCTCCATGCGCGCGGCGTAGCGCTCGCAGATGCCCTGGGCGAGGTCGTGAAGGACGCCGGGCCGCCACTCCCAGCCGTCCGCGAGGGTGGGCGTCTTGCCGTCGAAGTACTTGGCGCTCATGTTGAGCGCCCGTGAGACGAGGTTGCCCCAGCTGTTGGCCAAGTCGGCGTTGTAGACCTGCTCCATGCGCTCGAAGCTGATGGCAGAGTCCTCTCCGTGGGAGACGTCGCACATGAAGTAGTAGCGGTAGCCCTCCACGCCCAGAAGGTCGATGACCTCGGCCGGCGCGATCGCGTTGCCACGTGACTTGGACATCTTCTCGGCGTAGCCGGTCTCGGAGTTCTTGACCGTGAGGAAGCCGTGGGCGAAGACGTGGTCGGGCAGGTCCGCACCGATGGCCATGAGCATGGCCGGCCAGATGACGCAGTGGAAGCGGATGATGTCCTTGCCCACCACGTGGCACTGGGCGGGCCAGCGTCGCGCGAACTCGGCGCGCGCGGCCTCGTCGTCCGCGCCGTAGCCCACCGCCGTCATATAGTTGAGCAGCGCGTCGAACCACACGTAGGTGACGTGGCCCTCGTCGAAGGGGACGGGGATGCCCCAGTCGAAGGTCGTGCGGCTGACCGAGAGGTCCTGCAGGCCACCGGCCACGAAGGAGCGCACCTCGTTCATGCGAAAGTCCGGCTGCACGAAGTCGGGGTGCTCGTCATAGAGCGCGAGCAGGCGGTCCTGGAACGCGGAGAGCTTGAAGAACCAGGACTCTTCCCGGACGCGCTCGAGGGGCCGGCCGCAGTCGGGGCAGAGGTGGGCTCCGGGGCGCTCGCGCCCCTTGTCGGCCTTCTCGACCTGGGTCTCGGTGAAGTAGGTCTCCTCGGGCACGCAGTACCAGCCGTCGTAGCTGCCCTTGTAGAGGTAGCCCGACTCCCTCATGCGCTCCCAGAGGTACTGGACGGCATGACGCTGGCGGGGCTCGGTCGTGCGGATGAAGTCGTCATTGGAGATCTCGAGGCGCCCCCAGAGGTCCTTGAAGAGCGGAACCTGGGTGTCGCACCATTGCTGAGGGCTCATCTCGTGCTCCTCGGCGGCCTCGGCGACCTTCTGGCCGTGCTCATCCATGCCGGTCAGGAACTTGACGTCGTAGCCCATCGCGCGACGGAAGCGCGCCTGGACGTCCGTGAGGATCGTGCAGTACGCGGTGCCCAGGTGGGGCGCGGCGTTGACGTAGTAGATCGGGGTGGTGATGAAGTAGGAAGGCTTTTCTGCCACAGGACTCTCCTCATGACGGACGGATGGCATCGAGGCGGGGGGGCGCGACAAGGCGTGCGGCCGCAGCTTGATAATTGTACTCTTATGCATGGTCCGGGCGCGATGCGGACTCCGGGGTCACGGCGCGGAGGGTGCAGGCGGCAGCGAGACGAGAGAAGGTGGGGCCCATGACGCTTCAGCAGCTGAGGTACGTGGTAGAGGTGGCCGACGCAGGCTCCATAACGGCGGCCGCGGCGCGCCTGTTCATCTCGCAGCCGAGCCTCTCGGCGGCCGTGGCCGAGCTCGAGGCCGAGATGGGCGTCACGATCTTCGAGCGCGGTGCCCGTGGCGTACGCGTGAGCGAGGAGGGGACGCGCTTTCTCTCCTACGCGCGACAGGTCATCGAGCAGGCCGACCTCCTGGAGAGCGCCTACGCGCACGGCACGCCGCCGCGCCGGGTCTTTGCCGTCTCGTCGCAGCACTACGCCTTCGTGGTCAACGCGTTTGTGGAGCTCGTGCGCGAGATGGGCCGCGACCGCTACGAGTTCTCCCTGCGCGAGGGGCCCACGGCGGGCATCATCGACGACGTGCGTACGCAGAGAAGCGAGCTGGGCGTGCTCTTTCGCAGCCCCTTCAACCGCGAGGTCATCACGGGTGCCGTGCGCCGGGCGGAGCTGCGCTTCGAGCCGCTCTTCGTGGCGCGGCCGCACATCTTCGTGAGCCGGACGAGCCCCTTGGCCGGGCGAGAGCGCGTGAGTCTAAGCGACCTGGAGCCGTTCGTGCGCCTGACCTACGACCAGGGCACGCAGAACTCCTTCTTCTTCTCCGAGGAGCTCCACCCCACCGAGCAGGCCGACAAGAACATCGTGGTCACGGACCGCGCGACCCTGTTCAACCTGCTCATCGGCCTTGACGGCTACACCATCAGCTCCGGCATCCTCTCAGCCGACCTGAACGGCGAGAACATCGTGGCCGTGCCGCTCGAGTCCGACGAGGAGATGGAGCTGGGCTTTGTCAAGCTCTCCGGCCGTCCGCTCTCCGCAGTCGCCGCGCGCTACGTCGAGCACCTGAGGGCCTACGTGCAGGGACAGGGGTACAGCGAGGCGTGAGGGGTGGTGCGACGCGGCGGGCTTCTCGGCAGCGCACTCGACCGGCTACCCCACGAGCACCATGGTCAGCCAGACGAACAACGCCGTCAACGCCACGAAGGCGCCCGTCACCGCCCACGAGCGCCAGTTGCCCCAGTTGAGCGTCCAGCCCACGCCGAAGCGCTTGGGTACCATGACGCTCGGGTCGTCGCGGCTCACGTAGAAGACGCCGCCCTTCCAGAGGCCATCGTCGTCGGTGGAAAGGACCTCGTCACGCCCAGCGGAGGTCCCCAAGAGGCGTGCGCCGGACTGGCCCGTCCATGCGGAGAGGGCCAGGGCGACACCGGTGCTCACGAGCGTCAGCACGCCCACGAGTGCGCCCGCCTCCCCCATGCCAACGATCTGGGCTTCGGAGAGCACCATGAGCGTCATCGACGCTGTGAGCGCGAGGCCCATGCCCAGAAGCGAGGCGGTCTGGACTTGCGCGAAGCGCCCGTACGCGAGGGCACCCGCCACCGGGCACGCGCCCGCTCCCCCGCGCTTGCTCACGAGCACGCCCGCGTGGCAGGCGATCATGACGGCAGCCATGAAGAGCTGCATGAGAACGGGAAGTGCCGCCGCGCCCCAGGACTTTTCGGCCCAGCCGTTCACGACGCCGTCCAGACCCGTGTGCATGGGGATCTGAGCCGGCATGGAGGGATAGAGCGCCACGGTCAGCGCCGCCGTGGCGCTGATAATGGGCAGATAGA
This sequence comes from Thermophilibacter immobilis, assembly GCF_015277515.1. NCBI lineage: Bacteria > Bacillati > Actinomycetota > Coriobacteriia > Coriobacteriales > Atopobiaceae > Thermophilibacter > Thermophilibacter immobilis. The sequence continues at coordinate 536,426 of NZ_CP063767.1, read as the reverse complement.
GAAGGTTCCACGCAAGGGGCAGGGGGCCGGGAGCGGCGGCGGGCAGCACTGCGGAGGTGGTCTTCTCACCGGTGGCGCGCCAGCCCTCCCGGACCTTGATCGCCTGGACGCGGGCACGGCAGACGAGCATGCCTGCGAACCCCACGACGGGCAGGACCATGCAGAGCGTGACGTAAAGCGCGACGTTCGTGGGGTCGAGAACGCCGATGAGGGCCACAGCCACCGTGAGCGCGACCATGGCCGCCGCATAGCCCGCGCGCAGGCGGCGGATACGTGGGTCGTGGACTGCAGCGGGCGGCACCGTAACGGCAAAGACCTCGCCGGCGGGCGTGAGCCACGGCATGACGGCCATCGAAAGGCCGGGAAGCGCCAGGCAGATGGCGAGAAGAACGGACAGGAAGCTAGACATGACGATGATCCTCTCCTGAGGACGACGAGGCCTGCGCGGGCCACACCGCCTTGGTAACGTCGCGCGCCTGGGCGAGAAACTCCTCGGGCGTTCCTCCGCTCGCGGAGAGCTCCGTGGCAAGACGGGTAAGGCCGGCGCGCAGCGTGGCAGCGTCGAGGCCGGCCGTGGACTCGGAGGCAGCATCGGCCACGAACGCGCCGCGCCGACCGAGCAGGAGCACGTAGCCCTGGGATGCCAGGGTCTCGTAGGCCTTGTGAACCGTATGAAGGTTGATGCCCAGGTCCCGCGCGAGCGAGCGCACCGAGGGCAGCGCGTCGCCGGGTCGCAGCTCGCCGGTGGCTATGGCGACGATGACCTGCCGGCGGACCTGCTCGAAGAGCGGCTCGGCGACGAGGCGGTCCACCGTGATGACCATCAGCGCCTCGCCCCGCCGGGCGGCACGGGCGTCGAAGCCTGCTGGCTCTTGTCATCATTTGATGCCGTGAGCAGCGGCTCCTTGCCCGCACGCTGCATGCGCACGAGGCGCGCGGCCGTCCCAAAGGCTCCGAGTGCCCACAGGTGCCACGTCTGGCGAAAGCGAACGGGGCGAAGCAGCGCATGGCCAAACCCCTCGTGCGTGACCAGGCGCGCGATCACGACGCCGAGCGCCGGGAGGAGCATGGGAACCAGAGCGAGAAGGGACCCCGCAGCGCCTCCCCCCTGAAGGGCAGGCCACAGGACTCCTATTTCGAACGACCAGGTCAACGCATACGTCACCACGACGAACACGAGGATACGACGCTTCTCCACATCCATTGCGAGCCTCCACTCTCTATGGTGGCCGCAGTATACGCCTTCTGTTCTATCTTAACTAGAACAGATAGGTATTTTTGAAAGTCTGAGGAGGCGAGCCCCTCTCGTCGAGCTACCATCCGCCCGATGCCGCACACCGTAACAGGACTGGAGCAAGTTTTTGATACTTTCGCCTCCTGTTGGCGAAAAAGACGACCTACCAGCAATCGTCAACTGAGAATATATGGATTCAAAATAAATAAAGCGCCCCAATCCGCGAGTGAGCGCAAACCGGGACGCAGGAGGAGCTGCGGAGGACACGGGTCTTCCAGTGACGGCCTATCCCCAGACCTCCTCGGCGATCTGACGCACGAGGCGCACCTTGGTCCACTGCTCGGCCTCGCTAAGCTTGTTGCCAATCTCGCACGACGCGAAGCCGCACTGCGGCGAGAGACACAGGCGCTCCAGGGGCACGTACTCGGCCGCCTGGTGGATGCGGGCGATAACCTGCTCGGGGTTCTCGAGCACGGGCGACTTGGTGGTCACGAGTCCCAGCACGACCAGCTTGTCCTCCGGCACCTCGGCAAGCGGGGCGAAGCCACCGGAGCGCTCGTCGTCGAACTCCAGGAAGAAGGCGTGCACGTTCTCGCGGGCGAACAGGAACGGAGCCACGCGATCGTACGGTCCGCTTCCGGCGTACGTGGAGTGGTAGTTGCCGCGGCACACGTGCGTGTTGACCGTGAGGTCACGGGGCAGGTCGCGCAGGGCGAGGTTGTTAACGCGCAAATAACGCTCAGCCTCCTCCTCGAGCGTCGCACCGTTCGCCGAGCGGGTCTTCCAGTAGCCCTTGTCCACGATCATGCCCCAGGTGCAGTCATCGAGCTGGACGTGGCGGCAGCCGGCGGCGTAGAGCTCCGCGATCACGGTGCGATACGCGGTGCCGAGGTCCTCGACAAGGTCATCGATATTGGGGTAGATCGACGCCGTCGTCCGGGCATGCTCCTCGTCGCGGAACAGCTCGCAGAGGGTCTGCGCGGGCGCGGGGATGGTCTGCTTGGCAACGGTGTTCTTATCCTCGAGGGCCTGCACGAACTTGAAGTGCTTCACGAACGGGTGGTTCTCGCCGCTGATCTTGCCCGTGAGCTGCGCGGAGCCGTGCGTGGTCTCCTCACCGTGGAAGAAGTAGCCATGGTCGAGCTCAACGTGGTCGATGCCCTGGAGCCCCCACATAAAGTCAAGGTGCCAGTAGCTGCGACGGAACTCGCCGTCGGTGATCACCGCAAGGCCGGCTGCCTGCTCCTTGGCCACGAGGTCACGAATGGCCTCATCCTCGATGGCAACGAGCTGGTCATGGCCGATGGCGCCGGCCTCGAGGTCCGCGCGGGCGCGCTTGAGGGCGTCGGAGCGCAGGAAGCTCCCCACCACGTCAAAACGGTGTGGGGTCTGGTGGTCGTACGGGATGCTCATGAGTGCTCCTCCTTGATGGCGAGTGTTTCTCCGCAGAACAGTGTGACGGAGCGCCCCAATAAAAGGAAATACCTACTATCTCTTGCTAGAGATAGCTTTTACCTATGGTTTAGCCATCTTGAGGGGTATACGACCCCGCTCGAAAACGCCAAAGGGGACTTGTCAGCAGTTTTTCCCGGACACGTTGTGTATCAGACCCTTCGGGCCCTCAAAAGCCGTAGGTCAGAGGCTCGCAACTTTTTTGGACAGAAGGGGGTAGCCCAAAAACTGCTGACAAGTCCCCTTTCGCCCTTCGGGGCCAAGAAATCAGCCTAATTCACAGCCGTCGAGACCGCCGCGACCACCCGGTCGTACACCTCGGCACGCGGAAGCGAGAAGGACTTGGCCAACCGCTTGGCCAGCGCGCTCTTGGGCTCAGAGTCAGCAAGGCCAGCGGCGATGGCCTCCTCGAGCGAGAGCTCGGGACCAGCGGAGGCGCGGCGGCGCTCCTCGAGCTCGGAGGCGTCGGGTGCCGCGATCACGACCACGCACTCCCCGCGCACCTCGTCGCGCACGGCCACCATCGCAGCAAGTTCGGAGGCCTCGCCGCGCACGACCTCCTCGTGCACCTTGGTCAGCTCGCGCACGAGAGCCACGCGCCGGTCGCCCATGACGGTGGCCACGTTGGCGAGCGTGTCCGCCACGCGATGCGGGGACTCGTAGACCACGAGCGTGCCCGGGATCACGGCGAGCTCTTCGAGGCGCGCGCGCTGCGCCGAGCGCCGGCGCGGCAGGAAACCCTCGAAGAAGAAGTGCTCGCTTGTCAGCCCTGACGCCACAAGGGCGCAGGTCACGGCACTCGGCCCCGGTACCACCTCGACGGCAAGGCCCGCATCGAGCGCCGCGTCCACGAGCCGCTGTCCCGGATCGGAGACGCCGGGCATGCCGGCATCGGAGACGAAGGCGACCCTCTGGCCCTCCTCGAGGCGCGCGAGCACGGAGGGAATCCTCTCGCCCAGGACGTTCTCGTCGCAGCGCTCGAGGCGCACGTGCAGGTCGAACGCGGAGAGCAGCTTGCCCGTCACGCGCGTGTCCTCGCAGAGCACCACGTCGGCGGAGGAAAGCGCCCCGATCGCGCGGGGCGCCATGTCGGAGAGGTTTCCTATGGGCGTGCCCACGACGCTGAGCAGCCCTGCCATCAGACGATCATCCCCCGCTCGAAGGTGGCCAGCGCCACGCGGGCGTCCCAGCCCGCGAGCATCCCCGAGGTCTTCCAGGTGTTGAAGAACCACGCGGCGCACCCCTCATAGGCGGCGATCTGCTCGGAGGTGTAGACGCGCTCGAGGGCGATGCGGCCCTCGGGCGTCATGGTCTGATCGGCCATGGGCAGAGACGCCGACCACTTGCCCACCATGACGGGCATCCCCGAGCGCGAGGCCTGCTTGACGTGCCTGGCGCACCTGCCAACGAGGGTGCGCACGCCCGTGGGGCCTGAGACGTCCACAGACTCCCCGGGGTGGTCGAGGTGGCAGTCGAGCCAGACGTTGTGGTAGTGGCGCTGCGCCATGAAGCGCCCCCAGCCGGTGGGTACGCCGCCGTCTGGCAAGATCACGACGACGTCCTCACCCGCGGCGTTGCGCACGAGCTCGTAGGCCTCGCGATAGTAGTTGCGCAAACGATGGATCGCCACGCCGTCGGTGAGCGTGAGGCCACGGCGCACCTGCGGGACTATGTCGTCGGCGAGCTCCATGCCAAAGAAGCCCACGCGCGAGGCGTAGCGCTTGGACAGGGCATAGAGCACGTCGAGGACGCGCTCGCGCGGGAGGTGGCAGTCGGCGAGGTCGGGGGCCATGCCGCTGCCGGTGTGGGGCGCGCCGGGGTTTATCGCCAGCGCGAAGACGACCTTGAGACCAATCTCCTCGGCCCACTCGAGCGCCTCGTCGACGAGCTCGATGCAGCCCAGGTACGGGCCCGGCTCGGGGCCCTCCTCGCCGTAGACGTACCAGGGGACCGACAGGCGGACGGCGTTGAAGCCGCGCGCCGAGATCTTGACGAAGTCGTCACGCGTGACGAAGGCGGCCCGATGGCGGCGCACGTAGTCCGCGTAGCGCTTGGCCCCGAGCGCCGTGACGAGCGACTCCTCGTCAAGCGCGCCCGCCTCGGCAAAGAGCTCGGGCGTGACCCACGACTCGAGCGTGAGCCAGCCCGTCAGGTTGACACCGTGCAGCGGATGGTCGTCCATGCCACGCCTTTCGCCTCTCGCGCGCCTTCTCAGCGGCTCTTTCAGCCTCAGTATAGGTATAAATCCTACCCCTCCTCCCTGAGGTATGTCGCACAGTTAAGCGGGGTTTCATAGACGTCGACCTGCGAGCAGGGAAGCCCCTGGTCGCAGAGGCGCTCGCAGAAGTAGCGCGCGAGGCTCTCGGCTGTGGTGCGAAAGGGCAGGATGGTGAGCGAGAAGCCCTCCTCGTCCAGGCACGCGAGGGTCTTGTCCATGAGCGAGCCCCTCTCCACGAGGAAGGTGTGGTCGAGTTCCTCGGTGAGCGCGCGCAGCGCGCGCTTGAAGACGCCGAAGTCCACGACCATGTCGCGCTCGGTGCCCTGGCCTCCCAGCTCGGGGGCGCGCAGGTAGGCCACGACGCGCCAGCGATGTCCGTGGAGGTTCTCGCACTTGCCGTGGTAGTCGGTCAGGAAGTGAGCGCCGTCGAAGCTGCTCTCGGTCTTGAGTCCGTACATGGGAGCCTCCTTTGGGGGCGGAATCGTCTGCTCACAGTGTAACAAGGGTACCGGACACCTTTTGCGGACGAAAGGCGCGGCGGTCTCGCGGCCTGTCTGGGTATAGTCAGCCTAGCGGCATCAGACCAGGACCGCTCGCGCCCGCTAGGAAGAGAAGGGACGAGCCTAAAAAGGGCGAGGGCCCCTTTCGCCATGAGAGGGGCCCTCGCTCTGACGCACGTCTTACCCGCTAGCCGTTGTAGGCGTCGCGATAGAGGTTGACCAGGTCTTGCTTGGACACAGGACGCGGGTTGGTGGGCGTGCAGCGGTCGTGCAGCGCGGCCTCGGCCATGCCGCTCAGCTCGACCTCGAACGAGGACGCGTCTATGCCCAGGTCCGCGAGGCGCTCCTCGACGCCGAGCTCGCCACGGATGCCGATGATCCTCTGGAGCAGCTCGTCGGCGTCTCTCAGGCCCAGCTCGTGGGCAAGGCGCTCGTACGGCTCGCGATAGGCGTCCTCGCCCATGTGGAAGCGCATGACGTACGGGAGCAGGACGGCGTTGATTCTGCCATGGGCCACGTGGAAGCGGCCGCCGAACGCGTGCGCCAGCGAATGGTTGATGCCCAGACCCGCGTTGGTAAAGGCGATGCCGGCGATGCACGACGCCTCGATCATCCGCGTGCGCGCGCGCATGGACATCCCGTCTCGGAAGGTGACGGGGAGGTTCTCGAAGACGAGGCGCAGGGCCTTGACGGACAGCGCCTCGGTAAAGGGTGTCGAGCTGTTGCTCACGTAGGACTCGAGGCCATGCGTGAGCACGTCCAGACCGGTGTCGGCCGTGATCTTGGTCGGCACGGAGCGCGTGAACTCCGCCTCGAGCAGCGCGCCGTCCGGGGCGAGAAAGTCATCGATGAGCACCACCTTGTCGGACCCGCGCGTGATGACCGCGAAGTTGGTGACCTCCGAGCCCGTTCCCGCCGTCGTGGGGACGGCCAGGAAGTACGGCCGCTCGAGGCCCCTCTCGCGCGCGAAGTACAGGATAGCCTTGGTGGAATCGATGCAGGAGCCGCCGCCGAACGCGATGACGACGTCGGGATGCAGCCCGAGGATCATCTCGATGCCCTCGTCCACGAGCTCCTGACTCGGGTCGGGCTTCACGTTGGAATAGGTCTGGTACGTGGCCCCCATGGGGAGGTGCTGCACCATCTTGGCGACCATGCCCGACTTCTCGAGGAAGCCGTCCGTGACCACAAGAACGTTGCTGCCGTCAATCTTGCCCAGGCAATCGACCGCACGCGACCCAAAGTACAGCTGCGTGTTGAGCTTGAACTCGTCCATGCTTACTCCGTTTCAATCGCTGCCATTATTTCCACCACAAAAAGGTTCGAGTCGTATGAGGTCCAGTAGTCCGTCACGAAGCGCTCGTAGACCTCGCTCGAGAGCCGGTACCCGTTGTCCCTCGCGTAGTCGGACAGCCGCTCGAACGACTCGCACATGTCCTCGAACCGACCACAGTGATAGGTCGAGAGGAACATGCGCCCTCCAACCAGCACGCGGCACTCCTCGTCAATGGGCCGCATCGCCTTCTGAAGCAGGTCGACGTCGCATCCCTCGCCACCGCACACGGCGGCCGAGGCGTCTTCGAGCGTCTTGAACCTCAAGATCACCGGCCCGGTGATCGCGTTGTTGTGCTGGCTCACGAACATGCTGAAGTCCGGCGAGATGATCGACTCGGCGAAGTCGCCCGTGAAGCGATGAGGCATGCAGATGAGGGTCGACTCGGGCGCGAACTTGACGTTCACGGACGTCTGGCTGACGCTCAGCACGCCGTTGGCCTCGGCGATGAGCTCGCTCCAGTCGTAGATGGCCTGGCGCTGCTCCGAAATCCGGCGCTCCTCCTTGTCGCAGAGCTCCAGGTGCTCAACGAAGTGCCGCCGGGTCTCTCCGAGGTTGGAGCACGTCAGCATCTCCGAGATCTCCTCGAGGGGGAAGCCCATCATCTTGAGGTAGTTGATGACGGGGATCTTGAGAACGGTCCTGAGCGAGTAGTGGCGGTACTTGTTCCCCGCGACCAGGTCGGGCTTGACGAGCCCAAGCTCGTCGTAGAGCCTGAGCGTCCGCCGCGAGATGCCGCTCATCCGGCTCACGTCACCGATCCTGTAGAGCTTCTTTCTGGAGCCGTCGAAAAGGTTCGTCATGTCTCCTCCATCAGGGCGCTCAGACATACCGCGAGCTCGTAGGCCTTTTCCACGGGATTGGACGCGTCACGCGAGCCGCACGAGAGGGCGTCCTTGAGCAGGAAGAGCGCGCCCAGCGAGTACGAGGAGAGCTCCGCCAGGAGATAGTCCACCGACGAGATGCGACCATCCGCAGAGACGTCCGGACGCGCGTGGCCATGCGAGACGGGAAGCCCTCGCGCGGCGGCTCTCACGTAGCCCCGCATCAGCTCGCCCAGCTCGTCAAGGACTCCGCGCTTCACCGGCGAGAGGGGCCCCAGCCGGAGCTTCCAGTCGCGCGCGAAGCTCTCCGGGTCCGTCCGCTCCATCATCCGCGCGTACTTCTCCTGAACCAGGTTGCGGCCCTCGCGCTCGGAGCGCTCCAGCTCGTCGCAGAGGGGCGACAGCATCGCCGAGGGAAAGGCGGCGTACTGCGCGACGCGAAAGACAAAGAACCGGCGGACGTCGTCTTGGCAGGACGTTCGGCCGCTCATGTTTTGCACGCGGTCAAACTGGGACCACTCAATCGAGACAATCGTGCGAAGGAGGGACTGCTCACGCTCTCGTAGGCCCTGACCCGCGAGAAACCCCGCCACCGTAGGAGACGAGAACAGCTCGTCCATCTGGTGGCGCCGCACCAGGCGAGACCGGTGCGCCTGACATGACCCAACCGCCGATGAGGTCGCTTGATCCGTCAATGGAACACTCCCTCCTCCAGAGGGCGACCCCTCAGGTAGTCGCTGTCCAGGCCCTGCCAGATCTCTACGGCCGCGTCCAGAAGAAAGTCGCTGGTCGTCGACGCCCACCCCAGGGTGAGGACGCATCTCAGCATGACCTCGCAGAGGGAGTCAACCTGGTCGGCCGTGACCTCGCAGACGGGGGCGGAGGCCACCTTGCGTACGAGCGCGCAGATCGGCTCCGGGACGTGCGCGCGCTCGGACAGTGACCTGAAGGACCACTTGTAGTAGGGCATATACGTCCTGGAGAGCAGGTGAAGGGCCGCCAGGACGCTCTGCACAAACTCGGTGCGCGCGACGTTTGCCGCGACCGGGTCGTCCCTTCTCAGGCAGCGTCCCAGATTGTACTGCCCGGACTGAGCCATGGACGCCAAGTCTGCCGCGAGCTTCTTGCGCACGACCTGCTCGGGATAAAAGCCCCGGTACGCCTCACGCAGATTGGTGAAGTACCTGCTGGGGTCAGAGAAGACCTCGCCGTCGGCCACCAGTGCGAGCAGCTGCTCGGGAATGCTGAGCCACTCCCCCACGGACTGGGGGGCCCGCTCCAGGCCGGTGAACGTCCGATAGAAGGCCTCGGTCTCGAAGACGCCGACGCGCTGTCCCGCGAGGCTCGTCTCGTTGCGCTCCAGGCCCCCGAAGCTCCGGGGGAGCCGCTCGTAGGCGTCCACGAGCTCCGGGCCCCACTGCACATACACGGCGCGCGGCGCCCAGACGCAGAACCCCGGCCCAAAGTCATGATCACGTGACAGTTCGTCATCGAACCCGAGACATTCAGAACCCGCCCCAACGAGGCCCATGGCAAGATTGGTCCCCACCGAAGGGGGAACGCTCGCCAGAAGGGCTTGCCCATAGACGTTGTAGTAGTTCCTGGAAAGCTCGAGCCCCCGCATACCAACCATGCTCTCATTCTCGTATGGGCCCCTCGCGTGAAGACCGTCGTGCGCCATCCGCCGTGCGCGAAAGAAACGTGCTAGGTGCGCCGGCCTTCTCCCTCGACCTCATCCGCGAGCCTTCGAATCCTCTGTGCCTCCCCGCGCAGGGCCGCGGCCGTCTTTGACTCGCCGAGCTTCTGGGAGAGGGACTTCCATGCGCTTTCGTAGAGCTCGGCGGACGCTCGATACGCGCCCATCAGATAGCTGATCTTGCCTGCCGTGGCGAGCGCGTTCGGACGGTGGATGTCGCGTCCCGCGCTCAGTGTCACGTAGGCCACCAGAGCCGGAGCCAGGACGTCTCTGGCCTCTGGAAGCCTTCCCTCGTCCACAAGAATCTGTGCGAGGTTGATGGCGTTGACCGCGCGCGCACCCTCGGAATCAGGAACGCCCTCGAGCAGCCGCGCGGCCCGGCGCAGGTCCTGTCGGGCCCGCGCAAACTCACCAAGGCCCCGATAGGCGCTGCTCCGATTGTTGCACACGGCGCTGAGCTCGTAGACGTCGCCCTCGCCCAGAAGGGACTCGGCTTGGTCGAACGCGTCGACCGCCACCAAGTACCTGCCCTGGGCAACGTAGACGTCGCCCAGGTTGAGAAGGGCCGTGGCGACCTGTTCGTCTTGAGCACCGCGCCTGCGCAGAATGGCCAGCACCTCGCCATATAGGTCCTCGGACTCCCCGAGCTCGCCACGGACCCTCAAGACGCTTCCCAGTTCGTTCGCAACGGCTGCGACGCCCAGCTCGTCCTCTTGCGAACGGGCAAGACGCAGGCGGCCCCTGAGGTATCCGCCTACGTCTGAGCCCGCCTCATGATACAGGCCGTCGAGCTGGGCGTAAAAGCTCGAGACATCCATGACGTCTAGCTGTTCAGGTGCGGGACGATCTTCTCGATCTCGGCGTCGGGCCGCGGGATCACGTGCACGGAGCGCAGCTCGCCGACGCGCTCGGCGGCTGCGGCACCCGCGTCGGTGGCTGCCTTCACGGCGGCCACGTCACCGCGAATAAAGGTGGTGACGATTCCGCCTCCCACGTTGACCTTGCCCACCAGCGTCACCTCTGCGGCCTTGACCATGGCGTCAGATGCCTCGACGACCCCAACGTTTCCCATGGTCTCGACCATGCCCAGTGCATTTCTCATTTCAATCCTCCTTGTACGAAGACCGTTCGCGTAACGCTAGGGGCACCTAGTCGTCGGACCCCCGGAAGGCGGCTACCAGCTCCGTGACCATCTTCTTGAGCTCGTCGGCGTCGATGACGTCGGAGAGATCCTTCGTCGACTCCGTGGGCGCGGGGCCACCGCAGCTGTTGCAGCCCAGCGAGTAGCCGATGCCCGACGTGTTGTGACCGACCGGCATGTCGATTCCCGCCGTGCTGTGGCCGCCCGTGCCGACCGGCATGTCAAGGGTATGCTTGGAGGGCTCGCAGCAGCAGCCCGCGGACGAGTCGCAGAGGGCATAGTCGGCCACGAGCTCGGGATGGTACTTCGCGAAGACCTTGTCCTGCGCTGCCACCTCGTAGGGCTCGATGATGCCGTTGGCGACGTGCTTGGTGTTGATGAGGTGCTCGGGTCCGACGTTCTCGGAGATGGAGCTGCCGCCCCAGGAGCCGCAGCCCAGCGTGAGCGCCACGTCGAGCCCCGTGGAGAGCCCCGTGCCGCCCTGCGTGCCGCCCGTGTTGATGAGGATGCGAGAGGCCGGCTTGACGGAGAACTTGCGGACAATCTCCTTGTCCTCGGTGTGGATGTTGAACGTGTGACCGATGCCGTTCTGCAGGAGCTGGATGCACAGGTCGCACGCCTCCTCCCAGTTGGAGACCGTGTAGAAGCCCAGGACCGTGGTCAGCTTCTCGTAGGAGAGCGGCCACTTGTCTCCCACCCCGTGCTGCTCGCCGATAAGGACCTTGGTGCCCTCGGGGACGGAGATTCCCGCTGCCTGGGCGATGGACTGGGGGCTGTGCCCCACGAAGTTGGGGCTCATGGCATGGCCGTTGCGGAACAGGAGCTTGCAGACCTTGGAGCACTCTTCCTCGGTCATGAAGTAGCCGCCCTGCTGCTTGAGCTCGGAGATGACCTCGTCGCGGTTGCAGGTCTCGCAGACGATGCTCTGCTCGGAGGCGCAGATGGTGCCGTAGTCGAACGTCTTGGAGGCGATGATCTGCTTCACGGCCTGGCGCACGTTGGCCGTGCGCTCGATGTAGGAGGGCGAGTTGCCCGCGCCGACGCCAAGCGCTGGCTTGCCCGAGCTGTAGGCGGCCTTGACCATGCCGGGGCCACCGGTCGCGATGATGGTGCTGACCTCGGGCGCGTGCATGAGCTCGTTGGTGGCGGCCATGGTGGCCAGCGAGACTCCCTGAATGACGTTGTCGGGCGCACCGGCGGCGACGGCGGCCTCCTCCATGATCTTGATGGCGAGGCTCGTGCACTTGATCGCCTTGGGGTGCGGCGAGAACACGATGGCGTTACGGGACTTGAGGGCGATCATCGACTTGTAGAACACCGTCGAGGTCGGGTTGGTGGACGGGACGATGCCCAGCAGGAGGCCGAGAGGGTCGGCGATGGTGATGACCTGCTTCTTCTCGTCCACGTCGATGACGCCGATGGTCTTCTTGTCCTTTATGTTCTCGTAGAGAAGACCAGACGCCATGTGGTTCTTGTAGATCTTGTCGTGCACGTTGCCAAAGGTGGTCTCCTCGACCGCCATCTTGGCCAGGGTGACCGCGTTCTTCTCGGCCGCCTCGACCATGCTGCGCAGGATGCGGTCGATCTGCTCGGCGTTGAAGGTGGCGAGCTGGTTCGCCGCGACCTTGCCCTTGCGCGCGAGGTCGCGAGCAGCCTGGATGCTCTTGAGGTCGTAGTCGTACTCTTCCATCGCTTCTCTTTTCATCCGTTACCGAATCAGGCCCCAGAGCGCGCTACTCGGCCTGCGGCAGAATCGACTCGACCATGCCGTCCGGGCGCGGGATGACGTGGACGGAGATGAGCTCGCCCACGCGCTGGGCGGCCGCCGCGCCGGCGTCGGTCGCGGCCTTGACCGCGCCCACGTCGCCGCGCACGAAGACGGTGACGAGGCCGCCGCCGACCTGCTCCTTGCCGATGAGCCTGACGTTGGCCGCCTTGACCATGGCGTCGGCCGCCTCCACGGAGCCCACGAGCCCCCTGGTCTCGATCATGCCGAGAGCCTCAGTTGCGTTTGCCATTCCGGTTTCCCCCTTCGTCGACGCGGGGGATGCCCCCGCGGGCTTTTCCTGTGTGACGTGCTGCTCGGCGTGCGGCGCTGCCGCGGGGCCTACGCCCGTAGTCGCGCCGTCGCCTTTGATGCCTTGCTCAGTGGGCTTCTCGCCCGCTGCGGCGGTCTTGTCCGCGGTCGCCTTGCTTGGTGACGCGGACGCCGTCTTGCTCGGGTCGGCAGCGCTGTGCTCCTGGCCCTGCGCCGATGCCGGCCCCTTGTTCGGGGACGCCGGCTCCGCGTCCCTCTTGCGCGCTGTCATGTCCTACGCCTGCGGCAGGATCGACTCGACCATGCCGTCCGGGCGCGGGATGACGTGGACGGAGATGAGCTCGCCCACGCGCTGGGCGGCCGCCGCGCCGGCGTCGGTCGCGGCCTTGACCGCGCCCACGTCGCCGCGCACGAAGACGGTGACGAGGCCGCCGCCGACCTGCTCCTTGCCGATGAGCCTGACGTTGGCCGCCTTGACCATGGCGTCGGCCGCCTCCACGGAGCCCACGAGCCCCCTGGTCTCGATCATGCCGAGAGCCTCAGTTGCGTTTGCCATTCCGGTTTCCCCCTTCGTCGACGGGCACGTGCCCGCCTTGGTTTCCTACGTGTTTTTACGGACCTACGCCTGCGGCAGGATCGACTCGACCATGCCGTCCGGGCGCGGGATGACGTGGACGGAGATGAGCTCGCCCACGCGCTGGGCGGCCGCCGCGCCGGCGTCGGTCGCGGCCTTGACCGCGCCCACGTCGCCGCGCACGAAGACGGTGACGAGGCCGCCGCCGACCTGCTCCTTGCCGATGAGCCTGACGTTGGCCGCCTTGACCATGGCGTCGGCCGCCTCCACGGAGCCCACGAGCCCCCTGGTCTCGATCATGCCGAGAGCCTCAGTTGCGTTTGCCATTCCGGTTTCCTTTCATCAGTGAGCAATGCCCAACCCTGCCTGCAAGCCGTTCTACTTAACAACCTCAACAACGGAGCCGTTCTTGATGTGGAGCGCGTTTGCCTCCTCGGTGTCGATGTGGCAATCGAGGGCACCGGTCCTGGTCGCCCTGATGACCACCTCGTCAAGCTGGCCGCCGCGCTCGCCGCCGAACTTGATCGAGACGACCTGCCCGTCATGCAGGTCGCGCCTCGCCGCATCTTCGGGCGTCATGTGGATGTGACGCGAGGCGACGATGACGCCCTCGGGAAGGACGACGGTGCCCTCGGGCCCGACGACGGTGATGCCCGGCGTGCCCTCCAGGTGCCCGCTGAGCCTGATGGCCTGGGGGACGCCCAGCTTGAAGGTGTCCGCCGCCAGGATCTCGACTTGCGTGCGCGCACGCACGGGGCCGAGCACGCGAACCTTCTCGATGACGCCCTTGGGTCCGACGAGCGTCACGCACTCCTTGGAGGCGAACTGGCCGGGCTGCGAGAGGTCCTTGATCGGGGTGAGCTCATGGCCCTTGCCAAAGAGCTGCTCGAGATGCTCCTGGGAGAGGTGGATGTGCCGGTTGGACACGCCCACCGTGACGGGCGGGAGCTCCTGCGTTGCGGGGGCATTGCCGTGTAGCAGGCTCTGCAGCTCGTCCGCGGTCCACAGTCCCTTGTCCACGGCCGCGGTCATGATCTCCTCGATCTGGCTGGCCGTGAGGACCGGCTCCTGCTCCTTCGTGGCGCCACACGAAGCAATCGCGTCCTCATGCGCCTCGGGGGCCTTCGTGGCGGCGCACCCCTTCGATGAGGACTCCTGCGCGTCAGAGTCGGACACGAGAAGAACGCCGTTCTCCCATGCGAGATCTGCAGCCTGGGCCGTGACGATGGTGTTCTTGTCGACCGTCAGGTCCTTGTGCTCCTTGGCCGCGTCCAGCACGTCCTTGGCGCTGATAAGCCTCTTCATCTGGTCCTCCTTTCCTTACAACTCGACGTCTTCGTCGATGATTCCTACGATTACCGCATCGATCGGTGCGTTCTTGCCAAACTCGTCTCGCATGAACAGATAGGCGGCCGCTCCCGTGGTGACCAGCACCCGGTCTCCGACGCCGGCGCTTATGGTGTCAACGCAGATGAGCTGCTTGCCCCGGTCGTCACCCGTGAGCACCTCGACGCGCATGAGCTTGGAGCCGTCCAGCTCCTCGAACTTTCGCGTCGCCCAAATGGATCCGATGAGCTTACAAACAATCATGGGCACCACCCTTGTCGTCCCTGATCTTGCGGAGGCACTCCACCACTTCCGCGGTCTCGCCCGCGATCGCGAGCATGACCATGTTCTGCGGGCAGGAGCCCCGCACGTCGCTCACGATGACGCCGGCCGTCTTCTCGGCGACGTCGCTCGCGACGACCATCTCGATCATCTTGCCCTGGACGAGTCCGACGGCGCTGGGAAGAAAGTCCTTGTCCCAGCGTGCCCCGCTCCTCTGGTTGATGATCGCCATGGTTCCGGGGGCGGGATTGCGAATGATCTTGATGTCAGCCACTGAGACCACCTCGGGCCTCGAGCATGCAGCCGAGCGCGATGCCCATGGGGGTCACGAACATGGGGTGATTGGGCTTGGACACCGGGACCCCCAGGCGCTTCTGGACGCGTCCCTCGATCCCCGTGAGCTCGGAGGTGCCCCCGACCAGGATGACCTCGGGCACGTCATAGCCGGCGCAGGCGTCACGGATGATCGTCGCGACCTTGTCGATCGTGGGTGCGACCACGGGAAGGACCTCGCGGTGGTGGGCAGAGTCGCGCTTGTAGGTCTCCGCCTCGTCAAAGGTGATGTTCTTGCTGCCGGCGAGCACGAGGCTGAAGTGGGTCCCGCCCGTAGACTCGTCGACGCTCTTGACCACGCGCCCATCCTCGAAGATCGAGATGCCCGTGGTGCCGCCGCCGATGTCGACCACGGCACCGTTCTTGGTGCCGATCACGAGGTTGGCCGCCGTGGGCTCGTCGAAGATGGCCACGCACCCGAGGCCCGTGGACTCGCAGACGTTGCGGACCACGCCGCCGTCGAGGTTCTCCGTTCCCGGCGGGATGGCCACCGCACCCTGCGTGAGCTCGACGCCCAGCTGGGACTCGATCGTGTCCTTGAGGCTTTGGGCGATGTCGCACGCGCCGAGGTAGTCCACAACCATACCGTCGCGAACCACGTCGGCGAACTGATACGCACACGCCACGGGCCTGCCCTGGGCGTCGACCACCGCGACAACGATGAAGGCCGTTCCCACGTCCAGCCCGCAGTAGAGCTCCTCGTCCTTGCTGACCTTCGCAGGGTGCTCAACGGTGTCGAGCATCGCCTGTAGCCTGTTGTTAGCACCGTCAAGATCTGCCATGCCCTACATCGCCTCCCTTGCCCTGTTGACTGCGTCCGCCAGTTCGTCGCATGCGCCCGACGCCTCGCACATCCACGCGTCAAGCGCCTCGGCGTCGGCGGCCGCCATGCGCGACCGCGCGTTTTTCCAGACGCGAACGCATCTTGCTATCTGGGCAAAGAGCACGCTCGCCTCAAAGCAGATGGGATGCACGCAGGCATCGAGCGGAGGTTCAGGCGCATCGCCCGGAAGATGCGGCTCGACCACGCTGTTGGATCCGTCGGTGGCAAAGTCGCTCATCGCATGCGCCGCGACCCAGGCGTGACCTATCTCGTCGCAGCGACGCGCCAGCACGTTGTCTATGCCGAGCGCATGCCGTGAGAGCAGCCTGAGCTGGGACCCCAAAAGATGCGCGTCCATCAGCAGCGCGCTCGTGTCGACAGTCTGCGTCTGCGCTTCCGTGGCCTTTGCATGAGTGTCAGATAGGTCCTGGCCCGCGTACGCTCCCTCGCCGTCAAAGGCGATCCTGAAGTCGTTCAGGAACTGCCTGGCGCTTGGTGTCAGTTTCGCGTCGCCGGGAAGCTCGTAGGAGTCATACGGCTGGTGAGCATAGGCGTCGCGGAGCTCGCTTTCGGTTATGTAATGCAATCCTTCCTCCCTTCCACGATCGTTGGATGTTTCGCTACAACTTTTCATGTTTTCCTAGTGCCTCACGAGATTGACCCTGAAGTCGGCGTCCTTGATCCACGTCTCGATGTTGTTGAGGTCCTCGTCGCTCAGCGAGGGGTCTCCCTCGATCTCGTAGTCGCGACCTAGGGACTGGTACTTGCCCACGCCCAGCTTGTGGTAGGGCAGAAGGTCGACGCGGTCGAAGTTCTTCTGGTAGCGATAGGGCTTGAAGTACTCGATTACCGCATCGATCTCTTCCTTGGAGTCGTTGACCCCCTTGAGCAGCGGCATCCTGACGCGAACGTTGTAGCCGTTCTCCAGGAGCCACTTCACGTTGCTCAATATCTGCTCGTTGTTGACGCCCGTCCAGTACTTGTGCCTGACAGGGTCCATCTGCTTGATATCAAACAGGAAGAGGTCTACGTAGGGCGCGACCTTCTTGACCGTTGCCTCCGCCGCGTATCCGCAGGTCTCGATCGCGGTATGGTAGCCGCGGGCCTTGGACGCCATGAGGACGGCAAGCGCGGCCTCGGGCTGTGCCAGGACCTCGCCGCCCGTGAGCGTTATGCCGCCGTCGGACATGCGGTAGAAGTCCTTGTCCTGGTCGAAGAACTCGATGATCTCTTCCACCGTGCGGTCGTGACCCATGATCTCCAGCGCGCTGTAGAGGCACGCCTTCTCGCACTGGCGACAGCCGATGCACTGGACGGAGCGGTCGACGATGTGCACGGGGCCGTCAAGCTTATGGACGTTGACGGGGCAGACCTCGACGCAGGCACCGCAGTTCACGCAGTTTGCCTGCTTGAACATGACCTCGTAGCCTCGATGGATGCTCTCGGGGTTCGAGCACCACTTGCACCGCAGGGGGCATCCCTTGAAGAAGGCGTTGGAGCGAATGCCCGGGCCATCGTACATGTTGTACTTCTGGAAGTTGAAGACGCGTACCTTGCGCTCTGGCACTTCCTGCTCCTGGCCCATCATTCCTCCCTTCATCGTTCTTTAAAATCCTCGCTCGAACAGGGGGACGGGCGCGAAAGGACGCCCGCCCCCAACCTGGGCGCTCGGCTAGAACTTGGTCAGCATCGTGCGGCTGATAATCTCGTCCTGGACGTCCTTGCACAGCTCGTTGAAGAACGCGCTGTAGCCTGCCACGCGCACGACGAGGTCGCGGTGCTTCTCGGGGTGCGCCTGGGCGTCGATCAGTGTCTCGTTGTCCAGGTAGTTGAACTGCATCTCGCCGTTGCCGAACATGGATGCGGTGCGCAGCAAGGTGATGAGGCCGTTCGCGCCCTCCGGGGTGTCCAAAAGGCCGCCCATCAGCTTGAAGTTGTGGACCATGCCGATGTTCATCAGGTCGTTGGGAAGCTTGGAGATGGACTTGATGATGGCGGTGGGACCGTTGTGATCGGCACCCTGGCTGGGGCTGATGCCGTCGGAGAGCGGCGTGAGAGCCTTGCGCCCGTTGGCGGAGGCACCGGTCATCTCGCCGAACGGCGTGTTGTTGGAAATGGAGAGAGTGCCCACGTCCAAGTGAGAGTAAAGCGTCTTGAACTGGACGTGAATCTGCTGGGTGTAGTAGAGCAGGTCCGCGGCGATCTCGTCGGCGTAGGTGTCATCGTTGCCGTACTTGGGGGCGTTGATGCAGTCCTGTTGAATCTGCTCATAGCCCACGAAGTCGGCACGCAGGGCCTCGTTGAGCTGATCGAGCGTGTACTTGTGGTCGTCGAAGACCAGCTTCTTGATGGCCGCCATGGAGTCGGTGTAGGTGCCCAGGCCCGTCCACACGACGCCGGGGCCGTAGTTGTACATGGCACCGCCGGCGGAGACGTCCTTGCCCTTCTCCATGCAGCCCTCGAACATGATCGACATGAGGGGCTTGGGAGTGACGTCACGCACGACGCGCTGTGAGATGACCGTCATGACGTCGGTCCACTTGGTGACGTAGTAGATGATCTTCTTGACGGCGGCATCGAACTCCTCGTAGGTCTTGTACTGGGAGAGCTCGCCCAGGTCGGGCGCGACCTGCTTGCCGTACCACAGGTCGACGCCATGGTTGAGCGCCAGCTCGATGCAGATGGGCCACTGGGTGTAGGAGGTGGAGGTCCACTGGTACAGGCGGCCGGACTTCTGGGGCTCGACGCAGCCCATCATGCAGTAGTCGCGCGCGTCCTCGACCGAGACGCCCTTGGCGAGCATCATCTTGACGTGGGTGTCGTCGAAGTGGCAGGCGGGGAAGCCCATGCCGGCCTTGACGAGGTCGACGATCTTGCGCAGGTACTTCTCGGGAGACTTGTTGTGGATGCGGCAGGCGATCGTGGGCTGGTAGATCTTCACGTGACGAGCCGCGTCCATGAGGAGGTAGGTGAGGTCGTTGCAGGCGTCCTCGCCGCGACGGGTGACGCCGCCGAGCGTCATGTTGATGAACGGCTGGTAGCCGGCGAAGAACTCGGACTGGCCGGCAGAGGTGACCCACATGACCTCGCTCATCTTGATGAGCATGCAGCCCGCGATGTCGAACGCCTGGTAGGGGGTGAGGCGACCAGACTCGATGTCGGCCTTGTAGAAGGGATACATGTACTGGTCGACGCGGCCGATGGACATGCCGGTCTGGTTCTCCTCGACGGGCAGGAGGGACTCGATGACGAAGACCGACTGCACAGCCTCCCAGAAGGTGCGCGGCTTGTGGGCCGGCACGTGCCCCAGAATCTGGGAAATCTGCTCCAGCTCGTGCTTGCGCTTGGGGTTGGTCTCGGCGTCGGCCTTCTGCTGGGCATAGGCGCTCAGGCGCTTCGCGTAGGTCATGACGCCCTCGGTGGTATCGATCACGGACTTGTAGAAGTAGATCTTGTCCAGGTCGTCGGGATTGGCGTAGTCGAGCTCGCCGAGGTGCTGCTTGGCCTCGTTCTGGATGTCGAGCATGCCCTTCTTCATGAGGATGACGTCATAGCCGGGGTTGGAGTCGCCGCCGCCGCTCATGGCGTGGTAGGAGCAGTCGGAGACGTAGGCCTCGCCGGAGAGCTCCCAGCCGCCGCACTCGCGGTACTGGTCCTCGCAGATCTCGTCCTGGGACTTGCCCGCCCAGAACGGGAAGAGCTCCTCCCTGCAGTACTTCTTGTCCTCCTCCGAGATGTAGAAGGGGTCCTGCGGACGGGTGCCGATGGTGTCGAGCTCCTCCTCCAGCCAGCGCCAGGCCAGGTCAGGCGAGAAGGCGCCGGCGCGAGGGGCGCCGCACGGAGCGCCGACGATGAGCTCGTCGTCCTGGATCACCAGGGGAGCCGTCTCGCAGCAGTGACGAAACGCCTTGGCGCGCATCTCAATCTTGGGCATGCCGGGATTGGCCTTCATGATCTCGGTGACCGCACGGGCGCGATAGGTCGTGATGCTCGGCTTCTGGTTGATGAAGTTGTCCTTCAGGCGAAGCTGACGTGCCGTGGGGCCCTCGGGAATGTCGTGGGACTCGTCGCCCGCGGGCTCGGCGACCGGCGTGCTGGTGATTGGCTTGTCGAGCTGGTCGGAGACCTTCTCGAATATCTGCCTCACGGCAGAGCGCTCCTCGTGGCTCATCCCCTTGGTGGCCTCGGAGAACTCTTCGGCAAACTCCTTGATGTCCATTCTCACTCCTTTTCCTGGTTATCTCTCATGGCCTCCAGAACCCTGGAGAACCAGTCAACCGGCTCTTGTGCAACGTCGTCGGAGGCAGGCGCTGTGGCCGCTCCGGCCTTGGCGGATAGATCCGCCGGGTTCGGGCTGCGTATCTTGGTCGCGACGGGTGTGTGGTCGCATCCGGCGGCCCTGCCGAGCAGGGAGCGAGCCTCGTCGTGCGGCCCGATGCCCACCTGGCGCCTGCGCACGAAGTCCGCGTAGGTGACGCCGAGCTCGGAGGTGGTGGCACAGTCCCACCCCGTGATGGTCAGGGTCTTGGGGAGGTCCGAGTGGCAGCCGATGCTGCCCAGCCCCGTACCCACGTTCACCAGCACGCGCCCCACGGGCTTCTTGAGGATGAACTGCCGCACCACCTCGGGGTCCTTCGAGAAAATCGACAGCGCGTTGCCGTGGCCGCTGTTCAGGATCAGCTCGATGCACTTCTCGCAGGCGTCGCGCCAGTTGTCCTCGACGTAGTACGACAGGACGGGACCGTACTTGGCCTTGGAGAAGAAGCTCCTCTCGCTCACGTAGGGCTTCTCGACCACGAGGACCTTCGTCGTCTCGGGCACCGAGATGTCGACGCGCCGCGCGAGGTCGAAGGCCGACTTTCCGATGAGCTCGCGATACGGGCGCCCGTCGCGCATGAAGAGCGCCTCGACCAGACGGTCCGCCTCCTCATCGGAGAGGAAGTAGCAGCTCCTGCGCCTGAGCTCCTCCTGCATCCGTGCGTCGATCGCCGCCTCGACCACGACCGACTGCTCGGAGCCGGGCAGCATCCCGTAGCAGAACGACTTGCCGGCCACGATCTCGTCCGCACACGCGGCGAGGTCGGCCGTGGACTCCACGAACACGGGGTTGTTGCCCAAAGACGCGTAGTAGACGTCCTTGCCCTCGGCCCTGTGTCGATGCTCCGAGAAGTTCTCGCGCGAGTCGATCACGACCTTCACGCAGGATTGGTCGCAGACCCACTGCTCGCCCTCCGTGCAGCACGTGCCCAAGTACCCAATCGCGTCGAGGGGGTAGTGGCAGAACTCCGCAACCTGAACGACGTCGTCTAGGACGATCCCGCACGTCTCGTGGACCCGCGCGTCGGCGGAGAAGACGATGGGGCTCTTGGAGCGCACCGCGGACACGAGCTGGCTCAGCATGGTGGGAACGCTCAACCAGTCAGGCAGAAGCGAGACCACGACCCCCTTGGGCAGGCGCACCTCCGAGGAGCCGTGCGGTCCGTACACGATCTTCTGCACGGGTACCTCGTGGAGCACGTCGTCGAGCAGGTCCGTGAGGACCCAGGTGCTCAGCTGCGCCTCGTCGGAGGGGTCGCAGTAGTCGGACTCCTCGTAGGCGAGCCTGGCGTACTGCGCGGCCTTGGGGAGAAGGGCCTCTCGCAGGTGCGCCAGAAAGTCGTCGATAATCGGGGCGGGGAGGCTCTCTAGCACTTTGACAGACTCATCAGCGTGCTCAAGGAGAATTCTCGCCTCCTGAATGGAGAGCAGGTCATTGTCTATAAGAGCCATCAGACACCCCCCTTAGTACGGCAGAAGGTTCTCGACGGTGTACTTGTCGGTGATCTTCTTGAGGCTCGGATGCGGCCTCGGAATGACGACGGAGCTGTAGACCTCCGCGCCAAGCGCCTCGACGGCCTTCACGCCCGTCTCGACAGCGGCCTCGCAGGCCGCAACGTCACCCCTGACCAGGATGGAGATGTATCCCGATGCCGTGTTCTCATAGCCGATCAGCTCGACGTCGCCCGCCTTGCACATGGCGTCACCAGCCTCGAGAACCCACACGAGGCCAAAGGTCTCGATCATTCCCAAAGCGTTCATGCTCTCGTCAGCCACCATAACCCCCTAGTAATCCACGTCGTGGACAGAGACCACGTCACCGATGGACGGCACGGGGCGCTTCATCACGTTGTGGGCCGTCAGCTTGCCTATGCTCGAGGCTGCGGCGCAGCCCGCCTTCACGGCCGCTTCGCAGGCGGCGACGTCGCCCTTGACGATGACGGTCACCAGCGTGGATCCCACGTTCTCGTAGCTGACGAGCTCGGTGTCGCCCGCCTTGAGCATCGCGTCCGTGGCAAAGATCGCGGGAACCATTCCGATCGTCTCGATGAGGCCGATGGCCTCCTCACCTCTGTAACGCATCCGACCACCTCCACTTTTTGCCTACTTGATGTAGGAATTGATCGTGTCGCGCTGCTCTTGCGTGGCCCGGTAGAAGACCCTGACCTCGCCCGCGTCGTCCAGGTCGAAGCGTGACTCCTCGATGAGCCCGTTCTTCTCGGCCGTCATGAGCGCCTCGATGAGCCGCGGCTTGTTAAAGGCCGCATAGTCCGCGTAGTCGCTCGCGAGGGCACCGGTGACGTCATCCACGCTCGCCTCGTCCACCGTGGTGTAGTACTTGAGAATCATGTAGTTCAACGGTCGCTTGCTGCTCATTTGCCATCCTCCTTCCTCAGGAAGTCGCGCGGATCAACCGCCATAATAAAAATACCAACCAACATGACGATGGCGGCAACCCAGGCGATGGGAGCCAGCGCATAGCCCTCGAGCCCCATGGCGATTCCCATGACGATCCACGTGAAGAGGGGCGAAAAGAAGGTGTAGGTGCCATTGAGGGCCTGGCCGAGGGCCGAGCCGCACATGGAGTTGCCCCTATACCAGCTCGCAAAGGAGATGTAGGCGAAGAATCCGCTCAGCAGGAATACCAAGATCCAAGGCGTGTTCGAGATCGCCCGGCCGAGGTAGCCGAACGCGGTGCCCACCCCGGTTCCCCCGATGAGCGCCAGGACCGGCAGGAGGATGCACAGGTCCGCGATGCCCGAGGTGCACTGACGAATCGTAATGCCAATCTGGGAGTCGATCATCGAGGTGCCAAATCCGGCGATGGTTCCCTCGAGGCCCCAGCCGAGCGCGGCGATAAGCGCGAAGATCAGTCCGGTCACCATTCCCGAGCCCACCTCGCCCGACAGCGCGGTGCTGCCGATCATCACGCTCGCCGTCAGGCACACGGCGATGCCGAGGATCGTCCTTCCCCCCAGTTTCTGCTTGTATAGCACGCGACCGAAGATGGCCCCGGCCGTGACGTTCAGGGCCGCGACGGGCGACGCGATGGGACCTGCCTGCGAGAGGGCGATGATGTAGCAGGTGGTGGCAATGGGACCGCCCACGAGGGCCGCCCCCACCATGATCAGGCCCGGCTTGGACTTCAGGGTCAGCGCGAAGTCACCCAGCTTGCCTTGCTTCGCGGTCACGACAAGAGCCCACAGGGCGCTGCAGAGGTCGTTGAGCGCGGACGCAATCGTGGGCAGGATGAAGATGACCACGAAGGACGTGGCCTCGAAGCCAGACCACCAGTCGCCCCAGACGCCGAGGTTCTCCGCCGCCGTGATGAAGGCGGTATACAGGCCATAGGTAACGCCAGAGAACAGACCAAGAAGGATGCCCTTCTTAAAGAATCCCTGGTCAAGCTCACGTTTTTTACGCTTGGCCAGACTCTCTAGATCGAGTGAAACGTCCGTACTCGCCACTTTTGTACCTCCTGTTTGGTCGCATGCGCCGACAGAACCTGCTCTCAGCAGCCGCTACTGTAACGGTCTCTCCTTATGTGAACCCTATGATTTTTCACGTAACTATCGGTAAATGGCGGATAAACCACCGCATACGGTGTTGCTTCGCCTTCTGGTGAAGTGTGGGGCGCGCGGGCGGTGCGCTGAGCGGACCTTGGAGGTCCTTGTTCTCCCCAAGAAGGGCAAAATGCTCCAAAAAGGAGCGCAATGCCTCGGATGAATGCGCTTTTATCGGGCGCAAAAAGAGGGGTCTGACGACCCAGGCTCCTTAAGAATGACAAGCATTGCGTACTCTGACCAGGGAAATTTCAAAATGATTACCGTTGCGAGATGGTTTCGAGATGCGCCGAGAGCACCCGCCTCACGCCTCGCTCGGAAGCGCGTCCCAGTCATGAAGCCCCATCCCCTGGAGCCTCTTGGCCTCTTCCAGAGAAATCTGCGGAAGCTCCTCCTGCAGGTAGTTCCTGAGCTCCCCCACGCCCTCGCCCGTGATGTTGTTGACCTGGAAGATGCGCTCGCAGCCCGAGCTCAAGAGCCACTGGCTGACCATGGCGACGTTGGCATAGGGGGAGTCGATCTTGGTGATGACGCCGATAAGAGGACGGTTCAGAAAGGCTCCGCAGTTGGGGGCAAAGACCGTGAAGGGCTCGTCCGCGGCGATCACGATTGCGACCACGTCGGACTCGAAGGAGAAGCAGGCAAGCCCGACCCCCACCGCCTTTGACTCGGAGTACTCGCCAGGGGTGTCAATGGTGTCGTCGTTCGCATAGGTGAACTGCGTCTTGTGATAGTGGAGCTCCTCGCCCCTGAGCGCCTGGGCGAGCGACGTCTTGCCCGCCTCGCTGCGACCCATCAAAAACAGCCGCTTCATGTGTGATGCGCCTACTCTCCTTGCTATTGCCTCGTGAACTCGCAGGAATCAAAGTGCAGCTCGTCTCTGAAGAAGCCGAGGACCTGCGTCACGGCGCTCTCGACCTCCGCGAGCGGTCCCGTGAGGATCAGGGAGCCGTTGAAACGGTCCAGGAAGCCTATCTCGACCTGGCCGCTCTTCACGGCGATGTCTGCCGCGATGACGGTGGACTCCCACGGCGTGAAGTGCATCAGGCCGATGGCCTCGCCCGTGTGGTCCTCCCCGCTGTGAACGCCGATGTGCAGCCCCAGGTTCTCGTAGGCGCTACGCTGTGAGACGCCGATGAGGTGCGCCAGGTCGACCTCACGGCCGGGGACGCTCACCCTGGTCAGGCGCAGTCGCTGGCCAGAGCCCCCCCGATAGCGGTCGCGGAAGACCTTCTTGAGATAGCCTTCCCCCGTGAGCTTGTTCGCCATGCGATCGGCCCCTAGCGCTTCGTGACGTCGCAGGCAACGTAGCCGAGCACGTCACGGAAGTAGGCCACAACCGCGCCGAGCGCCGTCGTGACGTCGGAGATCTCACCCGTGACGATGAGGGTTCCCGTGAAGCGATCGGCAAACCCCAGGTAGACATCTGCGGCCTTGATGGCAATGTCCGACGCGATGACCGTCGACTCGGGGGGCGTCATGTTCATGATGCCGAGCGCGCTCGCCTGGTAGTCAATCGTGGGATTCAGACCGAGCTTCGTGTAGATGATGGGAGCCGGGCCGCCGATGACGTGCGCGAGCGTGATCTCCTTGCCGGCAACCGTCTCCTCTACGATTCTAATTTGGTCCTGCGCGTTGTCCATGCGGACTCCCTCCTGTGACGCTCACCTGAGTGGCCTGGAGACGGATGACGAAGAGCTTTTGAAACTCGAGCCTCCGTCGTCACCTTCAGTGCGATGCTGATGTGTGAGGATGTCGCTCGAACGCCGAGGGGCCAGGCGCCCTCGCGTCGAGCTGAGCCACCGACGCGTTGCGCGCGTCAGTGAGCGTTCTATTCACTTGCAGGGTAGAGCCGGCGCATGGCCTCACTATATCTCAAAATCGGAATTCTGGGCTTCGAAGATGCGGGGCGCACACCTTGGCGACGAGACCCCCGCAAAAGAGGCCCCTCCCCCATAAGAGGGGAGAGGGGCCACGTGACGTGTCGCCTCCGCGCTACTAGCTCGAGCCGGAGCCGCCCTCGGGAGCCGCGCCCCCGTTGCCGCCCTTGCCGTGGCCCCCGCGCCGACGGCGCCGACGGGGCTTGTCCGCGTCGCCGTCGGGCTGCTGCGCGTCTCGGGGCGGCTGCACGTGCGGCTGACCCTGACCGCCCTTGTCGCCCGGACGGCGCGTGCGCCTGGTCCCGTCGCGGCGGGGCTCGCGGGGCTCGCGGCCCTCGCCGGCGGCGCCGTCAGCGGTCTGATGGTGCCTGCGACGTCGCGTAGGCGCGGCAGAGGGGACCTGGTCAGAGGGGACAGACGTCGAGGGACGCGCCGGGTCTCCTCCCTCCCCCGGACGGCGCTTGCGCCGACGATGATGGGTCGCTGCATCCTCGGACGCGGAAGAGCCCGCGCCGCGCGCGCTCTTCTCGGTAGATGAGGGGCCCCCGTTGGAGGGGCGCCGACGCTTGCGCTTGGGTTCGACGAAGATGTCGGCGGCATCCGGCGCCTCGGCCGGCACCACGCCGTTCTTGCGATCGAGCTCGGCCAGGGCCATCTGCACGTCCGGTGACTCCAGGCGTTCAAGAACCCCGCGTGTCACGGTGTCGGGACGACAAGCGCACCCGAGCTCCTCGGACTTCTTGTGCGCGGCCTCGGAGGCCGTCATGTCGGCGAGCGGCACGCGAACCTGCTTGCCGTTCTCGAGACGCAGGCAGATCTGCTCCTTGGGGGTGTTGTACTCGATGATCTTGCCCTTGCCGAGTGGCGTGTCGATCACGGCGTTTCTCTTGGGCGCACGACCCTTGAAGTCGCGATACGCCTCGAACTCGTAGCGCAGGCAGCACATGAGGCGACCGCACGCGCCGGAGATCTTGGTGGAGTTGAGTGGGAGGTCCTGCTCCTTGGCCATGCGAATGGAGACCGGGTCAAAGCTCATGTTGAACCGGCGGCAGCACAGCTCCTGGCCGCAGTGGCCGTAGCCGCCCACGATCGCCGCCTCCTCGCGCACTCCGATCTGGCGCATGTCGATGCGCACGTGAAACTCGCGCGAGAGCTCGCGCACGAGCTGGCGGAAGTCCACGCGGTCCTCGGCGGCGAAGTAGCAGACGGCCTTGTCACCCTCGAAGAGGTACTCCACGCCCACGGGCTTCATCTCAAGGCCCGAGGACGTCACGTGACGACGAAACGTCGGCAGCGCGGCCTCCCCCCTCTGCGCGAGCTCGTCGGCGCGCACGAGATCGTCCTCCGTGGCCACGCGCACCACGTCGCGAAGCTGGGAGCGGCCGACCTTGGAGGAGAGCTCCTCGGGCGTCACCTCGCGGGCGTCCGCGGTGGCAAGGCCCACCTCGAGGCCGCGCTCGGTCTGGCAGATTACGTGGTCGGCTTCCTGCGCCCCGGTCTGGACGGGATCGAACCACAGGTCACGAGCCACAAAGGCGAACTTCACCGGAATGACGGTGGGCATGTGAGTGCCTCCTTGATACGAAGCAGCATGACCTCGACGGTCAGCTGGGGAGATACGTTATGGGCGAGGTCGTCCGCCGCGCGCGCGGAGGCCTCGAGCGCCCTCAGGACCGCACGCGTGTCGCACTCAGACGCGAGACGGTCCACGACGGCTGCGCTGTCCTCGTTCACGATGGGCCCTCGGACGTCCTCGCAGCGAATCAGCACGTCACGCAGGAGCGAGTCGACGGCCGCCAGGGCCTCCATCATACCCGAACGCTCCCTCGCGGTGAGCTCGCGCTTGTTGGCGTCGGCCACCTGCTTGAGCGCGGAGGCGCTGAGAAAGTCCGTGGAGTCCTTGACGGCCTCCTCCTGGGCCTGCTTCACGTCGGCGAGGGGGACCGCGACGCCGGCCACGATCTCGCGCGCCGCCACGAGCACGTCCCAGGAGTCGGCGCGCGCGAGGGAGTCGAGCGTGCCCACGACGAGCCGACGCACCTGGCGACGCGCGGGCGAGCCCAGAAAGTCCACGGCGCGTGCGGGCGCGCCGGCCACGGCGAGGGCCACGCGCGCCTCCTGCGTGGTTGCGGTGCAGGAGCGCATGACGGAGGCGACCCCGACCTGCGGGGACACCACGGAGAACGGCACCTGCTGGCACCGAGAGGCGACCGTGGGGAGAAGGGCGGCGGTCGTGCGGCCGCACAGAATGAACATCACGTCTCGAGGAGGCTCCTCGAGGGTCTTGAGCAGCGCGTTCGCAGCGGTGCCGCGGAGAAGCCCCGCGCGCTCGAGGACGTAGACCTTGGTGCGGGCGCGCACGGGCGCCAGATGCGCGTCGGCGATGAGATCGCGGACCTGGGCCACGAGGTAGCCGGTCGCGCTCCCGGGCCTGAGCCAGTGGACGTCGGAATGCGTGTGATGCGCGACGCGGCGACAGTCGTCGCAGGTGGCGTCTCCCCCCTGGGGGCACACGACGCACTGGGCGAGGGCACGGGCGGCCTCGTGCTTGCCGGAGCCGGGCGGTCCCACGAACAGGTAGGCGTGCGAGAGCCGCTCGTCGGCGAGCGCGGTGGCAAGGAAGTCGCGCACGCGCGGCTGGTCGGAGAGGACCCCGAGCGCGGCGGGGACCGCTGCCATGGATCATCGCCCCCCAACGGAGCAGAAGGGAGCAGCGGGCGCATCCGCCCACAGGTCAGAGAGGTCGTTCCACAGACGGTCAAAGACCTCGTCGACCGTCCCCGTAGCGTCGACAAGATGGACGCGGCCAGGCTCGGTCGCGGCGAGGTGCCGATAGCCCGCCTGGACGCGCTCCTGAAACGCGAGGCCCTCCGCCTCGAGCCGGTCGACGGAGCCGGCCGTGGCACGCTCGTAGGCGCGCGAGACGTCCAGGTCGAGCACGAGCGTGCGGTCCGGGACGCAGCCGCAGCTGCCCAGGGCGTTCGCGCCGCGCACGAGCGCGTCGTCGAGGCCGCGTCCGGCGGCCTGATAGGCGTAGGTGGAGTCGGCATAGCGGTCGCACAGGACCACCGCGCCCCGCGTGAGGGCAGGCTCGATGAGCTGGCGTACGAGCTGGGCGCGCGAGGCCTCATAGAGGAGCAGCTCGCACTCGTCGGCCATCTCCTCGTTTGAGGGGTCGAGCAGAAGGGCGCGGACCTTCTCGGAGATCGGGGTTCCTCCCGGCTCGCGCAGGCGCACGACCTCGCGACCCGTGGCCGCGAGCGCCTGGGCGAGACGAGCCACCTGTGTGGTCTTGCCGCAGCCGTCCACACCCTCGAGCGTCACGAAGACTCCCCGTCTGCCCATGCCTGCCCTCCTCCCCGAGTCGACTCCCTCATGATAGCCTGCCGCGCCCTGCTCACGAATCGCGACCCGTGGCACGTCTCGGGCCGCGATGCTCACGAATACGGACCTGGGGGCAGCCCCTTTGGGGCCGCATCGTGCCACGGCCCCAAATTCGTGAGCGCAGACGGTGGCGCGGTCGGCAGCGCGGACGGCAGCAGCGCGGGACGAAGCGAGAAGCCCCGCGCGACGCACCCTCCTACGCCTTCTTGCGACGTCCACCGCCCGACGACGCGCGCTTGGTTCCCTTGCCGGCCGCCTTGCCCGCGTGCTTGGCGCCGCGCGCGCCGGAGGCGGCCTTCTTCTCGCGTCCCGGGCAGTCCATGTTGGGGCAGAGCTTCCAGGGCCCGCGCGCCGTGGTGACCACGACCAGGGGGGCCCCGCAGTCCGGGCAGGTCTCGCCCGTCGCCTCGAGCCTGCCGCGCGCCGGCAGCGGGTAGGACGTGCCGCACTCCTCGTAGTTGGTGCAGCGGATGAAGCGCTTGCCGCTCTTCTCGGACTTGTGAGCCACGAGCTGGCCCTCACGCCCGGCCTCGGCGCAGGCGGGACAGGTGCCCACCACGACGTCGGGCTCGTAGTTGGTGGGGCAGGCCGGGTTGATGCAGATCTCGTAGGCGCGGCTGCGGAACGGCTGCACCTTCACGCGCGGGGCTCCGCACTCGGGGCAGACCCCCGCCTCGCCCTCCAGGGCCGAGATCTTTCCCTGCGGCAGGGGGTAGGTGACGTCGCAGTCGGGCCAGCCCATGCACCCGGCGAAGCTGCCGCGCGTCTTGGCCGAGGTCTTGACCACGAGGTCCTTGCCGCACTTGGGGCAGACGCCGATCTTGGCGTCGGCGGTGACGGCGTCGGCAATGGCCTCGGAGAGGTCGTCTTTGTGCTCCACGAGGCCGTCCATGAGGCCGGCGAGAAGCGCGCGCGAGTGCGAGACCACCTGCTCCTGGGTGTCCGTGCCGTCGGAGACCTTGGTCATGTCCCCCTCGAGCTCCGAGGTCATGTCGGGCGTGGTGATGCGCGGCGCGTAGGCGTTCAGAGCGTCGATGATGGCCATGCCCAGCTGGCTCGGCTCGACCGGGTCGTTCTTGAAGTACTTGCGCTGGTAGAGCGTGTCGATGATGTTCGCGCGCGTGGACTTGGTCCCCAGGCCCCGCTTCTCCATCTCCTGGATGAGCTTGCCCTGGCTGTAGCGAGCGGGCGGCTCGGTCTGTTTGCCCAGGAGCTCCATGGCCTCGACGGCGCAGACGTCGCCCTCGGACAGGGCCGGGAGCTGGTCGTCCTTCTTGAGGCCATAGGGGTACACGGCGCGAAATCCCGGCTTCGCGAGCACGCTGCCCGAGACCGTGAAGGGCTCGCCCGCCACGTCGAGCGTGACCTTGGTGCCCTCGATCGTGGCCGGGCCCATGAGCGTGGCCAGAAAGCGCCGCGCGATCAGGTTGTAGAGCTTCCAGGCGGCGGGCTGCAGGTTGTCCGGGTCGGCCGCCGCCGTGGGGTAGATCGGCGGGTGGTCGGTCGTCTCCTGCTTGCCGCGCGTGGCCGTGAGCTTTCCCTGGGCGAGAAGCCCCCTGCAGGTCCCGGCATACTGCGGGACCTTGGCCAGGCTGCGCACGCAGGCGGCGAGGTCCAGCGAGCTCGGGTAGACCGTGTTGTCCACGCGCGGGTACGAGATGAGGCCGTCCATGTAGAGGGACTCGGCCAGGCGCATCGTGCGCGCAGGCGAGATCCCTTCGGCGGCGGCCGCGGCCTGCAGCGAGGTGGTGTTGAACGGCACGGGAGGGCGCTGCGTGCGGCTCTTGCGCTCCACGGCCGTCACGCGGCCCTGCGAGGCATGCTCCACGTGCGAGAAGGCGGCGTCGGCCGCGTCCTTGTCCCAGAAGCGCGACGTGGCGTGAGCGACCCTGAAGGAGCTCTCGTCCTTGGTGGCCTGGCCCTGGATGACCCAGTAGGGCACCGGGTCAAAGGCCATGCGCTCGCGCTCGCGCTCGACCACGAGGGCCAGCGTGGGAGTCTGGACGCGCCCGGCCGAGCGGACGTTGCCCAGCCCGGAGAAGCGCACGGCGGTGAGGTAGCGCGTGAGGACCGCGCCCCAGATGAGGTCGATGTACTGGCGCGACTCGCCGGCGTCGGCGAGGTCCTGGTCGAGCTCCACGAGGTTCGCGAAGGCATGGTCTATCTCGGTCTTGGTGAAGGCCGAGTAGCGAGCGCGCGAGACGGGAACGTCGGGCGCGACGTCGCGGATCTGGCGCAGGGCGTCCGAGCCGATAAGCTCGCCCTCGCGGTCGAAGTCCGTGCCGATGACCACGGAGTCGGCCTTCTTGGCGAGGTTCTTGAGGGCGCGGATGATCTCCTTCTCGGCGGGCAGCTTCTGGATGGGGGCCCAGACCAGGTACGGCAGGCTCGCGATCTTCCAGCCCTTGAGGTCCACGCCGTCGGCGAGGAAGGGCTTGCGCTTGCGTGCGTAGGGGGGCCGGGCCAGGCCGTCGGGGACGTCGGCGGCAAGCAGCTCGCCGTCCTCCGTAAGGCCGCGCCACCCCTCATCGGGGTCGAACGTGAGCTGGACGGGAAAGTCCACCTTCAGGATGTGACCGCGCAGGCCGATGGTCGCGCAGTCCTCCCCGCTCACGCGGAAGCGGTAGACGGGCGTGTTGTAGACCTTGTCGGCCTTGGGCTTGCCCGAGTCGGAGAGCAGGCGCGCAATCTGCTGCGCAGCGTCGTTTTTCTCGGTGACGATGAGCTTCACGAGAGAATCAGTCCTTATCGTTTAGTCGAGCGCGTGCTGCTCGTAGTCCTCGCGGGTCCACTTGAGGGCCGCCTTGCCGTCGCGGGCGATGATGATGTAGCGCGCCACGGCGAGGGCCGCCTCGTACAAGGCGATGAGAGCGGCGAACATGAGCAGCATCGTGACCGGAGAGGCGTCGGGGGTGACGACGGCCGACAGGACCATGAGGCCCACGTAGATCATGCGCCACTGCGCACGGAACGTCTTGTAGGGCACGAGGTGCAGGATCGAGAGGTAGAAGATCACGAGCGGAAGCTGGAAGGCCACGCCGAAGCCGATTTCTAGCAGCATGAAGATGTTCAGGAAGTCCTCAGCATCGTTGAGCTGGTCGCCAAAGGCGTAGGTCTGGTCTATGAGCCAGCCGAAGGCCGCCTGCTGGATGATGAAGTAGCAGAAGATCATGCCGAGGGCGAACAGCGCGACCATGGCGGCCACGGTGGGCACGACCCAGCGCCGCTCCTTGGGCGTGAGGGCGGGCAGGAAGAAGCCCATGACCTCCCAGATGACGATCGGCGAGCAGATGATGGCCGCGAAGAACAGGGACACCTTGAAGCGGATCGTGAAGCCGCCAAGAGCCGAGGTCACCGTCAGGGGCTTGCCGTGCAGGGCCTCCTTGATGGGCTCCATCATGAGGTCGATGAGGGCGGGCGTGGCAAAGTACACCACGACGGCAACCACGGCGAGGGCGACGACCACGATCGTAAGGCGACGGCGAAGCTCGCCGAGGTGGTCGAAGAGGGGCATGCGTGCTGGTCCGATGGGCATATGGCGTGCGGAAGCGAGGCTAGGCCTCGACGCTCCCGCCCTCCTTCCCGGTGTTCTCGGTGCTGACGGAGTCGGTGGGGGCGCCGTGCTCTGGGGCGGGCTCCGGCGCGGAGGGCTCGCCCGTCTGGACAGGCGCGGTCGGGCGGGCGGGCGTCATCGCATAGAGGTCGGCCGCCGTGCGGGGCACAGGCGAGACCTCGGGCTCGGACGATGTCACGGGGGCCGGTGAGGCCTCGGAGCCTGCAGGATCGCCGCCCGCGGAGACCTCGGTTCCCGCGTCGTCAGCGTCCTTCTCGGCGCTGGCGGCGGCTGCAGCCTCCTCGACGGCCCTGCGCTCGGCCGCGAGGCGCTTCTTGCGCTCGGCGAAGGTCTCGGCCTTCTTGGGCGCGGCGTCCTCGGAGCCCGCCTGCGCCTCGAGGTCCGCGTCCTCCTCGAAGCCGGCCGCGCGCGCGCGGTTGGGCTTCTTGGGGTTGTCGCTCATGGCCTCGGCGGCCGGGTCGACGATCTCGGTCTGGACGACCTGCGTGAAGCCCTCCTGGG
This sequence comes from Thermophilibacter immobilis, assembly GCF_015277515.1. Classification (NCBI taxonomy): domain Bacteria; kingdom Bacillati; phylum Actinomycetota; class Coriobacteriia; order Coriobacteriales; family Atopobiaceae; genus Thermophilibacter; species Thermophilibacter immobilis. The sequence goes on along the minus strand of NZ_CP063767.1, from coordinate 503,433 downwards.
CGTTGCGGAACTGCCTGAGGGCGCGACCCAGGGTCCTGCCCATACCCGGCAGCTTGTCGGGCCCGAAAATCATGAACGCGAACAACAGGATGAGGACTAGCTCTGTCTCTCCGATGCCAAACACGGATCGCATCCCTCACTCTCATGCCAATAGGTACGCTGTCTGTCTGCGCGAGCGGCCCCCTGGCCGCCGCGGCCTAGCCCTCGCGGATGTTGAGGTCGCTGCCCACGCCCAGAAGGCCCAGCACGCGGGCCACGTTCTTCTGCGGTCGGGCCACGACGAGGCGGGCGCTTGCCTCGGAGGCGCGATGCGCCGCCCCCACGAGGACGCCGATGCCCGTGGAGTCGATGTAGGAGACCCGTGCCAGGTCGACGACGAGCTCCTTCCCGGCGCAGGAGGAGAGCTGGGCGTCAAGCGCCGAGCGAAGCTCGGAGGCGTTGGAGACGTCGACCTCGCCCTCGACGGCAAGGCAGGTGCCGCCGCCCTCGGATGCTGTGCTGCTGATGGTGAGACTCATGTCTTCCCCTTCCTCGACGCGGGCTAGAGGCCCGTTCCCGAGAGATTTGACAGATCGCTCGAGAGCCCCGCGGCTCCCGAGCCCGTAGCGGAGGTGCTGCTGGTGGTGCTCGTGCTGCTCGAGGAGTCCGATGAGCTCGAGGCGCTGGACGCGCTCGCCTCGAGGGCGGAGAGGCGATCCTCGCCGTAGCTCTTGGCGCCGTACTCGTCGTCGGGGTCGTACTCGACGGCCTTCTGGTAGGCCGCGGCGGCCTGCGTGGACGTGCCCTGGGACTCATAGAGCATCCCGAGGTTGGCCCAGGCGAGTGCGTAGTCCGGCGAGGACCGGGTGAGCTCCTCGAGCGCTGTCACAGCCGACGTGGGGTCGCCCTCGTAGTACTGGGCGAGCGCGCGGTTGACGCGCACCGCGCCCGAGTCCGAGTCGACCTGCGCGAGGTACTGGTCGTCGTAGCCGATGGACTTCCCGAGCAGGTCGTTGGCGTGCTGGGTCTCGTCGTCGGTGGTGGCAACGGAGCTGACGTTCGCGCCCCAGGCAAAGTAGTAGCGACCGAGGGCAAGAAGCGAGGCCTCGTCTGCGGGGTCGTCGGCGAGCTTCGCCTCGAGGTCCGAGACGATTGACTGGTACTTCTCGTCAACCGCGTCCACCTGGGAGGCGTCTGCGTCCTGCGTCGACGTCGACGACGAGCTCGCGGAGCTCTCCTGGCTCTGGGACACGGAAGCGAGCGCCCCGGCGAGTGTGGAGAAGGCGAAGATGACCACGAAGACGATGACGATGACCTTCTGGGTGCGCGAGAGCGTGCCCGGATCCTTGGCCTTGGCCCCAGCCCCGGCCTTGGGCGGCTTCTTGGCAGCAGCGACCTTGCTCTTTGCTCTTGGCGTGTTCGCCATGCCCCAGACACCTTTCACGTTGCGACGAAGACGGGCGCCTGCCCGCGACCTCTTAGCATATGCCACGGCATTGTCTGTGCAAGACAGCGAGACACGAGCGCGGCGATAATAACAGAACTTTGCCAAAGCCGCTCGGAGCGGACGGCACCGACCTAGGCGCGCTCGGCGGCGGCGAGGCGTGCCGAGACGAGCTTGACGGCCACCACGAAGACGTCGAGCGCCTGGGAGAGCTCGTCGAGCGAGGGATAGGTGGGGGCAATGCGAATGTTGGTGTCTCGGGGGTCCTCGCCGTAGGGCCAGGGTGCTCCGGCAGGCGTGAGCTTCACGCCGAGCTCCGCGGCCAGGGAGACGACCTCCTTGGCCGAGCCCTCGGGACCCTCGAACGAGACGAAGTAGCCGCCGTTGGGGTCCGTCCACGTGGCGCAGTCCAGCTTGCCCAGCCCGCGCGAGAGCTTCTCCTGCACGAGCGCGAAGCGTGGGGCGATGAGCTCGGCGTGCCTGGCCATGTGGGCGTGCACGCCCGCGGCGTCGCGCAGGAACCTGACGTGCGCGAGCTGCGAGATCTTCTCGGGACAGACGCGCATGGACGAGAAGGCCTGGCGGAGCTCGGCGAGGTCGGCGGCGCTGGCCGAGACCCAGGCCATGCCTGAGCCGGGGAAGGTCACCTTGGCCGTGGAGGCGAACTCGTAGACGAGGTCAACGGAGCCCGCCTCGGCGAGCGCGTCGAAGACGTTCATGAGCTCGTCGCCCTCCCCTTTGAAGGTATGGACGACGTAGGCGTTGTCCCAGAAGATGCGGAAGTCGGGCGCGGCGGGTTTGAGGTGCGCGAAGGCACGCACGACCTCGTCAGAGTAGGTGACACCCGTGGGGTTGGCGTACTTGGGGACGCACCAGATGCCCTTGACGGAGGCGTCTTCCTCCACGTAGCGGCGAACGACGTCCATGTCGGGACCGTCAGTGCGCATGGGTACGGGCACGTTCTGGATGCCGTAGCGGGCGGTCACGGTGAAGTGGCGGTCATAGCCCGGCGCGGGGCAGAGGAACTTGATGGGACCCTGCGCGCACCAGGGCTTGTTGCCGCCGATGCCGTGGGTGTAGGCGTTGCAGACCACGTCGTGCATGAGGTTGAGGCTCGAGGAGCCGTTGACGATCACGTGAGAGGGCTCGACGCCCACGAGCTCGGCGGCCAGCGCGCGAGCCGAGGGAAGGCCGTCGGGCGCGCCGTAGTTGTCGGCCGCCACGCCCTGGTCGTCAAGGTCTGAGTCCGAGCCGAGAAGGTCGAGCATGGGGCGGGAGAGCGCGGTCTGCTCGGGGCTCGGCCTGCCGCGCGCCATGTCGAGCTTGAGACCCAGGACACGTAGGGAATCGGCCTGCCGATCGAGGTCGGCGAGCTGGGCAGAGAGCTCGGAGTCGGTCATCTTCTGAAACGCGTTGGGCATGGTTTCCTCCTTTGTTGCGTTGCCTGAGTATAGATGCAAATGCCGCGCGAGCTGCTACCATGGGCCTCACCAAAAAGAAAGCCAACGGACGGGGGCGACCATGGACACGTGGGGAGTGCGCGCCGAGGAGTACGGTGAGCTGCAGCGGCTCGTGGACGCCCTGTTCCCCACGCGAGCGTCGCGTGCCGTGACCAAGCTCGACGTGGTGGCCAAGGCGGACGTCTTCGACCTGTGCGCCGACATGCGCGAGGTCGTGGACATGCTCCCCTCGCGCACCTACGGGCGGACGCGCCTGTGCGACCAGCTCAACTCCATCGTCACCGCCCACGGGTGGGGCGCCGTCTACGGCACGGTGGAGTAGCCGGACTGCGACGTCCCCTCCCCGCGCTCAGCTTCGAGCAAAAAACGCTCTCAGAAATCGCGCGGGGAGGGGACGTCGCAGTCCTCAAAAGACAAAAGAGGTGCCGACGAGATCTTCCCGCCGGCACCTTACATGCGATGCGATAACGAACTCGCCTACTCGTCTTCCTCCAGCGCGGCGGCAATCTCGTCGGTCACGTCCATCGTGTGATAGACGTTCTGGACGTCCTCGAGCTCGTCGAGGCGGTCGATGAGGCGCTGGACCTTCTTGGCGTCGTTCACCGTCACCTCGGTCGGCGTGGTGGGAACCATCGTGAGCTCGGAGCCCTTGACCTCGACGCCCTGGTCCTCGATGCCCTGCTGGACGTCCTGCATCTTGTCATAGGCGGTCCAGACGATCCACTGCTCGCCCGCGTCCTCGTAGTCCTCGCCGCCGGCCTCGGCCACGACCATCATGAACTCGTCCTCGTCGACGGCATTCTCACGGTCGGCGACCTTCTTGTCGTCGCTCTTGACGACCTTGTCGACGGCGATGGAGCCCCTGCGCTCGAACTGGAACGCGACGGAGCCGGCCGTGCCCAGGGAGCCACCCGCATGGGTGAAGGCGGAGCGGACGTCGGCCGCGGTGCGGTTTTTGTTGTCCGTCAGGCAGTCGACGTAGACGGCCACGCCCGCGGGACCGTAGCCCTCGTAGACGACCTCGGAGTAGACGGCGGCGTCGGCGCCGGCGCCAAAGGCCTTGTCGATGGCCGCCTTGATCTTGGCATTGGGCATGGAGACCATGCGAGCACGGGCAACGGCCGCAGACAGGGAGGCGTTGTTCTCCGGGTTGGGGTCGCCGCCGACCTTGGCGGCAACGGTGATGTTGCGTGAGAGCTTGGAGAACAGCGAGGAGCGCTTGGCGTCGATCGCGGCCTTCTTGTGCTTGGTGGTTGCCCACTTAGAGTGTCCGGACATGCACATCTCCTTCTTGCCTGGAACGGACCCGCGAAGCGTCCGCCGCGGGCACCTACTAAAACCAATACGGCGCGTGCGCGCGGCACGCAGACCACGCTCGGCATGAAACACGCCTACGATAGGGCACGAAGTCGGCCTTGTAAAGGCATCGCGCCAAACTGGACGGCATCGCTCGCGCTGCGCTCAGCGTTTGCACGCGCTGCGTCATGGGTATCGTCATCTCATACTATGGCCGCGGACGAGGAGGCACCATGCTCTACGTAGGCAGCTTCAGCTACAACGACGAGACCGACGACAAGGACAACTACTGCCTCATGCCCTGCGTGGTCGAGGCCTCCACGAGCGACGAGGCCCTCGACCGGTTCGCCGCCCACTTCCAGGAGGTTCGTCGCTCCTCTGACCTGTTGGATGGCGCCCACGAGATCTTTCTTGACTCCCTCGTCGAGCTCGAGGGGGTGCCCGCCGAGCCGGTCATCTGCCAGTGGCAGAAGATCGTGCCCGCCATGGACGGCCTGTGCAGCATCACGAGCGCGCTTCCCGAGACGGACCTCGCCGACGACTTCGCCAGCGCCTACGGCTGGGGCGTGGATGACGACGAGTACGAGGACGACGAGGGCCGCGGTGATGCGCTTGAACACGACGACGAGGACCCGGAGGGCTATCCCGAGGAGCCCTTCCTGCGGTTCTAGTCCCGAGGCCCCGCTCCCCCCTCGTGTGCGCGACGTGCGCGATACGCGTCGAGGCACTCCGCGTACGCGGCGCGCTGACGCCGATACCGTCGAGAAAGGCCGAAGGTACATGCGCCTAGGATGACCAGGTAGATTACCACGAAGCTAATCCACGCTCCCGGCACGTCGACGGGCAGCCACCCACCGAGCCAGGCGCAGGGCACGAGAGCCGTAAGGTATGCGATCCCAAAGAGCGCGACGCGCGCTGGATAGCCCCAGGGCAGTCCGAGCACGCGGGGATTGAAGCAGACCTGTTGGAGAAGGCCCCCCGCCACGCCCGCAACGATGCACGACAGGCAGATCGCGAGCCCCTCACTCATGCCGAAGGCGGCGATGCCCGCGAACGTGGTCGCGAGCAGCATGACAACCGCAATCACGCACCCCATGGATAGCCCGGCCGCGAGCGACGTGCGCGGTGGCTCCTCGACCGGGCTCAGAAGACCACGCCTCCGCATGACCGGCCCCTCTTCTCTCAGACTATCGTTTTTCATACGAGTCACCCATCTCCAGCCTCCGCCTGATGGCGGACACGTAGGTGCGCGTCACCAGGACTTCGCAACCATTCTCCAGCCTGAGCGTGAGACGCCCCGCAAGCTCAGGGCGAATCGTGCGCACCAGGGCGAAGTTGACGATGATCTGACGAGAAACGCGCACGAACTCGCTTCCCTCCAGTGCCGTCTCGATCTCGCAGAGGCGCAACGTGCTCTCCAGCTCCTCGCCTGATCGAAGGAGCATGCGCGCGCGTGTCTCAGCGACCTCGAAGAGCACGATGTCAGCCAGGGCGACCAGCCGGCGTTCGGGGCCGCCTGCTGGGTATCCGCTCACACGCCCGTCCAACAGAGAGATCCTGCGTGCGAGCGCGGCGGCGCGACCGTCGCCCGGTGCTGACAGGACCCGCACGGCAATCGAGCGCCTTCCCTTCTCCTCTATGACCCGCACCTCCATGGGACCCCCTTCTCTTCTCGGGAGCTAGTATGCGGCGTCGACGCAGCTCATGCGGTGAGGTGACGCCGAGTTGCCAAAAGAGGCCTCCGAGTTACCGGAAGCCCCTCTTGCAATTGACAAGCACAGATCGAGCCTGCCCCGGCGCACGGCAAGGGAGCACATCGTTAAGCCCTCCATGACTCAGGGGGCGCTTCCGACCGTTGCGAGATCCCCCCATCTCAACAACGGCCAGAAGCGCCCCCTGAGGCTCGCCCGTACCCTCGCGGGGACGCCATCCGAGGGAAGTCGGATGGCGTCAAGAAAGGAGCGGACAAGAACGAACTCGAAAGACTAGCGGCCCTGGCGAAGCATCCAGAGAGCCTTGCTAAAGCTCACGATCAGATCGTCCATGGTCGTAGAGACCAGATAGGCGTTCTCGTCGTCAGCGGCGCCCTTGATGGAGGAGGCCTCGTCGAGAATACTCTGGAAGTCCTCGATGATGGACGCGTAGGCGTCCCTGGAGCTCACGTAGCCGTCGGAGCGCTCCTCGATCGAGGAGGTCTCGAGGAACTGGTGCATCGAGGAGATGGGCTGAGCGCCGATCTGCAGGATGACCTCAGCGATCTGGTCGACGAAGTCGTTGACGTCACCGTAGAAGTCCTCGATCTTGGGATGCGCCTGGAAGAAGTCGGGGCCCTTCACGTACCAATGGAAGCTCTGAAGCTTGTGATACTCGACGACGAGATCGGCCAGAAGATGATTGAGCTTGCTTTCCATGAGATCCTCCTTGGGAACGTGACGTATCTGCCCGCGGGTGCCAACTCCTTCCCGCTTGACACCAGTATCCCCCTCTTATTGATATTTATTCTCAATAAGAGGGGGATACGAGAGCGTCACAACTCCTTCATATTTCGGAGATCTATGCCTGCGAGGATGGTCCTCCCTCAAGGTAGCCCACCTGGGGCCGCTGCGCCCGGTGGGCCAGCACGAGGATCACGACGCCCGCGATCACGAGCGGAAGGCTCAAGAGCTGCCCCATCGTGACGGGCCCCAGAAGGTAGCCAAGCTGCGCGTCCGGCACGCGCACGAACTCCACAAGGAAGCGAAACACTCCGTAGAGCGCGAGAAACGCTCCCATGAAGGTGCCCTGCGGCCGAGGGGGCCGACGTCGGGAGAGCGCCCACAGCGCCACGAAGATGGCGAGCCCCTCCAGGACGGCCTCGTAGAGCTGGGAGGGGTGGCGATAGACGTTGCCTCCGGTCTCGAACATGACGCCCCAGGCAAGGTCGGTCGGCTTGCCCCAGAGCTCGCCGTTCACGAAGTTGGCGCAGCGACCAAAGAAGATGCCGAGCGGGGCGCCGATGACGCCCAGGTCGCAGACCGTGGGAACGGAGATGTGATACTGGTGGCACACGATCGAGCCCCCCACGATGGCACCGATGAGCCCCCCGTGGAAGCTCATGCCCCCGTCCCAGGTGGCCACGATCTCAAGCGGGTGGCTCAGGTAGTAGCCGGCGCCGTAGAAGATCACGTAGAACAGACGGGCACCTATGATGACGCCGAACACGATGCCGATCACGATGGAGAAGACGTCATCGGCAGTAAGGTCAAGCTTCCAGCGCCGCGCGGTGCGATACATCACGACGCCCGCGCAGACGAACCCCAGGAGGTACGCAATACCATACCAGCGCACCGTGAGGGGGCCGAGCGCGAACGCTATGGGATTGAGCGCGTGGTAGAGGTCGTCGAGAAACATGCCAAGCGCCTAGAGGGCGAAGCCCGCAGGCTGGACGCGGGTGACGCCGGGGACGTGCTCGCGCAGGATGCGCTCGATGCCCTCGGACATGTCCAGGCTGGAGAGCGGGCAACCGGCGCAGGCCCCCTGCATCTCGAGGGTGACGATGCCGTCGTCCGAGCAGTCGATGAGCTCGACGTCGCCGCCGTCGGCCTGCAGGCTCTGGCGGATGATGTCGAGGGTCGCCTGGAGAAGCTCACGATTGACAGCCATGGTGGTTCCTTTCTCTGCGCAAAATGGGTGCGCGTGTCAGTCTTCTTCGAGGGGCATCGCTGCCCTGTCATCCATGTTACCCAATGCCCATGAAAAGATGACCGGAGACGGCACCCTGCACGCGCGGGGCCGGCTTGTGCCCGGCCAGGGCCGCGCGAATCGCGCGCACCGTGCGCGCCACCGCGAAGGTGGTCTCGGCGGGGTCCATGATCTGCGCGTCCACGAGCAGGCGGAAGACGCCTGCCTCGATGAGGGCGTCTGCCTGGGGCGTCGCGTCAAGCGGGTGAGAGGCCCAGATGCGCGAGCGGCCGTTCAGGTCCGTGCGCACGGGCAGCAGGTTTGCGTCCCGGTCGCGCAGCGAGAGCCTCCGACGGCGCAGCTCGCAGCGGGCGCAGTCGTTGACGCAGCACCCCGTCACCTGCAGGACGCAGTGCTCGCTCGTCATCGCCCGCTCGCGCCCGAAGACCATGAGGCCCACCGGCACCGAGGCCGCGCGCGCGAGGCGACAGACCTCCTCGAGCGTGAGCTCGCCCGAGAGCCAGACGCCGCGTGCGCCCGCGGCCTCGAGCGCCACGAGGGCGCTCTCGTTGTGCACGGGGATGCAGGAGCGCACCTCGGCCTTGGCGCCACGCTCGGCGGCAAGGGCCAGCTCGGAGACGTTGCCCACCGCGACCGGCGCGCCCGGGGCCGCCCAGGGATCCAGTCGGGCGTGATCGGGCTCGCGACAGACCTCGTCAAGCCAGGCGATGACGCCGGCGGGCCACGTGCCGGAGGCGAGGTCGTCCGCGCTCGCGTAGACGCGCTCGGCCCCGGCGGCCAGGGCCGCCTCGGCCGTCTCCGGCGTGCTCACGAGAGCGCAGGCGCAGGGCTTCTCGGCAGCCGCAGCGCTCGGCTCGGCCACGCCAGCTGCGCAGCGCACCTCTCCCAGACGTCTCGCGACCAGTCCCGCGTCAGGGGCGGGGGCCGTGGCCCCGTCCTTCTCGCGTGCGACGTAGCCTACGAGGAGCGCCTCCTCGAGGCGTGCGCACGCCTCGGCGCGCACCTTGTGGACCGCCGAGAAGCCCATGCCGCAGCCCTCGTCAAGCTCGACCGACCAGTCCTGGGGCTCGAACGGCGACGCTCCCATGCGGCCCACGTGCCCCACGAGGTCGTCGACCGTGACCGGACGGGTCCGGGCCGCCTCCACGGTGAAGCCCTGCACCTCGGCATGCGCCCGTCCGTCCAGGGTCTCGAGCGCGACCGAGAACGGCTTGCCAAGACGTGCCAGCACGTGCACGCGCACCGGACTCAGGCGCACCACGTCCTTGTCGGCGACGCGGGCCGCGTCGTCCAGGGCGCGCTGCGAGCGGATGACGCGCACGGCGCAGCCGGGCTCCATGGCGCGCGGAGCACGACAGACGATGGTCTCGCCCGCCTGGGCGTCAGTCTCGGCGTGCACGGTCAGAAACTGGCTGGGGTCCGCGAGCGGGCGAATCTCCAGGAGGTCTCCCGCTCCCACCGGAGCGTCGAGACGCAGGGTCACGTCGGCGCGCGTCACCCTGCGATGGCGCTCGCGACCCCCGTTGGACCCGCCGCGTCGCACGAGCTCGTCGGCGAGGGGGCGCGACCCCACGACCTCGCCCACGAGCTCCCCGCGGTTGTTCGAGCGCTCGTAGCTCATCATCTCGTTGCCCGAGCGCCCCCAGAGGTAGCTGTCGGTGAAGTCGCGGTTGAAGGAGCGCCTGAGGCGGCGGTCGCGGGCGGCGCGGCGGGCGGGGTCATCCTCGCCCGAGACGACCGCGTCGATCGCGTCCCTATAGGCCCCGACCACGCCCAGGACGTAGTCGGGCGCCTTCATGCGGCCCTCGACCTTGAGCGAGCCCGCGCCCGCCTCGGCCATCTCGCGGATGTGGTCGATCGTGCGGTAGTCCTTGGGACACAAGGGCCGGGTGCTGCCCATGGCCTCGATGGGACGTCCCTCCTCGTCCACGAGGTCGTAGGGAAGCCGGCACGGCTGGGCGCAGAGCCCCCGATTTGCCGAGCGCCCGCCCGCAAGCGAGCTCATGAGGCAGACGCCCGAGTAGCAGAAGCACAGGGCCCCATGCCCGAAGCACTCGAGCTCGACGCCCTCCTGGGCGATGCGGGAGATCTCGGCGAGGGAGAGCTCGCGCGAGAGGGTCACCCGCGCCGCGCCGCGTTCGCGGCACCAGACGACGCCGCGCGCGTCATGGACGTTTGCCTGGGTGGAGACGTGACACTCCATCTGGGGCCACGTGCGCCGGACCTCGGCGAGAAGCCCCCAGTCCTGGATGATGAGGGCGTCGGCGCCCAGAAGCCAGGCGCGACGGACGAGCGCGAGGGCGGCCGGCATCTCGTCGGTCGTCACGACCACGTTGACCGTCACGTAGACGCGCGCCCCCGCCAGGTGCGCGTGCCGGCACGCGGCGGCGAAGGTCTCGTCGTCGAAGTTGCGCGCTCCGCGTCGGGCGTTGAAGTCGTTGCCCAGGCCGCAGTAGATCGCGTCGGCTCCCCCCGCCAGGGCGGCGTTGAACGGCTCGGGCCCACCGGCGGGCGCGAGCAGCTCCGGGACGCCATGGGACTCGAGGAAGGTGGGGCGTCGGGAATGTATATCAAGCTGCGAGACGCCCATCACATGCATTCCTCTCATTAATGACAAGATGGGAAATCTGGCATAAAAGCCATTTTTACGTTTGAAAAAATGGCTTTAATGCCACAAATCAGGACGTAGGGCCCTCTAAAGAAGATTTTGTTCCCTCGTGCGTCGCCTAGACCAGCCTGACGAAGCGACGCTTGCCCACCTGGACGGTGGCCCCGGCCAGATCACCCGCGTCCACGTTGTAGGCCTTGGGCGCCACGGCCTCGCCGTTGACGCGCACGCCACCGCCGTCGATCATGCGCCGCGCCTCGCCCACGGACTTGACCAGGCCCGCGTCGGCGATGAGCTTGGCGAGGTAGACCGTGCCGTCCGCGGACGGCGTCAGGTCCGCCGAGAACTCGGGAACGTCCTTGGGCGTCTCGTGCTTCTTGAAGAGGGCGTCGAAGGCGTCCTGGGCACGCGCGCCTGCACCCGCTCCGTGGTAGAGGTCCACGATGTTGCGAGCAAGCGCGCGCTTGAGCTGGTAGGGGTCGGCCGTGCCGTCCGCGAAGGAGGCGTCGACGCGGTCGATCTCGTCGATGGGGGCCGTGGAGCACAGGCGCCAGTAGAGCGGCGCGAGCTCGTCGGTGATGGACATGAGCTTGCCGAACATGTCGGCCGGCTCGTCGGTGAGGCCCACGTAGTTGCCGTAGCTCTTGGACATCTTCTTGGTGCCGTCCGTGCCCACCAGCAGCGGCATCGTGAGCGCCACCTGCGGCTCCATGCCCTCGGCGCGCATGAGGTCGCGCCCGGCGAGAAGGTTGAAGATCTGGTCGTTGCCGCCCATCTCGAGGTCGGCCTTGATGACCACGGAGTCATAGGCCTGCAGCACGGGATAGATGAACTCGTGCAGGGCGATGGACTGCCCGTTGGCGTAGCGGTTGTGGAAGTCCTCGCGCTCCAGGATGCGGGCCACGTTGAACTTGCTCATGAGGCCGAGCATGTCCGTCAGGTTGAGCGCCTTGATCCAGTCGCCGTTGTGGACGACCGTGGTCCGCGCGGGGTCGAGGACCTTCATGGCCTGGTCGACGTAGGTCTTGGCGTTGGCCTCGACCTGCGCCTCGGTGAGCGGCGGGCGGGTCGAGTCGCGGCCGGACGGGTCGCCGATGAGGGCCGTGCCGTTGCCGATGATGAGGGTCACCTGGTGGCCCAGGTCCTGGAACTGGCGCATCTTGCGCAGGGGGACCGCATGCCCGAGGTGAAGGTCCGGCGAGGTGGGGTCGACGCCGAGCTTGATGTTGAGCGGCACACCCCTCTCGAGCTTCTTCTTGAGCTCGTCCAGAGGGACGATCTGCATCGTCCCGGAGGTGATGACCTTAAGTTGCTCGTCAACTGGCAGCACTGCTCTGTCCTCCATAGGCTCTTCGCGTTCCCAAGCCGCAGACGCGGCCACGCAGCGTACTAGCATAGCGCAGCCGCGCCCGGAAGAGGCCACGACGAGCTGCGCTACCGCCCGTTTTTGGGATGTCGAGAAGCACGATAGACCAGCCGGAGCCTTCCACGTACTCAACACCTCGCGATTCCCCGGACCGGCGCGCAGGTCAGAGCAACTATACTGTTACGACGTTGTAGAAAGGTCTCCCCGCACAGGAGGGGTACATGGGAATCAGGACCCGCAGGGCACGCAGTCACTCGAAGACCCACGTCACCGGCTTCGGCGTCGCAGGCGTGTTCGGATTTATCGCGCTACTCGTTGTCGCACTTGCGCTCTCGATGGGGGCGGTCGTCTCCACGTGGCTCGAGGACCTCCCCGACTACACCTCGGCGGACGCCTACCTCGTGGCAGAGCCCACGCGCGTCTTTGACGCCGACGGCACCGAGATCGCGTCGTACTACCTCCAGAACCGCCGCTCCGTCGACCTCTCCGACATCTCCGACTACGTCCTCAAGGGCACCGTCGACACCGAGGACAAGCGCTTCTACCAGCACAACGGCGTCGACCCCCAGGGCATTCTGCGCGCGGCGGTCGGCCAGCTGGTGGGCAGCAGTGACTCCTCCGGCGGCGGCTCCACGATCACCCAGCAACTGGTGCGCAACACGGTCCTGTCCGACGAGCAGTTCGAGTACTCGCTCAAGCGCAAGGTCCGCGAGGCCTACATCGCCATCCAGATGGAGAAGGAGTACACGAAGGACCAGATCCTCAACATGTACCTCAACACCATCTACTACGGCAACAGCGCCTATGGCATCGAGGCCGCGAGCATCACCTACTTCAACAAGGACGCGAGCGACCTCACGCTCGCCGAGGCGGCGACGCTCGTGGGGCTGCCCAACGGGCCTGGCCTCTTTGACCCCATCACCAACCCCGACGCCTGCCTCGCCCGTCGCAACCTCGTCTTGCAGCGCATGCTCGAGGCCGGCGACATCACCGAGGAGGAGTGCGCGAATGCCCAGGCCGAAGACCTCAATCTGAACCTCGGCACGCTCTCCGACTCTGTGGGCACTTATCCCTACTTCACCGACTACGTAAAGAGCATCCTGCTCCAGGACTTCTCGTCCGACACCGTCTTGCAGGGCGGGCTCAAGGTTTACACCACCATCGACCCCACCTATCAGGCCGCCGCGGAGAGCGCAGTGAACGACCGCATCGCCAACGCCAACAATGACGACATCGCGGGCGCGCTCGTCTCGATCGATAACACGAACGGCTACGTCGTCGCCATGGTGGGCGGCCAGAACTACGGAACCGATACGGACGCGGGAGAGAGCACCTTCAACCTGGCCACGAGCGCCCAGCGCCAGGCGGGCTCGAGCTTCAAGACGTTCACGCTCGTGGCCGCCATGCTGGACGGAATGAGCCCCACGGTCATGCTCAACTGCAGCTCGCCCATGCAGATCACCTCCACCTGGAGCCCTCACAACTACAACAACAACCAGTACGGCGTCATCACTTTGGACCGTGCCACGCAGCTCTCGTCGAACACGGCCTACGGCCAGGTCATCGAGGCCATCGGCGTCGACAAGCTCATCTCGACCGCCAAGCTCATGGGCATCGACTCGACCATCAATCCCTACGACTCCTCGACGCTCGGCTCCTCGGAGGTCACGGTGCTCGAGATGGCCGAGGGCTACTCGACGCTCGCCATGGGCGGCGTCCATCGCGACGCCGTGGTCATCACCAAGATCGAGGACCGCAACGGCAACGTGGTCTATGAGCACTCCGACGACGGCCAGCAGGTCATCGACTCTACCGTCGCCGCAGATGCCACCGAAGTGCTCGAGCACGTAGTCGAGGCAGGCTACACCACGGACTACGTGCATGCCAACTTCAGCGCCAACCAGCCCGTGGCTGGCAAGACCGGCACCTCCGACGAGGCGGACAACCTCTGGTTCTGCGGTTACACGCCGCAGATCACCACCGCCGTGTGGGTGGGCAACATGGCCGAGGGCACCTCGAAGGTCTACTACCGCGGCTCCACCGCCACCACGTCGACCACCTCGCAGCCCATCTGGACCACCTACATGAACGCGGTCCTGTCGGGCGTCGCGCGCGGGACGTTTCCCACCTCCGACCACAAGGCGACCTACAAGGCCAACTCCTCCTGGACCTTCGTGGGGACCTCACAGGCCGTGAACTCCAGCGGCAGCTCCACCACGACGACTCAGACGCAGGAGACCCAGGAGGAGACCACGACGACGACCACGACCGAGGAGCCCACCACCCCGACCACGCCTACGACACCTACGACGCCCACCACACCTACGACGCCCACCACACCTGACTCGAGCGACTCGGACAGCTCAGGCGGCTCCGGCAGCGGCAGCAGTGGCGGCTCAGGCAGCGGAGAGTCCTCTGACAACGGCTCCTCCACTGGTGAGGGGGGCAACACGGGCAACACGGGTAACACGGGCGGCACGGGCACGGGCGCTTAGGCGCAATCCCCTGACGGCTAACGCGTGCTGCTCAGCTTGTCGATAAGTGACTGGAGCGACGCGGCGCGCTCGGCGTCGTCTACGACCACGAGCACGGTGTCGTTGCCCGCCACGGACCCCAGCGCGTGCGCGAGATCGGCGTCGTCGACTGCGGCGGCCACGCCCGAGGCCGTCCCCGGCTGGCACTTCACCACGACGAGATTCTCGGCACGCAGAACGCTCACCACGAACTCGGAGAGCATGCGCTGCAGGTGAAGGTCCTCGGCGAGCACGTAGATGCCCTCGGGCAGCTTGCGCAGGCCCATGTCGGCTATGTCGCGCGAGACCGTCGCCTGCGTACAGGAGAACCCGAGCGCCAGAAGCTCCTGGACGAGGGAGTGCTGCGTGCGAATGGACTTTCCTCGGACGAGCTCCCTGATGGCATCTTGCCTGCTGTTCCTGCGCTTCATCTGAGTGAGCCTTTCAAGGGATTGAACTATCCGGAGAGTACCGCTCCCCGATTATACCTTCGCATGGAAAAGACCACACGGCACCGCTGCCGTATCATGCGAGGAGAAGCATCCCGCAATCATGCATTCGGAGGATCTATGACGTACGGAGATCAGGGCGGGCACGCACGTCCTCACGGCATTTCACACGGCGGCTCCTCGCGCCAGTACGCCGACGGCGCGCGCCCGCGCATCACCGGTCAGGGCAGCTATCACGGGCCACGAGGGACGCAGGCGCGTAAGGGCGGCGTGGGGGGTCGCGGCGCACGGCGCGACGGCGGGAGGGACAGCTATCCGCTTAGGTCGCGTCCCATAAACTTCCGAGGCGGACGCGGGCAGGGGCGCGGCTCCGACCGTCGCCTCATCATCCTGGCGGCCCTCGCGCTCGTCCTCGTGGTTCTCCTGGTCGTGGGCGTCTCGAGCTGCGTGCGTGGGTGCTCCTCCGGCCCGGAAAGCTCAGCCGACACCAACCCGGTGGACTCCCGCGTGGCCGCAGGCGTTTCCGAGGACCTCACCGAGCAGTTCGCGGCCCAGCTCGACCAGAACGAGAGGCTGGCCCACATCGCCGCCTCCGCGAGCGATTACGATGACCAGGGGCTGCTCGAGCTTGCGCTCTCGTGCCCCGAGGCCATCGACTTCGTGGCGGCCTACCCCGAGGCCGAGAAGACCGCCCAGCCCTACGAGGACACCGTGAGCCAGGGGACGGTCCCCCAGCTGTGGTGCTGGGACGCGCGCTGGGGCAGCGTCGACTACGCCGGACGCCCGCTCGCGCTCACGGGCTCCGGCCCCACCGCGCTCTCGATGGCCTACATGGGCCTCGTCGGAAACGCCGACAAGACCCCTGCCGAGCTCGCCTCGCTCGTGAGTGATGCCGGTCTGGCCACGGGTGACTCCGGCATGTCCGCGAGCTTCCTCACGAGCAGCGCCGAGAGCCTCGGCCTCACCTGCACCACCTACACCTCGAACGCCGACAACCTCTCTCACTTCCTTGACACGGGCACCTATCTGCTCGTCGAGGCCAAGGCGAACACCCTGACGGACGCGGCCCATTGGGTTCTTGTCGTCAGCGAGAACGAGGACGGCTCCGTGGTGGTCTACGACCCCACCTCACCCACGGTCAGCGCCCATCCCTGGGCGAGCGCGACCGTGGCGTCGTCCTGCGACACCCTCTATGCGCTCTCCGCCACCTCGACCTCCACAGACGCCACCACCGAGTAGCCGCTCTCTCTCCTTTCGGGTTTGGGTTCGCCAATGGCCCCAAAACAAAAGACCAGGTCATTCTGACCTGGTCTTTTGTGATAGACCCTACGCATCCTCCTAAAATGACAACGCGCCTGATCTTCACGCTGCCGGTAAAAAAGATATAGTTAAACTTCTGCTCAAGCAGCTCGGTGTTTTCCTGATGGCTTCCCAGCACCACGGCGCACCGCTCATCCTCGAAGCAGCGCTTTACCAGCTTTTCTATAACGCCCACGACGGCTGGCGCGTAGGCCGGGAGCTTTACCACGACGCAATTGCCCGCTGCGATCGCGCCAATAAGAGGCGAGAGGCTCAGCATAAAGGGATAGTTCCACGAAGACACGATACGCGCCACGCCAAACGGCTCGGCAATGTCGTAGCACTTTGCGGGAAACGGGAAAGAGCATAAGGGATATTTTCACCCTCTCCCTCTTCATCCATTGAGAAAGATTTCTTATCACGTGCCTCAGCTCGCCCTGGACCTGACCTATCTCGGTTATATAGCCCTCTGTCTCGGATTTGTTCAGATCGGAGGCCATGGCCGCAGCGATCTCCGGCTCCATCTCAGTGATGGCGGCGGATAGCCTTCGCAGCGCCGCCAGTCAAAAGGAGTGCTCCAGCGTTTCCCCCTCATGAAAAACTCTCGCTGCTTGCTCACGAGCTCGGATATGTCCATAGGGCGAGGCTCCCTTGCGCAGCGTGTTCTAGTAAAAGCTATCAGACACTCCCCGTAAAGGAAGCATGCGCTGGATTCTGCGCGCTGCCTTCAGATAGGAACCCAAACACGGAAGGTCACCGGCTGTCGTCGTGATAACCGCCGACGACGGTGAGCTTCTTCAGGGTGCTAGCGCCATGTGGTGAGTCGAGAAAGCCCCGTGTCACGTCATATCCGGCGGACAGTCCATGGTGCTCGCCGTCTTTCCAGTGGTCAGTGACGTCGTAGACCGCCCCGTTCACGGCTATGTAGGCCTTTCGTCCCTCCTTGCCGTCGTAGCGGGCCAGGGTCTCGGGCGTGAACGCATTGGTGTCCACGAGCTCCTGCTCCTCAGTCGTCAGCTCACGGGAAAAACGCTCCTCGGGGCTCTTGGCACCGTTGGAGAAGAATACGTAGTATCCGACCACGACCACGGCAACGATCGCAAGCACGATACCGACAACCTTGACTCTCCGTTTCATCACGCGCTCCCCTCCTTGTTGCCGAGGGCGTCCTGGATGAGCTCGATCTGCGTCGGGCGAACGAGAAGCTCACCGTCGACGAGACCGAACGCTGAGCCCCGAAGCTCCGAATGGCTCGAGGCGCATCCGTGGACACAGCCTATCTTGACCCTGACCCCAGCTGAGCGTCCCTGGGCCTTGAGCTCGTCCACATCAACGTTTGAGCAGCGCTTGCAGACCTTAATCGTCCTTTTCATCGGTTGGTCCCTCCGCCGTGCATCGACTCGGTCACGCCCTACTTCCAGAATCGCAGGGTCAGCCAGACGCCAAGTGCAACCGCTGGCACGAAGCCAATGAATTTGACCATCAGATCCATGCCCGGGAGGCTGTAGACGTAGGCCATCGTCGTAAGCGCCGCCAACCAGATTCCGGCGACGCGTAGAGCAGGCGGAACCATTCCGACCATGCACAGACCGGCGGCGAGCGGCACGATTCCGCCCGTGGCAAAGGACATGAAGTCGGGACTCATCAGGCTGACCGGCACCTTCGTCGCCCCCCAAGCCACGGTCAGAATGCCGCATGCCACGAGGCAGAACCCACCTATGCTCAGACCGTCCATCCCGTTTCCCCTCTCCGTACGTTCCTTTTCCTCGTTCATCATGCCTCCCTTTTCGTTTTTGAATGAATATTTTTTAAAATTCATTCATTTAGTGGTAAGAAAAAAGCGCTCTAGCACCCCATCTCTCTATTCGAAGAGGCCCTTGACGAAGTAGCTCGCAAGGACCTCGAGCGTCGGCCCCAGTCCCGGGAAATCGTCCTCCGAGACATGCGTGTCAACATAGAAGAAGAAGTCGTAGACGTGCAGAGCCTGCTGGATCTTGCCCCCATCGAAGCCCGCCTCGCGCATTCGCTGCGTGAAGGTCTGGACAAGAAACTGATGAAAGGGATAGCTCTTGAGCCCCTCTCGGGACTGGTAGTGCTCGTGCAGCAGCCCGGAGATGGCGGGATTGCCCCACTCGGATAGGATCTTGTTGCGGGAGACAAGGGCGAACGAGCGGGCGAACAGCTGCTCCACCATCTCTGACGGCTCCGCCGACCAGTCAATCTCGTCGCGTATCTGCTGACGCACGCGGTCGTTCTCCTCAATGTAGACGTCGAGAAAGACCTCATCCTTCGAGGGGTAGTAGTTGTAGAAGCTCCCCACGGCCACGTGGGCGCCCCGGGCAATCTTCGCGATACTCGCCGCCTTGTATCCCTTCTCGGAAAAGACCTTTCGCGCCGACTCCTTGAGCGCTCGCCCCTTGTCGTCCACGTCTTTTCTCCTCTTCTGAATGAACAAAGTAGTCTATTCATTCATCATACTAGACGATAACCAGCCTCTGTCAAGGTCGACTCCCAGCCCCCTTAAACCTTGCCGATCCTCCGCATACGCCGAGCCCCTCCCCGTCCCACGCAAGAGTTCTGAGCGCGCAGCGCGAACACTCTTGCGTGGGACGGGGAGGGGCTCTATCGGCCGTGCTACGACAGGATCTTCTCGCTTGCTGCCTGGAGCTTGGCCCTCACGGCCTCGGACTCCTTGCGCGTGGCGCCCTTGGAGAAGAGATAGGCCTTGACCTTGGGCTCGGTGCCCGAAGGACGGAAGATGACCTTGTTGTCGCCCTCGAGGCGGAACTCGAGCACGTTGGCCTCTGGCAGCTCCTGCGCGGCCTCCTTCTGCAGGCCGGACACGCGCGGCATCTGCGCACCGGTAGCGTAGTCGGTCATGCCCTCGACCGCGTAGCCGGCGATCTGGGCGGGCGGGTTCGCGCGCAGGCCGTCCATGAGGCCAGCTATCTTCTGGGCACCGGCCGCGCCGGGGAAGGTCGCGTTGACCGTGCCGTTGAGGTAGTAGCCGTACTTCTGGTAGAGGGCATCCATGGCCTCGTAGAGGTCCATGCCGCGGGAGGCGTAGTAGCTCGCCATCTCGACGCAGAGCATGGTGGCGACGATGGCGTCCTTGTCGCGGGCGTGCGTGCCCACGAGATAGCCGTAGGACTCCTCGAAGCCCATGAGGAAGCGATCCTCCTCGTTGGCGTCCTTGAGGTGGTCGATCTGGTCGCCGATGTACTTGAAGCCCGTGAGCACGCGACGCATCTCGAAGCCCCAGTCGCGGGCGAGGGCGTCAGGCATGGAGGACGAGACGATCGTGGAGACGGCCACCTTGGCGCCCACGTCCTCGCCGGCGTCGGCTGCCATCGTGGCGAGCCAGTCCATGAGCAGCACGCCCATCTCGTTGCCGGAGAGCAGCACGTAGTCGCCCCTGTGCGGAACGGCGGTTCCCATGCGGTCGGCGTCGGGGTCGGTGGCCACGAGCAGGTTGGGCCTGACCTTGTCGGCGAGCTTGAGCCCCAGGTCGAGCGCCTCGCGAAACTCCGGGTTGGGATAGGAGCACGTGGGGAAGTTCCCGTCGGGCTCGGCCTGCTCGGGGACCACGGTCACGTTCTCGACGCCGATCTCCTTGAGGATGCGGCTCACGCACTCCATGCCCGTGCCGTTGAGCGGCGTGTAGACCACGGAGTAGTCGTCGGAGGCCTTGAAGCCGGGAACGGAGACCTTCTTGATCGCGGCGATGAAGCTGTCCAGGACCTCCTCGGGCGTCCACTCGATGAGGCCCTTCTGGAGGCCCTCGTCAAAGTCCATGACCTCCACGGAGAACGGGTCGGCCTCGGCGATGCGCGCGCTGATCTCGTCGGCCGCCTCGTCGGTGATCTGGCCACCGTTGTCGTTGTAGACCTTGTAACCGTTGTAGGGTGCCGGGTTGTGGGAGGCCGTGAGGACGATGCCCGCCGAGACGCCCAGGTGGCGCACCGCGAAGGAGAGCGTGGGCACGGGCTCGATGCGCGGGTACACGTAGACGTGAATCCCGTTTGCCGCCAGGACGCCGGCGGCCACGCGCTGGAAGTCCTCGCCCTTGTTGCGCGAGTCGCGCGCGAGGGCGAGCGTGGGATGCTCGTAGTGGGCGCTCAAGTAGTCGGCGACGCCCTGCGTGGCCTGGGCCACCACGTAGACGTTCATCCGGTTGGTGCCCACGCCGAGCACCCCGCGCAGGCCCGCCGTCCCAAAGGCGAGGTCACGGTAGAAGGCGTCGTTGAGCTTCTCCTCGTTCCCGGATGCCCTCAGGTCCCTGAGCTCGCGGGCGAGGTCGGCCTCGCGCACGTTGTCCTGCCAGCTCTGAATCCTTGCCTCAGTGTTCGCGTCCATAGGCGTGCGTCCCCCGTCTTGCTCGTGGCGCGGGCGTGCCGCGCCAGCCAATCAAACGTTATGGCTGATTCTAGCCGCATGCGCCCAGAAGGTGGCCCGGCTCTACGCGGATGGAGCGTGGTTCTCGCCCGGCGGCGGCTCGGCGCGCCCTTATCCGCGCCTCACCAGGTAGCAGTGGTGGATCTTGGGGCTGCGCGAGAAGTCCTCGGGGATGGTCTGGGCCGTGAGGTCGGTGAGAACCACGCCCGCGCGGCGGAGCTTATCGACGTCAGGCTCGAAGGAGCGCAGGTTGCACGAGAAGAGCGCGCTCCCCTCGCGCGTGAGCAGGCGAGAGACCCCGATGATGAGCTCCGCGTGGTCGCGCTGGACGTCGAAGGACGCCCGACGCATGCGCGACGAGTTGGAGAACGTGGGCACGTCGCAGAAGACGAGGTCCCAGCGGTTGGTCGTGTGGCGCTGCTCCGTGACCCACGCCAGGACGTCGGCCTGAACGAACTCGTGCTCGCGGGCCGTGAAGCCGTTTCTGTCCATGTTGCGCCGAGCCCAGTCGAGCGACGGTCTTGAGAGGTCCACGGTCGTGGTGTGCTTGGCACCGCCGTCCGCCGCGTAGCAGGTCGCGGTGCCCGTGTAGGCGAAGAGGTTGAGGAAGCGCTTGGAGCCGCGGGTCTCCTTCATCATCTCACGCAGGAGCGCGCGGGTGTCTCGGTGGTCGAGGAAGATGCCGCAGTCCAGCCGGCTCGAGAAATTGACCTCGAAGGTGAGGCCCCCCTCGTCCACGAGGCGGGCTCCCAGGGGCAGCTCCACCGCGCCCGGCCGGGCGCGGCGGAGGCCGCGCTGGCCCCGCGCCTCGGAGTCGGCACGCAGCTCGTCGGCGTACTGCGAGCCCCCGCGCGCATGCGTGCGCACGCGCAGGTAGACGTTCTCGGGTGCCACCCTGAGGACCTGCGGGGCCACGACGAGCACGTCGAGCAGGCGACGGTGTGCGAGCTCGAGGTCAACTCCCCGGGGAGGCGCGTACTCGAAGATCTGCAGCCAGCGGCCCGGCGTCTCGGAGCCCTCGTAGAGCTCGATCGACACCGCGTAGTCGGGCAGGTCAGCGTCATAGACGCGGTAGCAGCTCACGTCCTCGCGCCGGGCCCACTTGGCGCGAAGCCGGGCGACCTTGGCCAGGCGCGCGGAAAACTGGTCGGTGGCGGCCACGAGCACGGGAACGCGGGTGTCCGCCACCCTGACCGTCGCGGGGGGCTCCACGTCCACGGAGGCGGCATAGGTGCGCAGGGTGGCCGGGTCGCGGCCCACGATGACGTCGATCGTCGATGCGGGTTCGGCGCGCAGGGCAGCGTCGAGCGAGGTGCCGCGGACGAGCGCGCACATGCGCAGCCCGGCAGCTGCGGAGGCGCTCGAGAGGGCCGTGGCCTCGAGGGACAGCGAGTCCTCGTCCATCCAGGAGAGGTCGCAGGTCACGAGCGGGTCCGCGCCCGCCGCGCGCGCGGCGTCAAGCGCGTCTGCTGCGGGGAGGAACTCCGGCTCGAGCGCGAGCCCCGCCGCGCGCAGCGCCCGACGACAGGCGGCCTCGGCGCCCCGACGGCCGTCGGCGGCGATCAGGGTGAGCGGACGGTCGGAGCCGGCCTCGGCGCGCGCCTGCGCGTCGGCGAGCAGGTGCTCCCATGCCGCCTGATAATGGCCGGCCCAGCCCTCGAAGCCCCAGTGGGGACGTAGGAGGCCCGGTGCACAATCGAGGGCGGCCGTGGCCGCCTCCACGAGGACGCTTCCCTGGCCCGCCCAGAGCGCCACGAGGGTGGGGTCCTGGTGACGTACGTCTCGGAACCACCCGCCTGCCGCCAGGAGCGCGGCGGCGTAGTCCGGGCGCAGCGGGGCCACGCGCTCGGCGGCGCGCGAGTCGTAGCCGCGGTGGAAGAGCGGCTCGCCCGTGAGGTCGATCGAGACCGTGGCGCGCTCTCCCGAGAGGCGCACGCCCACGCGGACGTCCGGGCGCGCCACGTCCACCACAGGGCGCGCGCCGCGTGCCGAGACGAGACCGTCCACGATCGCGTCCTTGGAGCGTAGGGCCACGAACTGCGTGTTTCTGAGCTGGGCGTTGGTGCCGTGCGCGTCCACGGCAAAGGTGGCGCCCGGCTCGAGGTGCTCGATCCAGTCAACCGAGCGCAGGCCCTCGTAGAGGGCGTCGGCGTCCTGTGCGTCGACGCGCGCGAGCACGAGCAGCACGCGCGAGGCGAGCCGCGACCACAGACAGGCCCTGTATGCGTCGGCTAGCTCTCCGCCAAAGGATACCTGGCCACGCAGGGGCCTCACCTGGGGGATACGCAGGCCGGCCAGCTCTTCGGCCAGAATCCGCTCGAACCCCTTGGGACACGTCGCCACAAACTCCATCGGGTCACCTCTCGCCCGTCATCCATCAGTGCGCTCCATTGTCGCACGAACGAGAGGCGCCGTTTCCGGGCAGGCGTCCTTCTCGGCTGGGCCCTCTTCCATCGCGAGCATTCTTGGGCTCCCACACGTTCCATCTCCACTCCCAGTCTGGAAAAGTCACTTTTTGGTCTTCGAACAGGCTTGAAAGTGATTTTTCCAGACTGGGAACAAGCGGACGGGCAAGAGGAGCCCGTAAAGACCGGGCGGGAGCAGCACCGCGGCCAACTCTGACCTTGCCGCCCACCGATTGGAGGCACCGCTGGTCGCATTCTCCTCTCGTCCCGGGGTGGGCTGGAAAACAATGTCCTTCTCGCCGCACTTCATAAGGAGCTCCCATGTCCCGTCGCGCCAACCGGGAGGTTGACCTGTTCATTCGCGAGGCCGAACATCGCGGGGCCTGTCTGGAGTCATGCCCCGGCCACCTCCACAAAATCCTGGAGACCCGCGTCTCGCGCGGCGAGCTCTTCTCACCGCTCCCCCGCCTCTACGCCCGCAGCGACTCCTGGAATGAGCTCACCACGAGCCAGCGAACGACCCATGTCCTGCGTGGTCTGCACGAGCTGCATCCCGACTGGACCTTCTGCGGCATCTCGGCAGCGGTCGCATGAGGACTGTCCGTCTCGAGCCGGTTGCAGAAAACCGTGGAGATTGCAAGCCCCTCCGGACGCACTCCCGTCCACTCCGGCGGAGTCGTGCGCCGCTGCGTTTCTGGAGATGCTTTCGCGATCGCATCCGGTGTGCCCGTGACCTCGCTCGAGCGCACCGTGCTCGACTGCGCGCGCTCGCTTGGCTTCCGCGAGGGTCTCGCCGTCGCCGACTCCGCGCTGCGCGTCTGGAGCCTGCGCCAGGAGGGCCTTCTCGCCTACGTCGGGAGCATGAACAGTGGCTACCGTGGCAGCGCACAGGCGCGCATGAGCGCCGACGCGAGAAGCGCCAACGGAGGGGAATCCATCGCACGCGCCGCCATGTACGAGCTGGGCTTTGCCACTCCTGACCTACAGATCGGCATTCCTGATCCCCTGAGCCCCGGACAGGTGTACTACGTCGACTACCGTTGGGCGCTCCCCGGGGGCGGCGAAGCCTTCGGGGAGCTCGACGGTGGCGAGAAGTACTCTGACGAGATCATGACGCAGGGCCATGACACGACGTGGGTCATGCGCCGGGAGCGACGGCGCGAGTCGCGCCTCACCGTTCGGCATGCAGGCATCATGCGCTTCCCGCTCGAGGAGGTGGCCGACGCGGAGTTCTTCAACGGACTGCTCGAGCTCTTTGGCGTTCCCCGAGACCACGAGCCGCTCATCGAGATTCCCGCGCCGCCTTCACGTCGTGCCCGTCGAGGCCTACGACTTGGGCTAGAGGGGGCCCTCCGATAAGAGCCCCGGCCTCCGTCTGCGTCGAGCCGCGCTCCCCGTACGGACAAGTCACTTTTCCCTCCCTAGAGAGACCAAGAAGTGACTTTTCCGTACGGGGAGCGAAGGCAGGATTGGCTGGGTCGCCAGTTGATCCCTACTTCTTCTGGTAGAAGTCGTGCAGGTCGCGACCCATAGCCTCGAGCGTGGGCTCGTCCACGTAGGCCATGTGCCCGCACCCGTAGCGATGCCAGCTCACGCGCCCCTTGAGCTCGGGCGAGAGGAACTGGCAGCTCATGTCATGCACCACGTTCCAGAAGGTCGTGGCCGCATCATAGCGGCCGCCCAGGATGGCCAGCTTGCAGGTGGGGTTGCGGCGCAGCGCCACGGCGATGTCGAGCGCCACGTTGGGCGCGGAGGCCTCCTCGTCGCAGCCCGGCTCCGCGTGGTTCCAGCTCCAGCTCGTGCCCACCTTATCGTAGTTGTTCGAGAGGTAGCGCGCGGGTCCCCGATAGCCCAGCTCGTCATGGCAGAAGGCGCGAAACGCCCTGACCCAGGCGCCCTCGACGGCATCGTCGGCGGCGTCCTCGGCAGCCACCCAGGCGTTGGAGGTCTGCATCGGCGAGAGGCCGTCGGAGGAGAAGCGCATGTCCAACCGCCCGCAGATCCTCCCCTCGTCCGCGAGGATGCGCGTGCGGAAGTCCGTGAGGTCAATGCGCAGGTGGTGCGCCAGGAGGTAGTCAACGGGAAGGCTGATGAACGCCGAGAGCTTCTCGGCCACCTCGCGCTCGCGCTCGGAGCCCAGCCGGTCGCCACGCAGAAGGGCCGGCGCGAGAACGCCCTCCGTGAACGTCATGGCCCGGTCGAACCACGCATCGGGGTCGACGCCCTCCCCCGCCTTGCCAAAGTACTGCGCCGCAGCGGCGTAGGTGGGCATCATGCCCAGGTAGTAGAGGTCCTCGCCCGGCTGAACCTGTACCCAGTCGAAGATGGCCGAGAGCATGACCACGCCCGTCAGCTGCACGCCCCTCTCGCCTAGAAGGCGCATGAGCACGGCGTTGCGCACGGTGCCGTACGATTCGCCGAAGAGGTACAGGGGGCTCGACCAGCGGCCGTTCTCCTCGAGCCAGGAAGAGATCGCACGGGCGAAGGCGTCCGCGTCGCCGTCAATGCCGAAGATCTTCTTGGGGTCCGTGCCATCGGCAACCACTGACCACCCGGTGCCCAGGGCGTCCAGGAACACCACGTCTGACTCGGCGAGCAAGGTCTGGGGGTTGTCCTGGGCCGAGGCGTCGGCGCGCACGTGGGAGATGCCGTCCGTGGCCACGCGACGCGGCCCCATGCCCCCGAAGTTGATGGGCACCGAGCTCGACCCCGGCCCGCCGTTGAACGCAAAGGTCACGGGACGCGCAGAGTCGGCGTGGCCGTCCGCGTCCACCCCCACGTACGAAAGCGAGAACATCTTGCCCAGAAGTGTGCCCGCGTCGTCTACCACGTCCAGGTGCGCGGCGCGTGCCTCGTAGTCGATCGCGCGCTCTGCGGACGTCCACGTCAGACGTGCCGAGGCCGGCTCGGCCACCTCCGTCGAGCGCGCCGGCGCCACGCCGGCAAACGGGTTTTTCTCCGCGTCGTGGGTAGCGGGCGCGCCCTGGTCTTCTACCATGGTTGTTCCTCCTTGTTTGTAGCCTCTTTGCCAAGGTCATTCTAGTCGTAAGCCCGCCGGGCCATCCGTGCCGACAAAGTGCTAGATTGGGTGACTTGGTCCTTGGGCTTTCCTGAAGGACCCTTTTTGCGGCATTCGAGTTTTGGAGCGCTATGAACGCATCGCGCAAGGCCTCTCTTTCGGTCAGGCACCATAGGGCAAAGAGCGCGGGAATCCCCCTGTCCGCCGGCATGCTCCTGGTCACGCTCGGGGTGGTGTACGGAGACATCGGCACGAGCCCCATGTACACCCTGAAGGCGATCGTGAGTGGCAACGGCGGGCTGACCACCATGTCCGAGGACGTGGTCCTGGGGGCCCTGTCCCTCATCATCTGGACCCTCACGCTCATCACCACGGTCAAGTACGTCCTCGTGGCCATGAAGGCCGACAACCACAACGAGGGCGGCATCTTCGCCCTCTACAGCCTCGTGAAGCGCTGCGGAAAGTGGCTCATCATCCCCGCCATGGTGGGGGGCGCGGCCCTTCTCGCCGACGGCATCCTCACCCCAGCCGTCACCGTGACCACCGCCATCGAGGGCCTGCGCACGATCGACTTCTTCTTCGCGCTCATCGGCGACAACCAGCGCATCGTCGTGATCATCACCATCTGCATCCTGTGCGTCCTATTCCTCCTGCAGAAGGCGGGCACCTCCAAGATCGGGCGCGCCTTTGGTCCCATCATGACCGTATGGTTCGTCTTCCTGGCCCTGGCCGGGCTCTACAACCTGTCCGGCAACCTCAGCGTCCTGCGCGCCTTCAACCCCGTGCGCGGCGTCACCTTCCTCTTTGACGGAAACCTCAACGCCGCCGGCCTCATGGTGCTCGGCAACGTCTTCCTGTGCACCACGGGCGCCGAGGCCCTCTACTCCGACATGGGCCACGTGGGCAAGGCCAACATCTACGCGAGCTGGCCGTTCGTGAAGGTCTGCCTCATCATCAACTACCTGGGGCAGGGCGCCTGGATCATCGCGAACCAAGGCAACGTCCACCTCGCGGGCATCGACGACCTCAACCCGTTCTTCCAGATGCTTCCCGAGCAGATCCGCACCGTCGCCGTGGTGCTGTCCACCTTCGCCGCCATCATCGCCTCGCAGGCGCTCATCACCGGCTCGTTCTCCATCGTCTCAGAGGCCGTGCGGCTGGATCTCATGCCGCACATGCGCATACACTACCCCTCCGAGACCAAGGGGCAGATCTACATCCCCCTGGTCAACGGTATTATGTGGGTGGGCTGCATCGGCGTGGTCCTGCTCTTCAAGAACTCGGAGCACATGGAGGCCGCCTACGGTCTGGCCATCACCGTCACGATGCTCATGACCACGCTCCTGCTCTTCACCTACCTCTCGCGCATACGCCACAAGGTCGGCCTGGCCGTCCCGTTCGCCCTGTTCTTCGGCGCCATCGAGTTCATGTTCTTCTTCTCGAGCCTCACGAAGTTCTTCCACGGCGGCTACGTCACCGTGCTCATGGCGACCGTCCTGTTCATCGTCATGTACGTATGGCGCCGCGGCACGGCCGTCGAGCGCACGCAGAGCGTTTACCTGCCTGTCGACAAGTACCTCGACCAGCTCTCCAACCTCTCCCATGATGACGACTACCCGCTGCTCGCCGACAACCTCATCTTCCTGACCAACGACTCGTCCTTTGACAAGCTCGACCGCGACATCCTCTACTCGATCTTGGACAAGCGCCCCAAGCGCGCCCGGGCCTACTACTTCCTCAATGTCCAGGTGACCGACGAGCCGCACACGCACGAGTTCATCGTCAACGACTTTGGCACCGACTTCGTGTTCAAGATTCAGCTCCGCCTGGGCTTCAAGGTAAACCAGCGTATCAACGCCTACCTCTACCAGATCGTGTCGGACCTCGTGGAGAGCGGGCAGATCGCGCCGCAGAACCACCGCTACTCGATCTATCGCGAGCATAGCAACGTCGGCGACTTCCGCTTCTGCCTCATCCGCAAGGTCCTCTCCCCCGAGACGGACATCTCGGGCGTGGACCGGCGCGTCATGGGCCTCAAGTACCTCATCCGCCGCCTGTGCGGGTCGCCCGCGCGCTGGTACGGCCTCGAGAACTCCAACCTCCTCTTCGAGTACGTGCCCCTGTTCTCCAAGACCAAGCGGCAGCACAAGCTCACGCGCGTCGAGCTCGCTGACGCCGTCCGTGCGACGCCCGTGCACGCCGCCGACCTGGCGGCGTCGGCCTCCGCAGATGACGAGGAGGACGAGGAGGACCTCTTCTCGGCAACGATGCGAGACAAGCGTGAGCGCTCCGTCGAGGAGGCCAACAAGAGCCTCGTGGGCGGTGACACCGCGTCCTTCAAGCCCCTCGTGATCGATGACGAGGAGGAGGAAGAGGGCGAGGAGGAGCTCGACGAGGACGGCGAGGAGTAGGCGCGCCGTGTGCCCGCTCACGAATTCGGGGCCGTAGCACTCCCGCGCCTGAAATGCTCAAGATCTTGGGGCCGTGGCACGCGCAAATCCCCTGCGACGTGCCACGGCCCCGAATTCGTGCACACCCGTGGGAGCGCACCCAGGCGGCGAGAAGGACGGCCGCTACCTGCGCTCGGCGAGGGAAACGTAGACGCCATCGTTGCCCATGACGGAGTTGTAGGCCGGGCGGATGATGCGCCCGGCGCCGTAGAGCTCCTCCATGCGGTGCGCGCACCAGCCCGCCAGGCGCGCCATGGCGAAGATGGGCGTGTAGAGCTCGGGCGTGATGCCCAGGAGCGCGTAGATGAAGCCCGTGTAGAGGTCGATGTTGGCGCACAGGGGCTTGGTCGTGCCCTTGACGTCGCGCATGACCTGGGGTCCCAGCCGCTCGATGCCCTCGATGAGGGCGAGACGCTCGGCCTGGCCCTTCTCGTCCGCCAGCTTGCGCGCGTACTTCTTGACGAGCTGGGCACGCGGGTCTGAGAGCGTGTAGACGGCATGGCCGAGGCCGTAGATGAGGCCCGTCTTGTCGAAGGCCTCCTTGCGCGCAATCTTCTCGAGGTAGCCGGCGAGCTCGTCATCGCTCGACCAGTCCGAGACGCTGGTCGCGACCTCGTCGATCATGGCGGAGACCTTGGAGTTGGCGCCTCCGTGCTTGGGCCCCTTGAGCGAGCCGATGGCGGCCGCGTAGGCCGAGTAGGCGTCCGTGCCCGAGGAGGACAGGACGCGCGTGGCAAAAGTGGAGTTGTTGCCGCCGCCGTGCTCGGCGTGGAGGACGAACATGACGTCGAGCAGCATGGCCTCGTCGTGCGTGAAGCCCTCGTCGGCGCGCAGGACGTCGAGGATCGTCTCGGCCATGCTGTAGCCCTCGCGCGCCGGCGGGACGACCAGGCGCTCGTCGTTGCGCGCGGCGGCGTCCGCGGCTGCGGCGACGGCCGCGATGCGTGGCCAGCGCCCGAACAGAGAGCAGGCGACGTCGACCTCGTGGACGGGCGAGGTGCCGTCAGCCATGGGGTCGAAGGCGTAGAGCAGAAGCGTCGCCCTCTGCATGACGTTCATGATCGAGTGGCTCTGCGTGGTGCGCGGGAAGATGCGCAGGTAGCGCTCGGAGAGCTGGCGGCGCGAGTCGATGCGGGCGCGGAAGTCGTCAAGCTGCTCCTGCGTGGGGAGGGCTCCCGAGATCAGGAGATACGCCACCTCCTCGTAGCCAAAGCGGTCCTCGCGCTGGGAGGCGTCGATGAGGTCACCCACGCTGTAGCCACGATAGATGAGCGCGCCCTCGTCTGGTTCGACGCCTTCCGCGGTCTTCTTGTACCCGTGCACGTTCGAGATCGTGGTGAGGCCCACGAGGACGCCCGATCCGTCCGCGTTGCGCAGCCCGCGCTTGACGTCATAGCGTCGGTAGAGCTCGGGGTCGACAACGTCGACCGCCTGGGCACCGTGGTAGAGCTGCTCCGCGACAGGCGTGACGCCCATCTTCACCGAGGGCATGGGATAGGAGTCCTCGAAGCTGCCAAAGGCCGAGGTCTCGCTTGGGGTGAGGATGGGCCCAAAGGTGCCCTGGGGAATCTTCTTCATCGCGGCTTCTCCCATCTGAGGACCGTGCCAGAGACACGCCCCCGTCGGACGCTGTCGCTAGAGGCGATACATGTACCGGAAGACCTCTTCGCGCTGCAGGGTAATCTGTACGCCAATCCTCTCGGAAAGGTCGTCGAGGGTCTCCTTGAGCTCGGAGAAGGGCACCTGACCCAAATCCACGAGCATAGTCATCGTGAAGATGCCCTGCAAGATGGTCTGGGAGATGTCCAAGATGTTGGCGTCACGCTCAGAGAGCGCACCAGCGACCGCGGCAACGATGCCCGCGCGATCGCTTCCGAGGACGGTGATGATGGCGCGGTTCTGCGGGACGGACGAGGCCGCATCCTCGGTAGGCGTCATACTCTCTCCTTGCGTTAGAGGCTCCCCTGGTATGCCCATTGTAGGCACCGCACAGCCATTGCGCGCAAAGCGAGCGAATATGCATCCAAGATGTAACGGAGAAGTGCCGAGGCCGGCTAGTTCTGGCTGGCGCTCTCGTCTGCGCTCCCCTCGAAGAGCATCACGACGTCGTCGGGCGTGCACCCGAGCGCCACGGAGAGCTCGACGTAGGAGCGCTCGCGCGCCTGCTTGAGGATGCGCTCGTAGGCCACGGGCGGCTTCTTGTTGCGCGCCGAGAGGTCCGCGATGCGCGCGTGGAACGTCTTGACGATGCGCACCGAGTCGCGACAGGAGCCCTTGCGGATCTCGTTTTTGTAGTGCTCCTCCTCGAGGGAGTTGTTGCGCGCCTCGAAGTCGTCGAGCCGCATGGCAGGATAGTCGTCGATGATCTCCTGGGCCTCGTCGTGCGAGAGCACGGGACGCAGGCGGTCCTCGATTGAGACGGGGAAGCTGATGCGCACGGGGTGGCGTTGACCCACGGGAAGCAGCTGGTAGAGTGCCTCGGGACTCTTGATGACGCCCTCTATCTGACAGACTCCCTGACCCGGATGAACGATGTAATCCCCAACGGCATACATAGGCGCGCTCCTTTCACGTTTTTTCACTATACCATTAAAAAGGACTTTTTTATGCCGTTTGCGGAAACGGTATTGCATCAACACGTAACTATCAGTATCTTGTTGTGTTTTGCTCTTATCGCGGGTTAGACGCCCCGTTGGTGCTACGCGGGTGGTGGGTGTTCGGCCTGGCACAAGCTTTTATGCAGGAAGCTCCAAGCATCGTGGGAAGACTCTGGGGCGCGGCTCAGACCGGCCTCACGCGGTCTACTCGACGAGTGACATCGAGGTCTCGGGCGTGACGGGCGCGGCGAGACCGTCGTCCAGGGCGACTCCGACCTCACGGTGAGCGTGACCGGCGCCCACTCGCCGAGCTATGACGCAAGCGCGACGGGAACCCTCTCCACCGATCTCATCGACCGCAGCGGCTTCGACGAGGCCTTTGGAACGAGCACGACCTGGACCATGGACGGTTCCGCGAGCCAGGCGTCCGCGTCAACGAGCGCGGGATCCTCCACGACGGGCACGGGCACCGTGACCACGGCCACGACCGCGACGTCCTCCAGCCCCTTCGAGGCGTTCGTCAGCTGGCTCAAGGGTCTCTTCGGCCTGTAGGGCGCCACAGACGACGCTGAGAAAAGACGCCCCCCGAGCAGCTGCTGGCTCGGGGGGCGTCTTGCATGGCGCGTATGGTGCTGCCTAGGCGGTGCAGCAGGAGATGACCCAGCTGAGCAGGTTGTCGGTCGGGGCGCCGGAGCGCTCGGCCAGGACGTGCCCCTGGCCCCAGACGGGCGTGTAGGCGACGTCGGTCACCCCGTCGTACTTGCGCAGGGCGAACACGACGTTCGGCGCGCAGCACAGGGGAGCGGTCGCGTCAAAGATGCCCTCGTTGATGCGCCAGTGGGGGGCCACGCTCGCCTGGCCGTAGCCCTCGTAGTGGCCGCTCAGCCAGAAGAGCGGGTTGAACAGCGAGACGCGCGTGGCCATGTCCGTCTCGAGGGAGTCGGCCTTGGCGAGGTCATCCGACCAGGCCGTCTCGTAGCCGTCGTCCCAGTCCTCGCAGGCGGCGTAGGCGTCCACATTCTTCTCTACGAGGTCGGCAACGGTAGCGTCGAAGTGAAGCGTGGACTCCTCGCCGATGCCGAAGAGCTGGTTGGTCTTGGAGCTGCGGTCGGGCGCGTCGAACGGCGAGGCCGCGAGCTCGGCGGGACGCAGATGCAAGGAGAAGTCGCGCAGGCTCGCGACCGAGACGCTCTGGCGCTTGAGGCTGTAGTTTATCCACCAGCTGTCCGCGTTGAGAGCCGCAAAGTAGTTCTGCGCGGAGTCGTAGATCGTCGACTGGACCTGGGCCACGCCCGTGGCCGTCACGGCGGAGTCAGCGTCCGTTTCGCCCGTCCCGTCGGCCGAGGCCCCTGAGGAGGCCGGCGTCTGAGAGGCCGTCTCCGAGGCGCGCGTGGCCAGGAGGTTGGGGTCTCCCGGGAACGTGGGCTCGTCGAGGCGCTGCGGCGTGTAGGTGTAGGGGAAGGAGGTGTTCTGCACGAAGTATGAGGCCGCCTCGTCGATGGTGCCCAGAAGGGCGTCGGCGTAGGAGCCCAGCGCGAAGACGCCCGCCTCGGTCTCGTCGAGCGTGAGCTGCTCGTCGTCCGCGTCGCGCAGGTCCATCTCGTTGACCCAGGCGCCATAGGCTCCCGCGAGGTCCTGGGACAGGGCGCGCGTCCAGGTGCCGTCGGCGCGCGTGTCGGCGTCGGTGTACTGCCCCTGGCCCCACTCATAGGAGGTGTCGGCCACGTCGAAGGAGGTCACGGGGCACCACGAGGCGCTGCCCGCGATGGCGTCCGAGACCGCGTTGCCCTGGGCGTCATGCGTGACGGCACCCAGCGAGGTGAGGTAGGGCGCGTAGGGCTCAGCGTCGCCGGAGGAGCCTAGAACCGCACTCACGCCCCCGCCCGCCCCAAAGCCGAAGACGAAGACGCGGCTGGCGTCGCACGGCAGACCGGAGGCGTTGTAGCGCAGATAGCGCACGGCCGCCTTGAGGTCCACGACCGGCCACGGGGCGCCGCCCGCAAAGAGGTCCTTCGAGCCGGAGGCCGTGTCATAGCCGGCGGAGCGGCCGCGAAAGCCCGCGTAGACGTAGACGCAGCCCGCCTCGAGATAGGGGGCGAGGCCCTCGTAGTCGTAGACCGTCGGGCTCATCTGGGCGGAGAGGGTCGCCGTGTTGACGGGCATGAGGACCGGCGCCGTCGCGGGGGTGAAGCTGCCCACCACGGCCTTCTCGTTGATCGAGCAGGTGTAGGAGTCCCCGCTCTGCTCGGCCGTGAAGTAGGCCCCGGGCACAAAGACCGCGAGCGACTCGTAGGTCGTGGTCGCAGGCTTGGTGCAATAGGTCAGGCCAAGCTGGTAGTAGACGTCGTTGTCCTCGTCGTAGCGCCAGGCGGAGGCGTCGAGCGCCAGGGACTTGAACTCCTCCAGATCGACCGTGGACTGGTCGATCGAGGAGTCCTCCGGGGTCGAGTCGGTCGACGCGACGGGCACGGTGCAGCCCGCGAGGCCACCCATCGTTCCCACCGAGGCGAGTGCGAGAAACTCTCTTCTTGTGCAGCTCAACGTTCCTCCTTGCGAGCGAGCGCTCCGAGCGCCGGGACGGCAGCCGCCTATGCGGTGCGGATGCCCTTGACCTTGGTGATCCTCTTCTCCGTGCGACGATCCGCGCCCCAGAAGCAGCACGAGAGCATGCCGGGGCCCACGTGGCTGCCGATGGTGGGGCCGATCGTGGGGCGGCCGACCACGAGCTCCGGGTCGGTGCGACGCAGCTCGGCGGCCACCTGGTAGCCGTCCTCCGGGCAGTCCGCGTCGCCCACGCAGACCACGTGACCGTAGGGCTCGAGCTCTCGGTTCTTCTCGAAGTACTCGACGAGGCGGCGCATGCCCTTCTTGCGGCCGCGCACCACCCCCCGGATGCCGAGGGAGCCGTCGAGGTTGATGTGCAGGAGGGGCTTGACGTCCAGGGCGTCTCCGACCACGGCCACGCCCTTGGGAACCCGGCCTCCGCGATGCAGGGAGTCGAGGTTGTTCACCATGAAGACCGTGCGCACGTGATAGCGAGCATCGTTGGCCCACATGACGAGCTCCTCGGCGTTGAGCCCGCCGTCGCGCTTGCGACAGGCCTCCTCGAGCAGCAGGGTCAGCGCGGTCGAGGCCACGAGCGAGTCGACCACGTAGATGCGGATCTCCTCGTCGGGGTGGGCCTGCTTCAGGCGCTCGAGCGACATGAGCGCGCCCTCATAGCCTCCCGACAGGCCGCTCGAGAGGCAGAACATGACCGTGGGCTCGCGCGCCTCGTAGGCCTCCTGGAAGGCACGGTCATACTCGAGCTGAGAGGGCTGCGAGGTCATGGGGCAGGCGCCGTGACGGATGGCGTCGTAGAACTCGTGGGCGCTGCGGGACTGGAAGAGATCGTCGTCGCCCGAGAGGCCCCCGTCGGGCTTGCTGGCCTCGACGTAGTGGTAGGGCAGAATCTTAACCTCTGAGGCGGCTGCCTGCTGAGCAGTGAAGTCGCAGGTCGAGTCACACATGATACGGCACTTGCTGGGCATTCTTAGCTCCCTTGGACACGAGACGACAGAGCTTGGCTACTATTGTACGCATACGGGTCGCGCGCGGTAAAACGTGCCCCGCGCGACCATCATAAACGGACAGCGCAGGGGGGCCACCATGTTCATCCGCAGGAGAAGGGGACGCGCCAACAACGCGCCCGAGGTGCCTTCCGAGGACACCCGAAGGCTGCATCTGCGCTTCGTGGGTCAGGTCCAGGGCGTGGGCTTTCGTTGGACGGCCTCGGCGGTAGCGCGCAGGCTCGCGCTCACGGGCTGGATCAGAAACGAGGAGGACGGCTCCGTGACGGCCGAAATCCAGGGGTCCGGCGAGCACGTGGGGGCGTTCTTCTCGCAGATGGTCGAGGAGTATCGCCGCTACCCGATCAGCTACGCGATCGACGAGCGCGAGGACAGGGCGCCGGTTGCCAGCGAGCGGGAGTTCGAGGTGCGCTACTAGGACGTGGGCCAGCTGATGGGCCGAGCTCGGGGTCGCCTGGCTCGGTCTACCAGACGCGCTCCAGCCAGTCATGCATCTTGGAGCTCATGCTCGCCCTCTCCTCGGCGCACTCCCTCGGGTGCTCACGCTCGGACCTGAAGAGGACGCGAACCAGGCGGTTTGCGTCCTCCAGCATGAGATGGCTCATGAAGTCAAAACAGACGTGCTCGTAGGGATAGGGATAGGCAAAGCCCTCCCGGACGAGACGATCCTCCAGCTTCTTCGCACTCTCCGACGATGGCCACACGGTGTCAGCCTCGGTCGAGAAGAAAAGCACCCGCCCTGCGATCCTCTCGATAGGCACGGCCGAGGCCTGTCTCACGTACCGCTTGGCGTTGAGGGAGAGGATGTCGTACTCTGCCCGTCGTAGGATGTCTCGCTTGGACGGGAAGCTCCTCTCCCGATAGGGCGTGTAGGGCAGCTCCTGACCGCGATATGTCCAACATGACGCGCCAGACGGTGCCCCCTTCATGATGCCTTCCCCGTAGAACCACGCGGGCGTCTTCAGGACGGCGCAGGAGATCTCCGAGAAGGTCGTAGCGGCAGCTGCGGCGTACTCGGCTCCCTTTGAGAGACCCTCGACGGCGATCCTCTGGTAGCCTCGACCCCTGAGCCAGCCAATCGCGGCGTCGACGTACTCAAGGGGAACCCGGGAGAGGAACTCCTGCGTCTCCCCTGTCCCAAAGTAGCCCAGGGCCAGCGCGGGCATCCCCTGACCCTGGAGGTGGCGAGCCATCTTCTCGGCATGTCTCAGTCCGCCCTCGCTGCCCGAGAGCGTGATGACCACCTTGCCCTTTCGATCCGCAGCGGGAAACAGGGTCGCGTCGAACCCGTCGTGTCTGACGCTCGTTTTGGTCAGTCCCATGTGCGCGCTTCCTTAGTGGGCCCCCGCGCAGACATGGCCACGTCGCCCGCGCGGGTAGAGGCGCCCGACGCAGCCCATGCTAGGCGGCAGGCAGCAGAAAAAGCTTATATACCAGACTATAGGGCTCCACACTTCTCCACAGTAAGGTCGAGAAAATAGTTAGACAAAAAAATCCCGCCACCCGCATACGAGCGGGTGGCGGGACGCCTTTTCATGGTGGCGGGGAAGGGAATCGAACCCCTGACACGGGGATTTTCAGTCCCCTGCTCTACCAACTGAGCTACCCAGCCATCTGCGAAGCTCGTTCACTATACCCAGATGCCCCTTCTATGTCAAAGGCTTTCTGGGGCCTGAGGCCGGCGCCTAGAATGCCCCGCCGCCGCCTCCGCCGCCGAAGCCACCGCCGCCCCCGCCGGAAAAGCCACCGCCCCCGCCGCCACCCGAACTCGAGCCCGAGTGCGAGAGGGCAGCGGCCGAGACGTGGTGGGCCGAGTCCAGATGTTCGGAGAAGGCCGCAGCGGGCGAGCGCATGCCGACGCCACCGTAGTAGTACCAGCCATAGGTGGGCATGAAGTACGGGTCGTTGAGAATCTCGGGAACGGCAACCTTGAGCTGCTCAATCACCTCGTCGGCCACGTCCAAGGCGACGGCCATGACCAAAAGGCGGTTCCACAGGACCACGTCGGTGGGCACGGCCTCGTCCAGGTGCGTGAACGAGACCAGCCAGCGCCGGAGCGCCTCGAGCTGCGCCTTGACCTCCACGGCCTCATGGTTCACGTCCTTCATTCCCTTGGCGACTACGGAGGCGAAGAGGCCCACGCCGAGCAGGACCACGGGCAGGGCAATGCCCAGGGCGACGGGTGCGCCCAGAAGGGCGAACAGGATGGGAGTGGCAATGACCAGCACGAAGTTTACGGTGGCCAGGGCTATGAGCGAGCCCTTGCCGTAGCCCTTGAGCCCGTCTCCCGAGAAGCGCGCGAGGTACTTCCCGTCGACGGCGTTCTTCCAGGAGTCGTAGGCGTCCGAGTAGCCCTGCGGATGGGCCTTCGCGTAGGCCTCGAGGTCGGAGAAGAGAAGCTCGGGATTCTCGTCCCCCTTGCCCTTGGCGACCTTGCTGAAGAGGAACTTGAGAGTCTGCCGGTCTATCGTCGCCGAGGCCTTGTTGAGGGCTCCCCTCGCCTCGTCCGCCGCGGGGGCGTCGTGCAGCTTGGTGAGGCGATAGTCGTCCTTGACCTTGTCCTTGAAGAGGCCTTTGCTCCTCGTGGTCACCTTGTCGAGGCGAATGAGGCCCTCGTCGGTAAGGTGCATGAGGGTGGCCGTGAGCCCGTTCTCGTTGGCGCTGCCCCTGTTGTAGAGCGCACCGAGAACGGCCGGGTGGTCTTTGGTGGGAACGTCGCGGAAGTAGGTGCCCGTGAACTGGGGTGCAAAGTCGCGCCGGTAGCGCGCGCGACGACGCAGGGCCACGACGACGGTCGCAGCCGCCACGGCCACGACGGCCGCGAGCGAGCCGTAGTAGGCGACGCGGGCCCACATGCGCTTGGCGTTGGCCTCGTCCGCCCACTGCTGCTCCTCGGAGAGGATCGTGTCGAGCCTGTCTCCCGAGGTCTCCCCGAGGCCCGAGACCCATGCGGCGGGAAACGTGACGCGCATCTCGGCGAACTCGTCGGTGCCCACCCCGGGGACCGTGTAGACGACGTCATCGCCGTCGAACGCGGACGAGCCGTCGAGCGGGCCGTGGCCCCAGGCCCGCACGTTGTCCCCCGCGGCCACGGACTCCCCCGACGCGACGGGCAGGTGCAGCCGACAGGTGACGTTTTGGGACTCGACGTCCCATCCGTCGGAGACGAACTTCCAGTAGAGCTCCGCAGTGTCCGACCAGCGCGTGACGATGCCCGTCGCGTCGTAGGCGATCGTGAACGAGACGGTCTCGTTCGCATGGGGCGCATAGAGCTTGACCTGCTTGTTCGAGCCCGAGTCCGTCACCTCGTAGACCCCATCGACGCCCAGGCCCGACTCCTCGAAGCTGTCGAGGCCGGACGCCGTCTGCTCACCCGCAGAGATGACGTCCACCGAGACGCTCTTGCCGTTGCTGCTGTTGTAGCCTGCGGGAATCAGCCAGTAGACACCGTTGAAGCTACCGTCGAACGCGTAGGTGCGCGTCTCGACGACGTGCAGCGTCCCGTCCTCGCGGACCGTGGCATCGATGTCCACCTGGGTTATTTCGTAGTCGCGCGCATAGGCGGGCGTGGGCATGACGACCAATGCCGCAAGGGCAACGAACAGGGCCGAGAGGAGCAGGGACAATCTAAAGCGACGCTTGGAGCACGTGGCCATGGGAACCTCCGCAGTCGGGAAGAGACGGTCGAACGGGAACAGAGTAGCAGAGCCTCGTTTCCTTCTCGTGGCGGCGGCGCGCCCAGGGCCAGCGAGGCCTCAGCCTTCCAGAGGTCCCGTAGCCGGTCCCGTCATCGTGAGCAGGCAGCCACACACGTCGACCGACTCGCCGTAGGCCACGGCGACGCGATCGGCCACCTCCCTTCCCCGATAGGTGGCCGGGTTGGTGGACCCCAGGTCGCAGACGTCCATTCCGTTGGGCGTGGGCACCACCCGCAGGTGCCGACGCGAGACCGCAGGCGAGTGGAGGACGACGTCGCACGAGGGGTCGCGTCCCAACAGGAGCCCCTCCTCCGGCACGCTCACCCACAGGTCCGCGACCGAGGTGCGCACGAGCATGCCCACGGGCCCCGTCGCTCGCGCGAGAATGGAGGCCGCGGCACCAAGGTCGTATGTGTCCTCTCCCCCTTCGTCTCTGTGCGGATCCGCGTCTGGGAGCACCGGTGCCGCATGCGTTACGTCACGCGAGAAGTCGTACAGGCAGCCGTAGCAGATCTGCAGGTCCGCATAGAGCTCCGCCCCGCACCGGGGACACTCCTTTGTCTCGTAGCAGCTCCGTCCCCCGTCTCTTGATCCCATGAAGTCCTCCTCTCATGTCCCCGTCACGCCAAGGCTGACGGAGACGATCCACAGATGCTGACCCTCCTCGAACCACTCGCCCTCGCCGGCTGGCCGCTCGGCCACGCAGACCGCCCTCGTGCACGAGGCGTGACGTCGGGGAGCGAGCCCCCGCAGGACCGAGAGGACCTCGCCGCGCTCGCCGACAAACGCCACGTCCAACGCGTAGCGCATGCCGCAGGTGTGGATGGAGCGACACCTCGTGAGCAGCACGGGACGGGCGCGCTCGTCCGTGCCGAGCAGGCCGCGCAGCCTCTTGGCCCACGTTCCCAGCACCACGAGCTCACGGAGCTCCTCGGGACGCTCGTCCGCGACCACCCTCACGAGCTCCACCTCAAATCACCACCCCAGGCCGGTAGCGGTCCACCACGAGCTCGCGCTCGTGGCGGAGGGTGAGCGGGGCCTCGAGGGTCACGCCCGGCATCCTCAAGAAGCGCGGCCAGGGATGATAGGACAGCGTGCACACGTAGCGCGTGAGCAGGGGCGAGACCGTGAAGGAGGTGTCCTTTCTCCCCTCGTCCACGCTCCGCGCGCTCACCTCGACCTCGCAGCGGTCCTCTCGGCCGAGGGACTCCGCCAGAGACGCGCGCACCTGCTCCACGGACGCGAGCTGGACCTGCTCGCCCGCGGGGGCGACCCCCTGGGACACGACGGCGTCCAGCGCCAGCTGGTCGAACGCCGCGCAGGCCTCCACGAAGCCCATCAGGTTCAGCACCACGAGGGCGACGACGATGACGACGGGCGTGACCACGGCGAGCTCGACCGTCATCTGGCCGGAGCCCAGGGAGGCCCGCCTGCCGTGTGGCCCGCTCATGCGACCTCCCCCAGGCGCGAGAGGTCGATGGTCAGCGGCCAGGAGACGTCGGTTCCCGGCAGGGTGATCTCGGCCACCGTGAACGTGGCGTCTCCCACCTCTTCGACGAGCCAGAGGCCCGCCGCGCGGGCGAAGTCATAGGCCGTGCCCGCGTCCGGGAGCTTCCTCACCAGGTCGCGCACGGAGGAGGCCTGGTCGAGGCCACTCTGGCCGAGAACGTCCTGGGTGTTGACGAGCACCGGCTTTCTCAGGCGCAGGTCGGCGGGCTCGAGGCCGGCGCTGACCATGACCTCCTTGAGCCTGCCCTTGAGCCAGGAGCCCACCGAACCCCCGAGGACGCCGTCCAGCCCCTCGAGGAACCTCCCTCCCGCGCCCGCAACCCCCTCGTAGGCCGACCCATAACCCACGAGAAGGTCCCCCCAGAGCTCCAGCACGGCGTCGGCGGTGCCCCCCAGCGCGGAGTCGCCCGCAGAGAGCGCGTCGAAGAAGCTGGCCAGCACGTTGTTCTGGGCGGTCGACTCGTCCGGGGCAAGAACGGCAGCCGAGGCGGCGGCGCCCTCGGGGAGCTCGGCCGAGGAGAGAAACGCCTGGGTGAGCTCCGTGGGAACCGTCTGGGAGCTGGTGCGCGCAACCACGGCCACGCAGCCCCACGCCCCCGGGGGACACAGAGTCGGCCGGGCCACGTGAAGCTGCTCGAGCGCTCGCGAGAACGCCCCCGACCCCTCCTCGGCGAGCTCGCGGCTGCGTCTCTCGGCCTGGGCCTGCTCGTTTCTGGCTTGCTCGTACTGCTCCGAGGCCTCCACGACGGCGCGCCAGTGATACTCGAAGCCGTTCTCGATCGAGGTCGAGGCGGCGGCCACGCGCCCCAGCTCTCCCGCGTCCATCCGACAGGTATCGCAGCTGGCGAGCACGCCCGCGTCGAGGTCCGCGAGGCTGGCGGGGCCGGCTGCGGGGCCCGTGGCCGCGGGGCAGCTCGTCGAGGAGTGCAGCGTCCGAACCCCGTCCTCGAGGGTGCAGGGCCACAACACCTGCGTATAAAGCTCCGTCGCTCGCGTCTGCTCGGCGTTTCTGGGCAGCTCTGGTAGGTCGATGAGGACCACCCCGTCGTCGAGCTCCTCGTAGGAGCCCTCGCGCACCTTCCCGAGGGCATACTCGTAGAAGGCCCTGCGACAGGCGGCGTCGGTGAGCTCCTCGGCCGTCGCTCCCTTCACGGGCGTCCTCTGGAGGCGCGCCGCGTAGTAGCGGCGTGCGCGGAGCAGGGGGGCACCGAACGTCCATCCCGCGACGGAGGGGTAGTTGGGGTTCTCGGCCCCCGAGAGCCCCGCGAGCGAGGCCGCGCGCTCGCGCAGGCAGTAGGGCGCAGAGCCGCAGTCGGCCATCCACCCGCGCGCGAGGGTGTCCTGGACGCGCCCCTGCGTCTCGGCCGCCTCCTCGGAGGCCGTGCGCATCTGCTCGGAGAGCTCCGCGAGCTCCTGGTCGTCCACGTCGGCCTCGAAGGCCGAGAAGTCCGACTGGGACTCGGTGGGAAACGGCAGGGCGCACCCCACGTAGACCAGGCCCTCCTGCGCGTTGGCCTCCACACACGAGGCAGAGTTGGCCACCACGAGCAGGGGCAGCGTGTCCTCCAGCCGCTCGATGCCCTGGGCCGCGCTCTGGGCGAACTGCCTTCTCGTCTCGAGGATCTTGCCGCCCGTCTCGCACATGACTGCCCCCGTGGCCGTGAGCGCGGGCACGCACGAGGTCACCAGCCCCGCCCCGTAGACCACGATGCCGGCGAGGCCCATGCTGAGCACGCAGGCGTCCAGCACCTGCGCGACCGTCGAGAAGGCCGCGACCGCGTTCTCCCCCGCCATCGCGGCGGCGTCGGCGACGCTCTGCACCTCCGAGGAGCGCGCGGCCACCCAGCTCGCGGCGGCGGCCGAGAAGACAAGCGTCAAGCTCAGGAGCAGGGCGATCGCCACCGCCACCGTCGTGAACCCGTCCTCGTCGTCCCTGAAGAGCGAGAGCACGGGCGCGCGCCCGCCGCCCCGCTCACCCCCAGATACCGATCCAGTCCTCATAGCCTCCTCCAATCCAGTCAGCGCGCACGTCTCGCGTAACCTCGACGCGCATGACGACGCCTCCGCCGTCCGCCTCCCCCAGGGCCGAGACGATCGTCCCCAGAAGCGGCAGTGGGCTCACGCGCC
The DNA here is from genome assembly GCF_015277515.1 of Thermophilibacter immobilis. Classification (NCBI taxonomy): domain Bacteria; kingdom Bacillati; phylum Actinomycetota; class Coriobacteriia; order Coriobacteriales; family Atopobiaceae; genus Thermophilibacter; species Thermophilibacter immobilis. The sequence continues at coordinate 461,569 of NZ_CP063767.1, read as the reverse complement.
CCTCGACCTCCACCGTCACCCGTCCCGCATCGTCGGGGCCCTGCGTCCGGACCTCCCACGCGCCCGCGCCCCCCTCGTGAAAGACCCCCAGGTCGGGCACGGCGGCGAGCCTGCGAAGCACGTAGGCGCGCACCGCGTCGTCGGATCCGCACGCCGTGGCCACCAGGCGCGTCACCTCGCTCGCCGCGCTCGCCATGACGCTTTTCGTGTAGAGCACGCACGCGGGCTGCACGAGCAGCGCCACGAGGGTCAGGACGGTCGGCAGGAGCAGGGCAGCCTCGACGGTCGCCTGGCCACGCCGTACCCACCTCGCCCCCACCTCAAAACTCCACGATGTCTTTGAGCAGGGCGGGCGCCCCCTGTCCCGCCCCATGAGACGCCGCATCGCGGGCAAGCTCGACGAGCCTGCCGTCGCGGGCGGCATGCCAGAGCAGGCCGAGCGCGCCCACCATGGCCACAAACGCCACGAGCACGAGGAGGTACTCGAGGGTCGACTGCCCCAGGCGATTCTCGATCAGGCGGGCCCCGCCTCCGGATCGCAGACGGCCGCGACGTCTTCTGCGTCCATATGCCACACGACGACGTCGCTTCTCGCGTCGCCGGCGCCTCTCTGCACGAGACATATCTCAACCCACCCCTCTCCCTGCATCACGCATCCCCACGTTCCTCCCAAAAGATCCAGGTAGCCGTATTGGGCCACGACGCAGTCCCCACGCTGCCGATACTCCTCGAGCAGGTCGGAGGCCTCCTCCTCCAGGTCGAGCTCGCTCTCGTAGCTGACGGCGTCAGCCTGGTCGAGCAGGTCGCGAGCGACGGGGGCTCCCTCCGAGTCCCCCAGGGCCTCCAGGGAGTCCCGTGCCTCCGGGGCGAGGACGGCCTCCTGTGAGAGCTCGTCCTTCCGACCGAGGCCACCGAAGACTGCCACCACCAACGCAACGGCCACGAGCAAGACGAGCGCGCCCGCAGGGCCCCTCCGGCTCACAGCGAGTTGATGCCGCTCGCTATGGCATCCCACAGCTCAGAGACCCGGTCCCTGAAAGCGATGATCGCCACGATCGCTATGACCACGAGCACGCCCACGAGAATCGCGTACTCGGTCGTCCCCTGCCCCGACTCGTCGGCAACGAGCGCGCGCGACGAGGCCAGAGCCCTTCCTGCCAGCTTTGCCATCCTCATGTGCTTCTCCCTTCCTCAAGGGGCCCATGGCCCCGAAACGTCCTAGCGCCTATCCAGCCACCAGCGAGGACCCCAGAAGCGGGCCCAGGATGGCGAGAAACATCGCGGGGACGATGAGCGTCCCCAGGGGAATCAGCATCTTCACCGGAACCCGCTCTATCTCCTCCTCGATCTGCGAGCGCTGCTCGTCTCGCATGACCTGGGCCTGCCGCTCGAGGGCCTCGGCCAGGGGCGTCCCGAACGCGAGGGCCTCGGCGACCACCGAGGAGAACCTCCCCAGGGCGGCCACCCCCAGCTCGTCGGCGAGGCTCGCGAGGGCGCCCTCCCGGGTAGAGGCCCCGATCCTCCAGCTGAGCATCGCCTCCGAGAACGCGTGGGCGAGCTCGCCGTCGTAGCGCTCGCAGTAGAGCTCGAGAGACGAGTCGAACGAGAGCCCCGCCGACAGGCCGAGCGTGACCACGTCGAGCAGGACCGGAAGCTCCGCGAGGCACGACGCGCGCCGACGGGAGAGCCGCTCCAGGCCCCGGGCGCGACGAAGCGCGGGAAGGTCGCGCACCCAGGCGGCCGCTCGCCTGACGAGGGCGGGGGCTTGGATACGGCTCGGGAAGGTGCCAGCGAGCATGAGGGCGGACAGCGCCGCGCACGCGGACACCACCACGATCAGGGCCGCCTCTCTGGCCCCCATCACAGGACCCCGCGCACGAGGCGCCTGATGATCAGCAGGGCAAGGCCGTCGAGCAGCAGCGCCAGGGCCACGCACGCAAGGCCCGGGGCGGTGAGCAGACCGCGCTGGAAGTCGGGGGATATGAGCGTCAGCAGTCCGACCATGACCACCGGAAGCAGGCACACAATCCTGACCGAGAGCCTGACCTGGGCCGTCTTGACCGTAAGCAGGCGCTCGAACTCCCCCTGACGCTCGACCAGGCGCGCCGAGCGCAGGAGTAGGTCGCGCAGTGGACTTCCCGTGCGGTGCGAGACCACGAGCGCGGTGGCGAGAAGCCCCGTCCCCGGAGCATCGAGCTCCGCAGCGAGGCGCTCCACGGCCTCCTCCGTCCCCATGCCACATCGCAGTCGCAGAGACGTTCGGGCGAAGGCCCCCGCCGCCGTCCCCCGCTCGTGAGAGCCCACGTACTCGACGGCCTGGGCGAGCGTCTGCCCCGACCCCATGGCCACGGAGAGCGTCCGATAGATGCCCGGCATCGCGGCAGCTGCCTCGCGGCGGGAGCGCTGCCTGCGAGCGCCATCGCGCGCCACGGCCGTGACAAAGAGCGCCACGGACGCCACGACTCCGGCTGCCGCAGACGCGAACACGAGGCCCGCCCCCACGCTCGCAAGCGCCAGGATGACCACGAGTGCCGCGGCTGCCACCTGCTCGTTCATGAGGTGAGCGGGCACCTTTGCACGAGAGGCAAGCTCACGGGCCAGGCTCGCCCCCACCCGCGTGGCGAGAACCCCCTCGACCAGGCGCGTCCGGGCGAGTCGCTCCAGAACGGCAAAGGCCGAACGAGACAGCGCCCGTCTCGCCCTGAGCGCCCTACGGGGCCCAGCGGGCTCCCCCTGCGGGGGAAGAGCGACGAGAGCTGCAAGGCACGTCAGCAGGCAGGCCGCTACGAGCAGCGCCGCCTCCATCGCTCCACCTCCCTCTCGTCGAGGACGCCGTCGTCCACGCCCCGTCCCACGAAGCCGGGCTCGCGAGAAAGGCGCCACGAGCGCGCCACAGGCCCGAAGCTCACGCACTCGGTAAGCTCAGCCTCACCGCCGGGCCCTCGCGCGACCTCGCTCATCGAGGTGACGAGGCGCGTTCCGTCGGCGAGGCGGCGGGTCACCACGATGAGGTCGATGGCCGTCGCGATCTGCTCCTCTATGAGCTCGGTGGGAAGGTCCATGCCAAAGCGCGCCATGAGGACAAGCCTGAGCACCGCCTCCTCGGCGTCGCCGGCGTGAAGCGTCGTCAGGGAGCCGTCGTGTCCCGTGTTCATGGCCTGCAGCATGTCGATGCACTCCTCGCCGCGCACCTCCCCCACCACGATGCGGTCGGGGCGCATGCGCAGGGCGTTCTTCACGAGCTCGCGGATGCCCACCTCGCCCGTCCCCTCGATGGAGTCCCCGCGAGCCTCCATGCGCACGACATTGGGGTGCGCGTCGAAGCGCAGCTCGGCCGAGTCCTCGATCGTGACGATCCTCTCGCCCAGGGGGATTTCGTACGACAGGGCGTTGAGCAGCGTGGTCTTGCCCGACCCCGTCCCTCCCGCAACCGCGACGGAGCGTCGCATGCGCACCGCCCATGACAGGAGCCGCGCGTACCAGTCGGGGAGCGACCCAAGACTGACGAGGCGCCCCAGGGTCCGCACCTCGTTCGAGAACTTCCTGATGGTCACCGCCGGACCGTCGATGGCGATGGGGGCCGCGACCGCGTTCACGCGGTCCCCGTTGGCGAGACGAGCGCTCACGAGAGGACTCGAGCGGTCGAGCCTGCGGCCGAGCGGGGCGAGGATGCGGTCGATCACGATCATGATCTGCTCGGGCGAGTCGAACACCGCCTGCGCGGAGAAGAGCTCCCCCGCGCGCTCGTAGAACAGGGCGGAGCAGCCGTTGACCATCACCTCGGTGACCTCGTCGTCCTCGAGCAGCGGCTGCAGGGGACCGAGCCCGCACACCTCGTCTATGACCTGGCGGACGACGGAGGCGCGCTCGTCGTCCATGAGGTCCTCGTAGCCCTGCGTGTTAAGGATGGCCTCGAGCGCGACGCCGAGCTCCTCCTTGGCCTGGGCCACGCTTTCGCTCGAGAGCATCCCCGCGATGGTGGGGAGCCCCAGACGCTCCACCAGGCTCGCCTTGAGTCGCTCGCGGGCCGCCCGCAGGCGCGCATGCGCACCGGATGACGCGACTCCGGCAGCCTCGACCTCGCGGACCATCTCCAGGACCGACATGGCTACCTCGCCTCCCTGAGCCGTCCGAGAAGCCCCCGATGACGGCCCGGTGCGTCTGCCTCCAGAGCCTGCTGGGCGCCCTCCGCTGGGGGGAGCCTCCCCAGCTCGGCAAGGAGCTGCGCGAGCACGCAAGCCACGGAGTCAGAGAACGCCGAGCCCGCCTCGGCCAGGTCCAGGGCGTCTCCGGAGGACAGGAGATCGGACACCTCCGCGCCGCCCTCGAAGGTCCTGAATGCGCGAGCCGCCTCGAGGCCGACCTCCGCGCGCCCCAGGGCGAAGTCCATCCTCGACCTCGGACTCGTCCGGTTCTCGAGGCGCGCGATGCGCGTGCGCGCGACCCCCAGCCGCACCGCGAGGCCTGCCATGCGGGCGAGAGCCGCCGCGGCGCCGGGGCGCGTGTCCGTGACTAGCACGAGGCGGTCCGAGCGCTGGGCCGCCTGGGCGACGGCGTCGGTAAACGTCGTCGAGGTGTCCACGAGTACGAGGTCGCACTCGTGAGACAGACGCTCCAGGAGACCTCCCACGTGCGGCATCGCCAGCTCAGCCGTCTCGGGTCGCTCGCACGGACCGAGCACGCGCAGGGAGGGGGCACCGCCGACGCATACGCCCCGCGTGGCATCGGTCCCCCCCTCGCCCGGGACGCCATGCCGCGCGAGGTCGAAGCCCCCGGTCAGGCCGAAGCAGCTGTACAGGTTGCCGCAGGAGAGGTCGAGGTCGAGCGCGACCACACGCAGGCCCCAGAGGGTGGCCTGGGCCGCCGCGGCGGCCACGATCGAGGTCTTCCCCACTCCTCCGCGACCCGAGCAAAACACCAGGACGGGAGCGGCGGAACCCTCAGGTGCCGTGCCCTCCGAACGAGAAGACGAGGTGGGGAGGGGCACGGCAGCGGGCAGCGTGCAAGGACCCCCATCCGCCGCGCTCCTGCCCGCCTCAGCGCACGGCCCCTCCCCCAGCTCCTCGAAGTCGACGACGAGGTCTACGCCCGCTCGTGCGGCGCGCGACCTCAGGGATCCCGACACGCCCGCCGTCGCTAGGACCACGCGCCGCGCGTTGCCGTCATGGGCAAGCGCCGCCGCGAGGTTCACGTCCGAGACGCCATCCGGCGCGGGCCCCACGATGACGCCGAGCTCGCCGGGTGCGGACTCGAAGACCGCCCTGCGCAGACCGTCGGCGCTGGTCGCAAACTCGAGCCTCGCCGAGGTATCAAGGGCCAGGCAGGCACGGGTCACGTCAGGGCGGCTCGTCTCGCCGCAGAAGGAAATCCAGTCATTCATGCGCCGTCTCCCTTCGCGCTCTCGGCGGAGACCACGGTCGGCGCCGTCTTGGACTCGCCAGAAAGCCCGGTGACGTCATCGGCCGGCAGGGCGAGGCGTAGGCTCCCCTGAGCGCTTGCGGCCAGCACGGGAGCGACGTCATCCGGCAAAGCAGCGAGCGTGATTGCGGCATGCGAGCCCACAGTCGTCTGCTCCCCCGGCGCTCGCAGCACCTGCAGGCTGGAGGACACCACCTTGGTGCCCGCGTCCTGCACCTCGTAGGCAACGAGCATCCCTCCCGCAGCCACCGAGGACGGCAGAGCGAGCTTGTCGGTCACGGGGACCGAGAGCGCCACGCGTCCCGAGGGCACCTCCACTGCATCGGCATCGTCTCTGAAATTGAGGGACGTGAGGGGTGCCCCCGCCGCAACGGGAACCGTCACCTCCGTGCCAAGGACGCTCTCCAGGTCCGTCACGGCCCCCTCGGGGGCGAGGTCAAAAATCCAGTCGCGCTCCACGACGCTCTGGCGGTCCACGATGTCTCCCGCCTCGAGCCCGTCGGAGGCAACCACGAGGTTCACAACCTCGCCGCCATAGCGCTCGAGAGCCTCCGCCCTCACGCGGTCGGCCTCGTCTCTGACGTGCTGGCCGTACGAGGCGCACAGCACGGCCGCAAGCAGGGCAAGCGCCCCTGACAGGACAAATCTCAAGCGACGAGTCATTGGTCAGGCCCTCCCTCCCGCCGGTCGTCCCCGTGACGACGTGGCGTGTGAGAGCATTTTCTCCCCGCACCAAAGGGCTCTCGGCGAGTTTTTGAGAAAGGCCTTCCGCCTTCTTACCGCTTTCTTTCCGCAGACGGGCAAAAAATAACTTATCAGCAGGTAAACAGACATAAGCGGAGTCAAAACGAGAGGCGGGATCCCCAGCGTCCCCGCTGCAGCCGCACGCCTCACTCGCTTCAATAAAGATTATATATTTATATATAGGCTATCTAGATGACCACATCGGGGTCAAGGGTCGAGGCGCTCTTGCGCATCTCGGCAGCCAGAGCCAGGTAACAGGCGAGCCGCTCGTCCGAGACGACCCCCTCCTCATGCTGGGCGCGCACGGCGCAGCCCGGCTCGTGCAGGTGGGTGCAGTCCCTGAAGCGACACGTGCGAGCCGCTTCGCTGATCTCGGGGAACACCTGCGAGAGGCCCCGCTCGTGCCCCACGAGGGGAAGGCTCCTCAGGCCCGGCTCGTCCACGACGACGCCGGCCCCCGGCAGAGACACCATGCGCCGCGCGACCGTGGTGTGTCTGCCGGCGTCGTCGGCCACGCGCACCGAGCCCGTCTCGAGCACGTCGCGGCCTACGAGCGCATTCAGGAGCGTGGACTTCCCCGCCCCCGACTCTCCCAGCACGATGGCAACCACGCCCGCGGGCACAAGGGCCCTCACGGCGTCGGCCCCCCAGGCGACTCCCAGCTCCCCCGAGCGGTCTCGCACGCGCCGGCGCTCCTTCTCGCGCTGCGCGGACGAGGTGAGGGCGAGGGCGCAGGAGTCCCCAAGGATCTCGCGCACGCAGGCGACGTCTCGGGCGAGAACCTCGTCGGAGGCCCGGTCAGCCTTGGTGAGGACCACCGCCACGCGGGCGCCGCAGTCGCGCGCGATGACGGCCGAGCGGGCGATGCGCTCGCATGAGACGGGACGCTCCCCGAGCTGCTGCACGACGAGCACCACGTCCACATTGGCCGCAAGCGTCTGCCGCTCCCCGCGCGCGCCGCCCCTCCAGCGCGCGATGTCGCTCTCACGGGGAAGAACCTCCTCGATGAGGCCCATGTCATGCGCGAGGGGACGTCGCGCGCACACCCAGTCTCCCACGGCGACGCGTGACCCGCCGTCGCCGGAGCGTCCCTTGGTGAGGCGCGCCGAGAACTCCGCCCTGAACACCCCGCCCGCGCACGCCACGGCAGGAAACCCACGGTCCAGGCGTACCACGCAGCCAAGCACAAGATCCGTCTCGCACCCCACGGTGCCATCGACGCCTACGCGTTCGCATGCGTCCGCAAACGCGCCGCGCTGGCGCTGACTGGCGGTGAGCTCGTCAAAGGCAGGCAGGTCCGTCAGGGTCGAGAGGGCGGGCAGGCTCTGGGGAGCTTCGCCGCTCCCCTCGCGCCGTCTTCTCGCCGCTCGCTTGGTCACACGCCACCCCCGTCAGCTCGCCCGCCTCGGGGAGAAGTATAGCCAACGCCACGCACGGGGCCCCGCCGGCTTCGAGAAGCCAACGGGGCCCTAAAGAGCAAAACCGGAAGCAAGCCTAGCTCTGGTCCTTCTCGACCCGGCGCATGATGGCCTTGTAGACCTCCATGAGTGGGATGATCAGGAACGCCAGCACCAGCGCCCATGCCATGGCCTCGCCTGGCAGCGGCACGAAGCCGAACATCTGGGCCAGGGGATCGACCTCGACGACGACCACCGTGAGCACGAGCGCGAGAAGCGCCGCCGCCCACAGCCACTTGTTCTGCTTCTTCATGGTGAACAGCGAGGCACGGCGGCTGCGCATGTTGAAACAGTGGAAGATCTCGACCATGGAGAGCGTGATGAACGCCATGGTGACGCCCTCCTCGTCCGCGTTGCCCGCGATCATGTCGGCGATGTGAATGTAGCCCATGTCAAAGTAGACGCCCACGAAGAACGAGGCGAGCACGAGCGCCGTGATGACGAGCCCCTGGACCACGCAGTCCAGGCCCATGCCGCCGGCGAAGACGCCATCGGAGGCGTTGCGCGGCTTGCGCTTCATGACGTCGCCCTCGGCGTCCTCCATCCCCAGGGCCAGGGCCGGGAAGAGGTCCGTGATGAGGTTGATCCACAGCAGCTGGACCGGCTGGAAGATGGTGAACCCGATCACCGTGGCGATGAACACCGAGAAGACCTCGGCGAGGTTCGCGGAGAGCAGGAACTGGATGAACTTGCGGATGTTGTCGTAGATGCGACGGCCCTCTTCGACCGCACCGATGATCGTGGCGAAGTTGTCGTCGGCGAGGACCATGTCGGCCACGTTCTTGGTGACGTCGGTGCCCGTGATGCCCATGCCCACGCCGATGTCGGCGCGCTTGATGGAGGGGGCGTCGTTCACGCCGTCTCCGGTCATGGCCACGATCTGGCCCCTGGCCTTCCACGCCTCGACGATGCGCGTCTTGTGCTCGGGCTGCACGCGCGCGTACACGCCGTAGCGCTCGAGGTTGCGGTCGAACTCCTCGTCGGACATCCTGTCGAGCTCGGCGCCCGTGATGGCCTCGGAGCGGTCGTCGATGATGCCCAGCGTAGCGGCAATGGCCACGGCCGTGTCGATGTGGTCGCCCGTGATCATGATCGTGCTGATGCCGGCCTCGTGAGCCTCCTTGATGGCCGGGCCGACCTCCGGGCGCACCGGATCAATCATGCCGGACAGGCCCAGGTAGGTGAGGTCCTGCTCGAGAAAGGCCGCATCATTGGAGCTGGGCACCTGATCCCACGCGCGCTCGGCGGAGGCCAACACGCGCAGGGCGTCGTCGGCCATGCCCTTGTTCTGGGACAGGACCTCCTCGCGCATCTCGTCGGTGAGCTCGACCACGCCGTCGGACTGGCGAATCTTGGTGCAGCGCTTGAGGACCTCGTCAGGCGCTCCCTTGGTGTACTGGACGATGCGATCGGAGGGAGTCTCGCACACCACGGACATCATCTTGCGACCCGAGTCGAACGGAGCCTCGTCGATGCGCCGGTACTCGTCGTCCAGATCGCTCTTGGGCTGACCCTCCTTGGCGGCATCCGCCACCAGGGCCGCCTCGGTAGGCTCGCCCACGGCCACGCCGGCCTCGACGTCCCACTTGGCGTCGGAGCACAGCGCCATCGCGCGCACGTGCTCCTCCACGTCCTCGGCGGCATGCCTCACGACGGTCATCTTGTTCTGAGTGAGGGTGCCGGTCTTGTCCGAGCAGATAATCTGCGTGCAGCCGAGCGTCTCCACGGCGGAGAGCTTGCGGACGATGGCCTGACGCTTGGCCATCTTGGTGACGCCAAGGGACAGCACGATGGTCACCACGGCGACCAGGCCCTCGGGGATGGCGGCAACGGCCAGCGAGACGGCCACCATGAAGGTGTCCAGGATCAGCTTGGGCTGCGCGAGCATGGCTGAGCCGTGGCGGACGAGGTCCACCACGAAGACAACCGCGCAGATGATGACCACCATGATGGTGAGAATCCGAGAAAGCTCCGCGAGCTTGACCTGCAGCGGCGTGAGCTCCTCCTTTGCCTCGGACAGGGCGCCGGCGATCTTGCCCATCTCGGTGTCCATGCCGGTGCCCGCCACCACGGCGCGCCCGCGGCCGTAGACCACGGTGGAGCCCATGTAACACATGTTCTTGCGATCGCCCAGGGCCACGTCGTCGGACTCGGCGGGCAGGGAGATGGCGTTGGCGTGCTTCTCGACGGGCACGGACTCACCCGTGAGGGCGGCCTCCTCGATCTTCATCGACGCGCTCTCGAGCACGCGGCAGTCGGCCGGGACCGAGTCACCCGCCTCGAGCAGGATCACGTCTCCCACGACGAGCTCCGAGCTGGGCAGGTGCACCGTCTTGCCGTCGCGCACGACCCTGGACTGCGCCGCGCTCATCTGCTGCAGCGCCTCGAGGGCCTCCTCGCTCTTAGCCTCCTGCACGACGCCGAGCACCGAGTTAATGACGACGACGAAGAGGATGATCGCGACCTCGGCGATGTCCATCTCTCCCTGGACGGCGCTGGTGATGGCCGAGATGGCGGCGGCCACGAGAAGCATGATGACCATCGGGTCGGCCATCTGCTGGAAGAAGCGGACCCACAGCGGAGTCTTCTTCTCCTCGTCGAGCTTGTTGGGTCCGTCCTTTGCCAGGCGCTGCGCCGCCTCGTCTGCGCTCAGACCGGACTCCTCGCGGGAGCCAAGCTCGTCGAGGACGTCGACAGCTGTTGCTAGATACTCTTTCACGTGTTCCTCTCCTCCTGGGTTTCAGTCCGCCCGGCAGATTGATGCCCGATCATAATTCCCCAGGAGGGGCAAGGGCTCACCAAGGCTGCCATACCGGGCGCCTTTGCACTGACGTGTGTAATGGTACCCTACGTGGCCCTCCCGTCTCTTCTCGATTGCGTGACAAACAGCGACCGGCGTGCCACGAGCCACACCGTCACCGCCATGGGAACGCAGACTGCAAGCGCAGGGTAAAGAGCGGGCATGCCCAAGGACTCGATAAGAGCGCCCCCTATCATGGGCCCGGATGCCATCCCCAGGTCGAGTCCCATGTAATAGGTGCTGTTGGCAAGTCCGGCATGTTCTTTGCCCGCTATGCGCACCGCCCCGGCCTGGCATGCCGAGCACATGATGCCGTAGCCGCCAGCCATGAGGGCAGCTGCCACGAGCAGGGCCGCATTGCCCCCAAGTCTCCATAGCAGCGCGAACGATCCGAGTGCCGAGATCGAGGCCGCCACGAGAAACCTCCCAAAGCCCACCGTGTCAAACCACCTTCTCAAGAGGAAGCGCAGAGCGAGAAGGGACACGGCATACGTCGGAAAGAAGGCGCTCATCATGAGTCTCGCATCCCGCGCGGCAGCATAGCTGACGATGAACGACTGCGTCGCGGTGTAGGGAATCGTAAAGAGGGTAACGATAAGCGCCACGGGGACAACACGCACATCGAGCAGTCGCACACTTCTTCGTGGTCCAGCCCCCGTAACAGATCGTGAGGGCTCGCCCGAGTCGCCCACGAACTGCACGAGCAGCACGCACGCACCCGCGAGCACGCCTGCGCAGGCGAGCGCGGGTCGATAGCCAAAAGCCCCCTGCACCGCAATGCCCAAGGCGGGGCCCACGGCCATGCCGAGTGCGTTCATCATGCCAAAGAGCCCCGTGCCCGAGCCAATCCTCTCAGCGGGGAGCAGACTCGCAAACCACGTGAACATGCATACCGAGCAAAGCGAGTATCCCACGCCGTTGCCCACGCGCAAGATCGCTACCTGGACCGGACTGGTGGCGAGCGCATAGCCGCCGCAGGTGAGTGCCATGAGGCCCGCGCCCACAGAGGAGAGCGCTCGACGATTCTTGAGGTCGGACAGATTTCCCGCAAGGGGCCGCACAACGAGGGAGCAGAGGTTCATGAGACCCCCTATAAGGCCCGTAATCGCCACACCCACACCAAGCGTCCCCGCGAATCCTGTGATGAGCGGGTTCACAAGCATGGGGCTCGCAAGATAGAAGAAGCTTGCCGCCAAGATGATGGCAACGTCCGATGCTCCCTTGATACCATGAATGCCCACTGGCGCACTCCTAGCCACAGAGGCCCGTCTCGTCAAAAAGGCGTGACGGGCCTCTGGTTAGCATCTAGACCTCGCCCCAGAACGCGTCAGACACGACCTTGAAGCAAATTTTCTTGAGAGGGCCAACCTCAGCCCCCTCGGTGACGAGGTTGGGCATATGCGGCTCACCAACCATGAAGACCACGAAGTGCTTATCCTCGAGCGTTCCGTCGAGCAGGTCGTCATTGTCCGGCGACCCATGACAGTAGCCCTTGTCACTTGCCACATCGAACTCACCAGCAGCCACCGTGACACCTGGGGTGGTCTTGAAACGCTCAGCACCCTCAAGGTCGATCTGCACGTCCATATACTTGCGATGCGTCTCAAAGCGAGCGTCCTCAAACGCCCTCGTCTTGGCATTCATGACGTTGGCAAAGACGCGTTTCCCGTCAATCTCGGTAATGCCCAGGGGCAGCTCCGTGGGATCGTTTTGAGAGAGCCAGTCGATAAGTACGTCGAGCCCCTTGGTGAGGCCACGGTAGAGGCCGATGGCACCCAGTCCGTCGTAAATCATGTCGTATCCTTTCTCCTGCCGCGCGAGCGCGGAGTTGTCCTCGTTGCTTTATGAGGATGAAGACGCTCTATCGGCAGCCTTCACCCGATGTGGGGTTGTACGTACTCTCTCCTCGCACGGCTCCCATGACGTCTTCCTCTGAAAGCGTCACCCACTTGACGCCGCGCCTCGTCTGATAGGCATAGGCAAGATGCAGCATGCCGTCGCTCGCTTGCATGAGATAGGGATACTCGTACTGGCGATTGCTCGCACGGTTCTCATCGCCCACATAGCCTTCGCCGCGCTCGATGTGACGAATGAGGGGAAACGTGTGGCCGCCGTCTTCGGACAGGGCTATCGAGACCGGGCAGCGCAGTCCAGGCCAGGCTCCCTTTTGTCCGTACGCCCGCGGCGCGCTTGAGTGATTGTAGGCCACGGCCACGCGCCCACTTGTCAGACGAAGGGCGCTGATGGATGAATTGTTGTTGGGAAGCGGAGTGGGTACGGGCTCGCTCCAGATATCTCCCCAGTCAGACGACTCGCTCCGATAAATCCAGTCGGCCTCACGCGAGCGCATAAAGGCGACGAGGTATCCGCCATCAAGTTCTATCACGTTGGGATGGACGCGCCCCGCTGACCCGGGCACGTCGACGCGCCGCCAGGTCTTTCCCGCGTCATCAGAGACTTGAAACGCGGAGGGATCACCCGAAAGACCCAGCTTGGAATTGTCCGTGCACATCCAGTTGCCAAAGATCCAACGCCCGTTGGAGAGAATCTGGATGGGCTGGCGTGCGAAGGTCCCCGGATCTGCGAACATAATCGTAGGATCGTCCCAGGTAAGGCCGTCATCATGGCTTACCTGACACTTGACCACCGAGGTGTACTGCATGTTGTCCTTGCCCGGCTGGCGACCAAGCTGAGAAGTGTACATCGCCCAGATGTCACCGTCCGGCGCAGAGAAGAGCGAGGGGTTCTGATCAGAAAAGTCAGTGTCACAGGAGATGTTTGACGGCTCGCTCCATCGCTCATTACCTTTCTCCAAGCGCGACACCACGATGTTAATGTCGGTGTCCCCCTCGAAGGTCCCCGCGAACCAGCAGCATAAGAGCGTGCCCCGCGCCGTTTCAAGAAGAGCCGGTCCATGAGCCGATGTCCAGGGGCCAGGCGGCAGCATGGCCTCGGTAAGACGCATCTCCTCGTCGTAGTAAATCTGTCCGTCAGGTGTAAGACCTTGCAGCGTTTTCATTGACATGACACCTCCTCTATACGTGGAAATAAGAGAGACACCCCATCACGAATGACGGAATGCCTCGAAAAGCTACATCGGGAACACGATAATCGCGCCAGCGCACAGAAAGAGCAGCCGGATGACATACTGGGGAATCGTGAACTTCCAGAACTCGATCATCGTGTACTTGCCCATGCCAAAGGCCATAGCCGGAAGGCCGTCAATGGGCATGTAATGGCCCGCCCAGCCAGAGAGGGTAACGGCCACGCAAGCAGCCATCGGGTTATATCCAAGACCCTGGCACACGGCAATGGCCAGCGGAGCAAAGATCATTACGATGCCAACCTGAGAACCCGTGAAGCAGGCAAAGGTGGAGGTGAGCACCGTAAAGATAAGCAGCAGAATGAATGGCGGAATGGAAGTGCCCATAGCCGCCGCCACCGTGTTGCCCACGAGCGTGGTGAGGCCAGAGTCGGCAAGACAGTTAGCTACGGGGATGACGCCGGCCGTCATGAGAATGATAGGCGAGAACAGGTTGTCACGCATCTCGGTGAAGTCAATCACCTTGATGAGCAGCATGATGAAAGCGCAGACGCCAGGAATCATATAAGCGAGGTCACCCAGGGTGTCGACCATCATCATAGCCACGATGGCAATGACAAAGGAGAGGATAGTGGTCCATTCCTTCCACGCCGGAAGCTTCGCGGGACCCTCGCCGGAGAGTGCCTTGGCATTCTCGACAGTAGGCTCTGCCACGGGGTGGCTTGGCAGGAACTTATATCCAACAATCGCCCACAGAAGAAATCCCGCGGAGAGGAAGAACGTTACGATGGCAAACTGAAACATCGAGATTCCCTCAGCAAGACCTGCAGCGGAGAGCACCGAGACGGCCACCCCATACTGCAATGCCACATTGATGGGAATGAGAGGGTGGTTCGATGCAATGCCGAGCGGCAGCACGAGCTTGGAACTTGGCAGCTTTTCGTTATAAGGCATGGTAACCACTAGCGAAAAGATGAGCACGTAAAACGCTGTAGAACCCATACCCAATATGGAGGCACCTAGCATGACCACGATGAGTAGGAGGACGTAGCTCTTGAAGCCGCCTTTCTCCACGAGCGCGGTCATGGCATCCTTCACCTTGGTAATCATCTGCGTCTTCTGAATGGCGGCAAGGATGACCATGAAGAACGCAAGCATCCACACGGTGGAGTTCGTAAAGCCGGCGAAGGCATACTGAACGGGTTTATCACCGCCCAGGCCAAACAGCACAATAAGGATGCAGCACGCAATAGGTGGCATGCCAAAAGGGAGGACGTCGAACATGATCATAACAATCATGGCGACAAGAACGACAAGCGACAGAACCATCGCGGTGGTCATTCTTTTCTCCTTTCTTCTTAGTTCGCTGCACTTTGACAGCGAATCCCTACGGCGGGGCCTCTCCCCGTCGCTTCTCACGCTTTTGTAGGCGGCCAGTCCTCTGGTCGGCCGCAGAGCCACTCCGTAGTGTTACTTCTTTGACTGCCTCCCCGCGGCCATCCTGAGCGCGTAGTCGATGGCGTTCACCAGCGAGAGCTCATTTGACGTGCCCTTGCCTACAAGGTCAAACCCCGTACCGTGATCCACGGACGTGCGGATGATGGGCAGACCGAGCGTAACGTTGACGCCCTCCACGGCCTTCCATCCTTTCTCCTCACGGTCGTAGACGAAGCCCAGCAGCTTGGTGGGAATGTGGCCCTGGTCGTGGTACATGCAGACGACGATGTCGTACCAGCCGCCGTGCAACTGGGAGAAGACGGTGTCCGGCGGACACGGACCTACGGCGTCGATGCCTTCCGCCTGGGCAAGCTGGATGGCGGGAATGATCTCGTCGATCTCCTCGGTCCCAAACAGCCCGTTCTCGCCGGCGTGCGGGTTGAGGCCGGCCACCGCCACCTTGGGGTTCTCGATGCCCAGGTCGCGGCAGGCCTGCCACCCCAGGCGGATGACCTCCAGCACGCGCGGGGTCTTCACGCGCGCGCAGGCCTCGCGCAGCGAGCAGTGCGTCGAGACGTGAACCACCCGGAAGTCGTGGTGGGCGAGCATCATCGCGTACTTCTTGGTGTGCGTGTACGTGGCGTAGATCTCGGTGTGGCCGTCAAAGTGAAGGCCCTGGGGCGCGAGCGCCAGGTTCATGGCCTCCTTGTTGAGGGCGTTGGTGACGGTGGCGTCGACCTCGCCCGCGAGGGCCAGCTCGATCGTCTTCTTGACGCTCTGGAAGGCGGCATTGCCCCCCTCCACGGAGACCTCGCCGAGCTTGAACGCGGAGGCGTCCTCGATGAGATCAAGATGATAGACGTCAATCGTGCCCGCTTCGAAGCGCGCCTCCTCCACGCGGGAGACCGCTCTCACGCGCACCTCAGGATGCTGCACGAAGCCCGTGGCCTGCTCGATCATCTTGGCGTCGCCCACCACGAGCGGGCGGCATCGATCGTAGAGCGAGGGGTCGGTGAGCGCCTTGACGGTAATCTCCGGCCCGTTGCCGGCCGGGTCGCCCATGGTGATGGCGACTATGGGGCGCGCGTCAGCCATTTAGCGCATTCCCTTCTCGCGATCAGAGGCAAGCGTCGCCTTGAGCTCGGAGACGCCCTCGTCACAGAGGTAGTTGAACGGCGCGCGGCACTTCCCCACCGGATAGCCCAGAAGGTTCACGGCCGTCTTCACCACGGTGTTGGGATTGCCGTACTTGAAGCAGCCGCGCAGCGGGCCCACCGCCTCCTGGCACTTCTCGGCCGCCGCAAGGTCGCCCTTGGCCCAGTTCTCGTAGATGCCCACCATGTTCTGAGGGTAGACGTTGGCACAGCCCGCGATGGCCCCCTTGGCGCCGGCCTTGAGCGCCTTGAGGATGAGGGCGTCGTTGCCGGAGAGGACACCGAAGTCCATGTCCTTGGTGAGCTCGATGTAGGCAGAGAGGTTGTCCCAGTCGCCCGAGGAGTCCTTGGCGCCCACGATGTTGTCGACCTTGGCGAGCTCGACGACGGTCTGGGGCTCGAGGGCGTTGCCCGTGCGCGCCGGGATGTTATAGAGCACGATCGGCGTCTTCACGGCGGCCGCCACGGTCTCGTAGTGGACGATGAGCTCGTGCTGGCTCGCCTTGGCGAACCACGGCGTGATGACCGAGAGGATGTCCGCGCCGGCGGCCTGCGCCATCTTGCACTGCTCGATGGTCTGCCTGGTGGAGATGCAGCCGGTTCCCGCGTAGACGGGCACGCGCCCTGCGACCTGGTCGATCACCGTCTCCAGGACCTGCTTCTTCTCCGCGCCCGTGAGGATGTAGCCCTCGCCGTTGGTGCCAAAGGGGAAGATGCCGTGGATGCCCGCCTCGATCTGGCGGTCGACCTGGCGACGCAGCTCCTCCAGGTTGAGTGACTCGTCCTCGTTCATGGGCGTCACGATGGGAACGACGATACCTTTGAGCTCAGCCATACTGTTCCTTCCTCTCAGCCGGATCTCCGGCGTTGTCCGTCTTTTTTTCCTACATGACCTGCTGGTAGATGGCCTTGGCGTCCTCGTAGGTGACCTCGCGCATGTTGTTGGAGAGCAGACGCGTGACCTTCATGCCCGCCTTGGCCAGCTCGTCGACGGGCACGTCATGGATGCCCAGCTCGTCAAGCTTCTTGGGAATGTCGAGATGGCGCACGATCTGGTCCATGCGCTCGATGACCGCGGCGCTCTTCTGCTCGTCCGTGGTCGCATCTCCCGTGATGGCACGGTCGTAGGCGGCCGCCAGACGTCCGCGGATGACGGGCTCGTTGAAATGCATGACGGGCATGAGCAGGATGGCGTTGGAGACGCCATGGGCCACGTGGTACTTTCCGCCCAGGGGATAGGACAGCGCATGGACCGCCGTGGTCCCCGAGGACGTGATGGCGATGCCCGCATAGAAGCTCGCGACCTGCATGGCACGCTTGGCGTCCATGGCCTCCGGGTCGTCGCAGGCGCACTCGATGTTGTTGACGATAAGGTCGAAGGCCTCCAGAGCGAAGGTGTCGCTGAAGGGGTTTGCCTTGGTGCTCGTGTAGCACTCGATAGCATGGCACAGGGCGTCGATGCCCGTTGAGGCGGCGATGGGACGCGGGAGGTTCTTAATCATGTCCGCGTCCAGAATCACGTAGTCGGAGATCAGGGCGTCGCTCACGATGCCCACCTTGAGCTCCTCCTCGGGCACGGCCACGATGGCGTTGGGTGTGGCCTCGGCACCGGTCCCGGCCGTGGTGGGGACCATGATGGTGGGAAGCTGCTTGGACACCTGGGAGGGATCGGCGAGAAGGTCATGGACGCTGTAGGCGTCCGTGGCAGCCACGCTCGCGAGCTTGGCGGTGTCCATGACCGACCCGCCGCCCACGCCCACGATCACATCGGCGCCAAGCCTCTTGAGCTCGTCGACCGCATGCTGGACGGCAGCATAGGTGGGCTCGGCGGGGATGTCGTCGATGATGGAGACCTTGCAGCCGGTCTGCTCGAGAGCGGCGCAGGCGGCGTCGGCGATGCCGATCTTGCGCAGTCCCGCGTCGGTGAAGAGGACGGCCTGCGTGGCTCCCAGCTCGCCCACGATCCCCGCGATCTTCTCGGTCGCATGCTCGCCGGCAAAGACGACCTTCGGAAGCCTCAGCGAATACGAACTCAGCATCTAGATCATCACTCCTCCTGTTGGGGCGGCCGCAGCCGCCATGTCTACGAACAGGCTCTGGGAACCGAACCCGCCCGATTTGGATGCGATAACGAGCGGGCGGGCTCCCCACTCCATCTCGAAGCCCACGACCCCGGGAACAATCTGGCCCAGGGGCCGCACGACGTCGACGCCAGCCGCGCGCAAAAAGCTCGCGAGCACGTCGCCGCCCGTGACGAGCACCCGACCACAGACGTGCCGGCGACACACGCGCACGAGCAGCTCCCCGAAGTTGTCGGAGACGACCTGGCGCACGTCGGCGGCCTTTGGAATGATGCCGCTCAGGTCCTCCAGGTCGCTTCCGTCGAGCACCGTGAGCGAGTGGTGGGCCCACGAGTCCACGGCGCACTCGACGAACGCGGCGCCCTCCGGGCCCTCGCCCCATGAGGCCTCGCACTTTGCGTCTCTGTCAACGTGTAGGACGCTCGCCCCCTGGGCTGCGGCATAGGCGCACTGATCGGCCGAGACGCGGTTGATGGAGCCGCAGGCCACGAGCAGGTTGCCCTTCGTGGAGTCGCCCTCGAGAACGGGGGCACTCAGGTCGAGCGCCTGGGCAACGGCCTGGGCCGCCCCGGAGCAGCCAGCGAGAAGACCACCCTCCCCGCGCTCCATGAGCTCGGACACGCGACGGCTCACGGACGCGGGGGTCGTGGCGTCGTAGACCACGATGCCGCGACCATCCACGGGCACCGGCTGCCCCTCGGAGACGAGCGTCACGGGCAGGTCGGTCTGGGCACGAATGATCTGGCTCACGCGATCGAAGGTCACGGGGTTGAACGGGTCGGCGCCAAAGGGGCTCTCGCTCACGGGGACGCCCCCTATGAGATGGACGCCGTCCACGGTGGTCCTGCCCATCTCGGGCAGGGCCGGGATGAAGTGGAGCCGGGACGCGCCCGATGCGTCGAGAAAGGCAGCAAGTTCAGCACCGATGTTGCCCCTGAGCGCAGAGTCGGTCTTCTTGAAGAGAAGCTCCACGTCGGCCGCACGAGCCATGCGCACGAGCGCATGCACGCGCTCATAGGCGTGACGGGCGTCCAGATGACGCGTGTCGGCGTTTATCGACAGGACCGAGGGTGCCTGGGCGATTGCCGTACTATCTATCTTCTCGGGAGACACCGCAACGAGCACGTCAGCAGACAGAAGGCACACGCCGGCGTCGAGCGCGCCCGTGAGATCGTCCGCTATGAGCATCGTCTTTGCCATACAGCCCTCTCCTTCCTGTGATGAATCCTACGACGAGCCCCCTGTCCCTGGCATCTCTACAAATCTCCTAAAGTGTTATTATTTGAAACGTATTTCATCGACTCAGTGTTTCAGATAAAAACAGTAGGAAGATTTGTGGCCACCTTTGGAGCACTGTTCATAGCGCCCAACCCGCAGCTCGCCGCCGTGGCAGCCGAGGTCGCCCCGGACTATCCCGAGTTCAGCGTCACCATCCACGAGGGAGACCTCTCCGAGGGGCTCGCGGCCGCGCTCGGAAGCTTTGAGGCGGACTTTGACGTGGTCATCTCACGCGGCGGCACCGCTCAGCTGCTTGAGGAGGAGTTCTCGGTCCCCGTGATCGAGGTGGGCATCTCGACGGCCGACCTCCTCGCAGCTCTGCTCGTCCACAACCCCTCCGGCAAGAAGACGGCCATCGTCGGATTCTCGAACGCGCTCGACGCCATCGAGCAGTACGTGGACTTCTCGGACTTCGACATCGACATCTTTGGCATCTCGTTCGAGGACGAGCTCCCCCTCGTCCTGCAGGACGTCGTCGAGGGCGCCTACGAGGTCGTGCTCTGCGACACGTTCACCTATCGGCGCTGCCTGTCCACGGGAATCGACGCCCACCTGCTCTCCTCGGGTCCCGAGAGCGTGTCGACGGCCCTCGACCGGGCGCTCTTCCTCTGCCGACAAACGCATGAGCTGAGGCTGCGTAACCGCGCGCTCTGGAAGCTCGTCAAGAACCAGCCAGCGCGCATCGCGATCTTCTCGTCCTCCGGAAAGCTCGTGTACTGCAATCTCATTAGCTCGCGAACGGAGCTGCTCTCCTTCATGCGTGGCCACCTCGAGGGGGAGGAGGCGGGCAGCCTCGCTCTGCGAAGGGGCCGTCAGGTCTTTCGTTTGAGTCGCGTCCACGTGGGTGAGGACGGGGAGAATCTCATAGCGTTCAACGTCACCACGGCCAACGCCCCCCTCAAGGAGAGCCTCGTGGGAATCGAGTACAAGAACCGCGACGAGGTCGACCGCGCCTATCACGAGAGCGTCTTTCACCTCGTGGGCGCCGGAGACGAGCTGGCCGCGGACATCGCGCAAGCCGGCAAGAGCGGGCTGCCCGTCCTTCTCGAGGGCAAGCCCGGTTGCGGCGTGTCGCAGGTGGCGGCCCTGCTCTACCTGAGCGGAAGCTGGGGCATGCGCCCCTACGTCGTCGTCGATTGCTCGATGCTCGTCGACAAGAGTTGGGAGCACCTCATGAACTCGCACCACTCCCCGCTCTACGAGTCCGACCAGACGCTCTACCTCAGGGCCGTCCACGAGCTCTCCGCGAAGAGGCTCCGCGAGCTTGTCGAGGTCGTGTCGCGCATGGGCGTCACCGAGCGCAACCGTGTGATCATCTCGGCAGCAGGTCCGCAGGGCGTTGGTCGCGCTGACGCGAGGGCCCTCCTCGACGAGCATCTGCACTGCCACGTCCTCGCCATTCCCCCTCTGAGCCGCCGTCAGAGCCTGCGCAGCACGGTAAGCCGCTACCTCGACCATCTTGCACATGCGGTCGGCGAGCGGGCGCCTCTCGTGACCGACGAGGCCATGGAGCTGCTCGCCCGGCACCCCTGGCCAGGCAACTACGTCGAGTTCAGCCGGGTGCTCAGGCAGGCCAGGGCGCAGGTGGGGGAGGGGGAGCTGCGCGCCGCCGACGTCCGCTCGGCCTTCGAACGCGAGGGCGTCGTACGCTCCGCCTCGCTGGGCAGCGAGGCGGACGCCGCCCGGCTGGACCTCCTGCGACCGCTCAAGGACGTTGAGCGCGACGTCGTGCGGCTGGTCGTGAAGCGCTACGACGGCAACCAGACCAAGGCGGCCCAGACCCTGGGCATAAGCCGGACGACCATCTGGCGCATGCTCCGAGAGTAGGTGCCATGGCCGACAAAAGCACGCCTCATCTGCACTAAACTAGGATGATGCACATAACCTCGCGTGAACCCACGCTCACGGGAAAGGACCGCCGAATGAAGATTCTTTTCTATGGAACCGCCAGCTACGACAAGGACTCCTTCACACGGGAGCTCGCCGACTACCCCACCATCCAGATCGACTTCATCGAGTCGAACCTCACGCCCATGACGGCGGCGCTGGCTCGCGGCTACGACAGCGTCTGTGCCTTCGTCAACGCCGACGTGGGCGCCATGACCCTCGAGATCCTGGCCGGCTTTGGCGTCAAGCTCATCCTCATGCGCTGCGCCGGCTACGACGTCGTCAACGTCCCTGTGGCCACCGATCTGGGCATTCACGTCACGCGCGTCCCCGCCTACTCGCCGGAGGCCATAGCCGAGCACGCCATGGGCCTGGCCCTGTGCGCCAACCGCCGCATCCACAAGGGCTACCTGCGCGTCCGCGAGAACGACTTCAGCCTCTCGGGGCTCGTCGGCGAGACCCTCTTTGGCAAGACCGCCGGCATCGTGGGCACCGGGCGCATCGGCGCGGCCCTCTGCCGCATCTGCAAGGGCTTCGGCATGACGGTCCTGGGCGCTGACCTCTACCCCAACCAGCGGCTCGTTGACGAGGAGCACGTCGTAGACGAGTACGTGAAGTACGACGAGCTCTACCGTCGCAGCGACCTCATCTCGCTGCACGCCTTCCTAAACGACGAGAGCCGCCACATGATCAACGACGAGTCCATCGCCCAGATGAAGGATGGTGTCATCTTCGTGAACACGGGACGAGGGGGTCTCGTCGACACCCAGGCCCTCATTCGCGGTATCCTATCAGGCAAGATTGGAGCGGCAGGCCTGGACGTCTACGATGAGGAGAGCCCGAATGTCTACCAGAACCGCGCCGGCGAGGTCATCGACTCCGTCACGGCCCGCCTGTGCTCCTTCCCCAACGTGGTGATGACCAGCCACCAGGCGTTCTTCACCCACGAGGCCCTAGCGCAGATCGCGCGTGTCACGCTCGACAACGCCCAGGCTCTTGCCAACGGCACCGACTTCGTCGAGAGGAGCGTCGTCTGCTAGCCCGGCTAGCTTTGACGTCTTCTCGGCGTTTCCTAGATAGAGAGAGGTATAGATGGCATTCAGCAAGAAGACCAAGATCGTGTGCACGATGGGTCCATCGACCGAGGACGAAGAGGTGCTGCGCCAGCTCATCCTGCATGGCATGAACGTCGCGCGCTTCAACTTCTCGCACGGCAGCCACGAGTATCACCGCACGATGATCGAGAAGGTCCGCTCGCTCTCCAAGGAGCTCGCCATTCCCGTCGCGATCCTGCTCGACACCAAGGGCCCCGAGGTCCGCACCGGCGTCCTCAAGGACGGCCAGAAGGTCACGCTCGAGACGGGCAAGTCCTGCATCGTGACCACCGACGACGACGTCGTGGGCACCGCCGGGCGCTTCTCGCTCGACTACAAGAACCTTCCCAACGAGGTCGAGAAGGGCTCCGTCATCCTGATCGACGACGGCCTCATCGGCCTCGAAGTCGATCACGTCGTGGGCACCGACATGCACTGCGTGATCACCAACGGCGGCGAGCTCGGCGAGCACAAGGGCGTCAACGTCCCCAACGTCAACATCGGCCTGCCCTCCGTCACCGCGCAGGACCGCGCCGACATCATGTTCGGCTGCGAGCTGGGCATCGACGCCATCGCGGCCTCCTTCATCCGCGACGGCTCGGCCGTCAACGAGATCCGCAAGATCTGCGTCGAGATGGGCACGCCGGACGTCCAGATCTTCCCCAAGATCGAGAGCGCCCTAGGCGTCAAGAACTTCGACGAGATTCTCCACGCGGCCGACGGCATCATGGTCGCCCGCGGAGACCTAGGCGTCGAGGTCCCCGCAGCGCAGGTCCCGCACATCCAGAAGATTATCATCAAGAAGTGCAACGAGCACTACAAGCCGGTCATCACGGCGACCCAGATGCTCGACTCCATGCAGCGCAACCCGCGCCCCACGCGCGCCGAGATCACCGACGTCGCCAACGCCGTCTACGATGGCACCGACTGTGTCATGCTCTCGGGCGAGACGGCCGCCGGCAAGTACCCCATCGACGCCGTGCGCACCATGTCCGAGATCTGCAAGGAGACCGAGAAGTACCTCCCCGAAGGCAACTACTACTACGACCGGGGCGGCGTGCGCAACGTGAACGGCGCCACGGGGTTTGCCGCCGTGGAGATGGCCGACCGCGTGGGCGCCAAGTGCATCCTCGTCCCCACGCACTCCGGCCGCTCCGCGCGCCTCGTCTCCAACTTTCGCCCGAAGATGCCGCTCTACGCGATGTCCCCGAGCGATGAGAGCATTCGCCGCACCTGCTTCTACTGGGGGGTCTACGCCTTTCGCACGACCGAGCAGGGCTCGCTTTCCAACACGCTCTACAACGCGCTGACGGTGGCAAAGGAAAGCGGCGTCGCCGAGTCCGGCGACATCGTGGTCCTCACGGCCGGCGACCCCCAGACCTCACCGCGCCTGGGCGACTACACCACCTCCACCAACATGGCGATGATCGCGCAGGTCCAGTAGGCTCTTCTCTTCTCTTCTCGCCTCGCTCTGCACGTTGCGGCCACCCGGGCTCTTCTCGCCCGGGTGGCCGCAACGTTGATCATGCCGGGTCCTCCTCGCGGAGCCAGTCCACGAGATTCACTATACGGATGCCATCCTGCGTAGTCCCAAGGTCAAAGCGATCAAGGGTGAGCAACATCTTGGGAAACGAGTCGCCGACGCCGCGCAGCGGCGCAAGCTCCCGCCCGCGTACCTCTTCGGACAGCACGCTCTGACTCACCTGCACATAGGTTTTTTGATCGAGTTTGCGCGCCACAAAATCAATCTCGGCTCTATCCGTAACGCCCACCTTAACGGAGAAGCCCCTTCTACGGAGCTCCAGATAGACAACGTTCTCTAGCTGAAACCCCAGATTCTGTGATGAGAACCGGGACGCGAAGTTGCGCAGCCCAGTGTCGGCGGGATAGAACTTTCGCAGCGGGGCGAGCAGCTCCTTTCCGCTCGCCCCCGTCTGGTAGACCTCGTTTATGATGAACGCCTGCCTCAGAGCGGCAATATAGGACTCCACGGTGCTTGCGCTCGCCTTTCTCCCTATGCTCGTGAGAGCGCCCGTCACCTTGCGGGTCGAGAAGAGGTTCCCCGACGTGCTGAATAGATACGCGACCAGGCGCTCCAGCAAGGCGATGTCGCGGATGCCAAGCCGTTTTGCGACGTCATTCAAAAGCACCGTGTCGAATATCGAAGAGAGCTCTCGGGTGATGGTCTGCTCATCTTGGGTCCTGAGCGAGAAGAGGCTTGGCATTCCCCCAAAGCGCACGTAACGCGCAAAGAGCTCGTCAACCGAGGAGGGAAAGGGAGTCTCTTTGTGATCGAGCGTATTAACGAAGTCAAGATACTCCGTGAACGAGAGCGGGTAGACGTCAAGCGTCACGGTTCGCCCCGCAAGTAGCGTCGCAAGCTCCGAGGAGAGTATCCGTGCGTTCGAGCCGGTAAGGTATACGTCCACGCCGGGAGCCGTGTGCAGCTGGCGAACGGCCTTCTCCCAGCCAGTGACCTCCTGCACCTCATCCAGGAACACGTAGAAGGTCTCGTTTCTGTTGGCGTGGGCGCGCGCTTGGGTGACGTCGCGTACGAGGGTCTCCCCCGACATCTCAAAAGGCATCCCCAGCATGTCGAATCTCCGATAAAAGAGGTTCTCTTGTGCAACGCCACCGGCGCGAAGGCTGTCACAGAATAGCTCCATAAGGGTCGACTTTCCGCACCGGCGAATTCCCTGAAGGACTTTCACCTGTTCAGTTTCGCGGTAGGACTCAAGGAGGCGCTGATAGGTTGGGCGCTCGATGACGTTGGTCCTTTGCATTACGCTTCCTCCCTTCACGTATGCTCAGCATACTGAACACATAAGAAATAAAGAAGCATTCTATTCAGTATACTGGACACTTCTATTCCTGTAGGCTAAAACGAGATAGTCAGCCACCAATGTCTCCCCAAGCTAGCATCTGTGAGAAAATCGGCGAGGAATCAAGGAGGACCCCTCATGAGCGACTACGCAGCAACCGAGAAGTACACGACCCTTGGGCCAGACGCCCTCGCAGCATCCCTGCGCGCGGTGGAGGGGGTCAGCGTCGTGGCCACAGTCAACGAGGACGGCACGCCCAACGCGGCCATCTTGGTGCCCATGATGCCCGACGCCAGCCATGTGGTCATGACGCTCGCACGCAATCGCACGCGAGAAAACCTCGAGCGCACGGGCCATGCCGTCCTGGTCTACGACGTCGCGAGCCCTCATGCGGCCGAGAAGGCCGAGCGCCATTGCGGGGTCCGCATGCGCCTCTCGCTCGTCTCGCCCGATGAGTCCGAGCACGCCGAGGTGGCCGCCCTGTGGCCGCACATGACGCCTTTCACCATGATCTTGGGCGTCGACGAGGTCGAGCCCCTCGGGTAGCTGACCTCTCGGGCCGGCATCCACACCACCGTGAGGTTCCACCTCATCAGATGAGCAACGCCCTTGTCGAGCAGGTCAACCATCAGAGTAGACGCCGATGCGCACTTAAGAAGCCGGGGGTAAGGCACGTATCGGTCGTCTCGTCCGCGACACAGGGACGATTTCCTAAGTAAACAGATGCAGCTCGTGCCCTGGCTCCCAATTCCTAAGCAGAGAAGCCAGGCGGCGCGCGCGTCTCTCAAACCCAAAAGGGGACTTATCAATAGATTTAACGGGGTACCCTGAGTAGCGAGAAATTCGACAGGCTTCTGACCTGCAGATTCTCTGGCACTGCGAGGCTTGCTACTCGATGGGGGCCGACGAATCTATTGACAAGTCCCCTCGGCCCTTTTTTCGCCTCACTCTACCCCGCGAGCCCGGCCGCGTACGCGCGCAGGCCGTCACGTATGGTGGCGTTAGTCTCCTCGCGAGCGGACTCGAAGAACTCGGCCGTGAGCAGCCGATAGGTCAGATCGCCCGTCACCTGGTGCACGCGGTTGTCGTCCACGATGCGGTCGGCGACCTCCACGGCGGCACGCACGTCAGGCTCGGCAATGGAGTACTGCGGGAAGTCCTTGCAGGACGCAAGCAGCGCATCGTCCACGTACGCGCGCATGCCAATCTTGAGGGTGCGTCCGAAGAGGGCAAAGTCGCTTTGCTTGCCCACGCGCGCAGCCTCGCCCGGAGCGATTCCCCGCCGTCTCAGGTAGGCTCGCGTGTGCGCGTTGTAGACGTGGTCGGCCACCAGGTGCGCCCAGGCGCCGAGCGTCACGTCTGAGACCACGCCCTGATCCTCGACGTAGAGCTCCCAGAACAGGTCATGCCGAGGCAGGGGGATCTGTTCGCGCCCGGCGAGGTGAGTCATCTTGTAGTCGATGCGACACGTGGTCACCGGAACCATGTAGCCCACGTAGACGTCCGGCACGAAGTTTCCCACCAGAAAGGCGTTGGGATCGCGCACGCCGAGCGCAGGGGCACCCTCCTGGCGCAGGAGCCTCTCGACGTGCGCGGTATGTATGTTCCAGCTCGGCATGGGCTCATGCTAGCACGAAGAGCGGGCGCTGCAGGGCACAGACCTCCCCGCAGCGCCGCCACAAAGCCCTACTTTCCTAGAATCATCGCCAAGTCAGCATCGGGCGTCGAGGTCGGGCGAATGTCGTAGACCTTGACTAGTGTGTCGAGCACATTGGGCGAGATGAACGCCGGCAGGGTGGGCCCGAGGTAGATGCCCTTGAGGCCCAGCGAGAGCAGCGTGAGTAGAATGGCCACGGCCTTCTGCTCGTACCAGGAGAGCACAAGGGTGAGCGGCAGGTCGTTCACGCCACAGTCGAAGGCCTTGGCGAGCGCGGTGGCCACCACCAGAGCGCTGTAGGCGTCATTGCACTGCCCCATGTCAAGGATGCGCGGCAGGCCGCCGATCGTGCCCAGGTCGAGATCGTTGAAGCGGAACTTGCCGCAGGCGAGCGTGAGAATCAGCGAGTCCTTGGGCGCCTTCTCCACGAACTCCGTGTAGTAGTTGCGACCCGGCTTGGCCCCGTCGCAGCCGCCGACGAGAAAGATGTGGCTCACCGCGCCGCTCTTCACGGCCTCGATGACCTTATCGGCCACGCCGAGCACTGCGTCGTGGCCAAAGCCCGTGGTCACGCTTGCGCCGCCGTTGATGCCCGTGAGGCGCTCGAGCTCATCATAGCCGCCCAGCTCGAGTGCACGGTCTATGACGGCCGAGAAGTCCTTGGTAGCGTTCGCGTCCTCCTCGATGTGTGGCAAACCCGGGAACTGCACCAGGCCCGTAGTGAACACGCGGTCTGCGTAGCTCTTGCGGGGACGCTGAATGCAGTTCGTGGTGAAGAGCACCGGCGCGGGCATGCCGTCGAACTCCCGGCACTGGTTCTGCCAGGCGGTACCGAAGTTGCCCTTGAGCTGGGGGTGACGCTTGAGCTCGGGGTAGGCGTGCGCCGGCAGCATCTCGCCGTGCGTGTAGACGTTCACGCCGCGCCCGTCGGTCTGGTCGAGCAGCTGGGAGAGGTCCTTGAGGTCGTGGCCGGACACCACGATGAAGGGGCCAGGCTCCACGGCGAGCGGCACCTCGGTGGGAACGGGCGCGCCGAAGCTCTGGGTGTTGGCGCGGTCGAGCAGCCCCATGCAGGTGTAGTTGGCCTCGCCCACGCAAAGCGCGACCGGCAGAAGGTCGGCCACGGTGCCGTCCGAGCCGATGGCGCGCAGACACTCGTAGAAGCGCTCGCTGAGGTCGTCGTCAACGTAGTCGAGCACGAAGGCGTGATGTGCATAGGCGGCCATGCCGCGCAGGCCAAACAAGATGAGCGACTTGACCGAGCGAACGTCCTCGTCGGGCTCGTTCCAGAGGCGGTCGAGGTTGTACTCCTGGGGCACCACGTCCCCGTTGAGCCCGCGGGCCACCGCCCGCACGTGAGCTGTGACGGCCTGGACGGCCAGAGCGTCGAAGTCGACGTTGGTCACGCAGGTGAACATTCCCTCGAGCAGCGTACGCGCGGCGTCCCTGTTGGCGGGCTTGCCCTCGGCCGCGCGAGCGAGTCCCACGAGGGCGCCGGTGAGCTCGTCTTGAGCCCGCGCCGTGACGTTGTCCTTGCCGCAGACACCCGCCTTGGACGTGCAGCCGCTGCATCCGGCCGTCTGCTCGCACTGGAAGCAGAACATGCTGGCATCGATCTTGTCGAGCGTGACCATAAGAGCTCCCCTCACCGTTTTCCTTGCTTCGAGGGAACTATAGTGTTTGTATCTTGACGTGTATGTTGGAAAAACAACGTATGGAGAAGAGCCATGCAAGAGTCCCAGAAGACCACGGCACCACGACACGAGCAGCTCGCTCGCGAGCTCATGGGCACGGCGCTGTTCCGCGGCATCGCGCGGGAGGAGACCGCCGCCATGCTCGGCTGTCTGGACGTGCGCGAGCGCACCTTCGAGCCCAGAGAGATCATCTTTCGCATGGGCGACAAGATCCGCGCGCTGGGCATCGTGCTCGACGGGGGCGTGCGCATGGAGCACGTCGACGCCTGGGGCAACGTGTCCGTGCTGGGCTACGTGGGACCGGGCGACGCCTTTGGCGAGAACTACGCCTGCGCCCCCGACGTCGCGCTGCTCGTGAACGTGATGACAGTCGAGCGGACGCGCGTGGCGCTTCTCGACGTCACGCGCGTCCTCACGCTGTGCTCAAGTGTTTGCCCCTATCACACCAAGCTCGTCGAGAACCTCCTGGCGCTCTCGGCACGCAAGAACATCGAGCTCTCTCGGCGCGCCTTCCACACCAGCCCCAAGACCATCCGCGCGAAGCTGCTCTCCTACCTCTCCGGCGAGGCCACGCGAGCCGGAAGCCGCCGCTTCACGATCCCGTACAACCGCGAGCAGCTCGCCGGCTACCTGAGCGTCAACCGCAGCGCCCTGTCGAACGAGCTCTCGCAGATGGAGCGCGACGGCCTGATTCATGTCCGCCGCAACGAGTTCGAGCTCTGCGCGCCAGGCGGCCAACGCTAGGAGCGCGCCTCTCGCCTCCCCCGCCTGCTGCTCGCGTAAAATGACCTTCTCGGTCTCCAGGAAGCCCAGACAGTCCTGCTCTAATGAGTAGAATATGCTAAACGACCTCCCAATTGAGGGTCAAATATTATGCCAGAATTTAGCCCTCCACTTGACAAGTGATCAGCTGTTCACTATTAATATGGTGAACAGATGATCACTTAAATTTATGGATGGATGTTCTTATGCCAAAAAACGAAACACGGGATACAAAGGAAGTTATTTTGACAGTTGCGCTAAAGCTGTTTTCTGAAAGAGGCTATGACGGAGTTGGTATCCGTGACATATCAAACGAAATCGGAATACGGGAGAGCGCCCTTTACAAGCATTTTAGCGGAAAACAAGACATTTTTGACTCAATTCTCAAAGGCATTGAGCATCGTTATCAAGAGGAAGTTGCTACTTTTACTCCCCCTGGAAGTATGGAAAATATTCTCTCGGGAAAAAGTGATGTAAGAGGGGAATTATTTCGAATCAGCATTACGATGTTCCAGTTCTATCTCAAAACAGAGTATGGTTCGCAACTGCGCAGAATGTTGACGATAGAACAGTATCGAACCTCGGAGGCAGGTAAGTTTTTCAGGGAATTAATCCTAAACAAGGGTTTAGATTATATATCAGGCGTGTTTACTAATTTAATAAATAATGATATTTATATTAATGCTGACCCAACAGTAATGGCCTTGCAGTTTTATTCACCTCTGTACTTGCTGTTATCAAAATACGACAATCAGCCCGAAAAATATGAAGAAGCTTTATCTTTTTTAGAAAGACATATTACGGTATTCAATAAAATGTATTTAAGGAGCGACAAACTATGAAAGGAATTGCAATATTGGCAGCGGAATGGCTTATAACTGGCCTGATTGTTTATGCAGGACTATCCGACAAGCAAATATTATTCATTAACGGACCGAGATCGGCTGTTATTACTTTGGGTGCAATAGGATTTGCAATGTGCATGATTATGCCGACAATCGGTAAATTTATCAGCGGTGCACCTGCTCACCCGCTCACCATCATGGGTTATATCTTTGGGACAATCGCATTACTCACAACAGCAGTGCAAATATTCAAATGGAAAATCCCTGTCCTTTATGACCCCCGAATTGCACTTCTTGTAGTTGCTGGCTGCGTTGTCATAAAGTCGATTATTGGTAGGTTTGCTCCATTAGTAATTAAATAAATAGTGAAAAGACGAGTTTTAATGAATACTGAAGTATCTTACTATTCAAACTAAGGTAATACAACGAATTTTGATTGATTTATTGAATAAATACTTGTAAAAACGCCTGATGAATCGAACGGAAAACGCAGGCAGAAAATAGCGCAGCTTTTACACAGGACTACCTAAAAGGCGCGCTTTTGTCCGTTGCCTCTGTCTGGGCGCAGCAGGCAACGGATGACCTGGTCCCCTTCGCTGCCCTGTACTTTTGACGTCATCCTCGCCGCAGAGACCGCAACTGGGTCTGGCTCGCAGCGCATGGCATGTATTCAAAAGCGCAGGCCCTCCGAGTCGCTCCAGGGGGCCCGCGCCTGTCAAGCCCGAGCGCCAGACGTACTTGATCGCAGCCGCTAGGAGCGAACCTCGCCGCCGGTGGAGCGGCAGACCTTGCTCACGAGCTTCTCGTGGGCTCGCTCGACCTCCTCTGAGGTCAGCGTGCGATCGGCCGCGCGATACGTGAGCGAGAAGGCCATGGACTTCTTGCCCTCCCCCACCCGCACGGGGTCGCGGTAGACGTCGAAGAGACGCACGTCGGCCAGGAGCTTGCCTCCCGCCGAGCGAATGCGCTGCGCGAGCTGCTCGTAGGTGATCGACTCGTCCACGACGATGGCCAGGTCGTGCGTCACGCCGGGCAGCGTGGGGACGTCTCGGTAGGGCAGCTCGTCGCAAGCCAGGCGCAGGAGCGCCGCACACGACAGCTCGAAGGCCACGACCGGGACCTCCAGGCCCAGGTTGGCGAGCGAGCGCGGGTGGACGTTGCCCACCCAGCCCACGGACTCCCCGGCCGCCAGGACCTCGGCGGCGCGTCCCGGCTGCAGCCAGGGGTAGCCCTCGGGCGCGGCCACCTTGAAGCGCACCTTGGTGAGGCGCAGCGCACCCAGAAGCTGCTCGACCATGCCCTTGGCGTCAAAGAAGTCGTACTCGTCGAAGCGCTGGTTCCAGGCGTCGTCGGCGCGCCTGCCCGCCAGGACCCCGCAGACGTAGCTGGGCTCGTCGGGCTGGCTCGCGTGCTCGCGGCCAAAGAAGACGCGGCCCACCTCGTAGAGCGCCACGTTGTCCACGTCGTGGTCCACGTTGTAGGAAACCGAGCGCAGAAGCCCCGGCAGAAGCGAGCGACGCATCTCGGACTGGTCAGCCACGAGAGGGTTGATGATCCGGACGGGGACGCCGCGGCCGGTCTCGGGGATGTTCAGGCGGCCCAGGTCGTCCTTGTCGGCGAAGCAGTACGTGGAGGTCTCGGAGAGGCCACAGGCACGCAGCGTGGAGCCGATGAGGCGCAGGCGGCGCTGCTCCACCGTGAGGCCACCGGCGTGGTTTCTGGGGGCGGGCAGGGTCGCCGTGATGTCGCCCTCGCCCCACAGGCGCACGACCTCCTCGATGAGGTCGACCTCGCGGGTGAGGTCGGGTCGGCTCGTGGGAGCCGTGACCTGGTAGTGAGCCACATCGAGCTTCTCGATGGCGCATCCCAGACGCCCCAGGCGCTCGGCCATGAACCAGTTGGGAATCGCCGCGCCGGCCAGGGCGCGCACGCGCCCCGTGCGCAAGGCGATGACGACCGGTTCCACGGGTGCGGGGTAGGCGTCCACGATGCCCGGGCAGACCTCGGCCGCGCAGCACTGCTCGAAGAGGGCCGCCGCGACCTGGGCCACGTTGGCGCAGTTCGCGCCGTCGACCTGGCGCTCGTAACGAATGGAGGCCTCGCTCATGAGGTCGAGGCTGCGGCTCGTACGGGAGATGTGGCCCGCCGAGAAGGTCGCGCTCTCCAGGAGCACGTCACAGGTGGACTCGTCGATGTCGGAGTTGAGGCCGCCCATGACGCCGGCGAGCGCCACGGGCGTCAGGCCGTCGTCGGTGATGACGCACATGTCGCTCGTGAGGGTGCGCTCGGTCTCGTCGAGCGTGACGAGCTTCTCGCCGTCTTGCGCGGCGCGCACGACGATGTGGCGCCTTCCGTCGCGATCGGAAAGCTTACCCAGGTCAAAGGCGTGCAGAGGCTGACCCGTGAGGTACATCACGTAGTTGGTCACGTCCACGACGTTGTTGATCGAGCGCCCGCCGGCCGCGGCGACGCGGCGCGCGAGCCACTCCGGCGAGGGGCCGATCTTCACGTTGCGCACGACGCGCGCGGTATAGCGGCCGCAGAGCGCGGGGTCCGCGATGGTCACGTCCACGAGGTCGTGGGCGTCCGGGCCCGACTCGTGAGCAACGCGCGGAAGCTCGATGTGGGTGTCAACGTTGAGCATCGCCGAGACCTCCACGGCAAGGCCGCACATGGAGAGGCAGTCGGGACGGTTGGGGGTGATCTCCGCGTCGATGACCGTGTCAGAGAGACCCTGGTAGTCCGTGAAGTCCAGGCCCACCGGCGTGTCCGGCGGCAAGATCATGATGCCCTCGTGGTCCGACCCCAGTCCCAGCTCGCGCTCCGAGCAGTTCATGCCGCAGGACTCGATGCCGCGCAGCTTGCTCTTCTTGATCTTGACGCCGCCGGGCAGGACCGCGCCGACCAGGGCGCAGACGATCTTGTCGCCCTCGCTGAAGTTCTGGGCGCCGCAGACGATCTGCAGCGGCACGGGGTTGCCGTCAGGGTCCACGTTCTTCTGGCCCACGTCGACCTGGCAGAGCCACATGTGGTCCGAGTCGGGGTGCGGCCTCTTGCTCACGACCTGGGCCGTGACCACGTGCTCGAGGTCGGCGCCGACCTTCTCGACCGCCTCGACCTCAGTGCCCGTGCGCGTGAACTCGGCCACGAGCTCGGCCGGGTCGTCGGGGAGGTCCACCAGGGAGTTCAGCCACTCGTATGAGATGCGCATGTTCTTCTCCTTCTTAGAACTGGTTCAGGAAGCGCATGTCACCGGTCATGAGCATGCGGAGGTCGGGCAGGTCGTAGCGCAGGCAGGCCACGCGCTCGACGCCGATGCCAAAGGCGAAGCCCGTGTACTTCTCGGGGTCCACGCCGCAGTTGACGAACACGTTGGGGTCGACCATGCCGCAGCCCAGGATCTCGAGCCAGCCCGTGTTCTTGCAGAAGCGGCAGCCCTTGCCACCGCAGACGCCGCAGGAGACGTCCACCTCGCAGCTGGGCTCTGTGAACGGGAAGAAATGAGGGCGATAGCGCGTGGCGCGATCCTTGCCAAAGATCTCGCGGGTGAAGTAGTCCAGGGTGCCCTTGAGGTCGCCGAAGGTAATGCCCTCGTCCACGACCAGGCCCTCGACCTGCGTGAACTGAGGCAGGTGGTTGGCGTCGGCAGTGTCCGGCCTAAAGACGGTGCCCGGGCAGATCATGTAGATGGGAGGCTCGGTTGACTCCATGACGTGGGCCTGCACGCCCGAGGTCTGGGTGCGCAGGAGGATGTCCGACTCGCCCTGGACGTGGGCGCCCTTGCCCTCGGGCGCGTTGTCGACCACGTAGAAGGTGTCCTTGGCCGAGCGGCTCGGATGGTCCTCGGGGACGTTCAGCGCGGTGAAGTTGTAATAGGTGGTCTCGAGGTACGGGCCGTCCTCGACCGTGTAGCCCAGCCCCACGAAGATGTCCTCGATCTCCTCGCGGATCTGGCTGATGAGGTGCTGCGTGCCCAGGTTGAGCGTGCGGCCCGGCAGCGTGACGTCGCAGGCGTCGGCCGCCATCCTGCGCTCCATGAGCTCGGCCGAGAGCTCATCGCGACGAGCCGCGAGCGCAGCCTCCACGTTGCCGCGCACCGTATTGGCGAGCTGGCCCATCGCCGGGCGCTCCTCGGGCGCGACCTTGCCCATTGAGCGCATGATCTGGGTCAGGCTCCCCTTCTTGCCGAGCACCCCCACGCGTAGGGCCTCCAGGGCCTCCATGCTCGCAGCCTGTGCAAGACCCTCCTTGACGTGCGCCTCGATGGACGTGAGGTCGTCGGACATCGCCATGCTTCTCCCCTTTCAGACGAGAAAACCGCCCCCGGGCATCTCTGCCCAAGGACGGAAGTAATTCCGCGGTACCACCTCGGTTGACCCGGTGGTTTTCTCTCCACCGGGCCCGCTTGTACACCCCGTGTCGTGGGGAAAACGGCTTACCTAGTGAGCGCGTCGGCCGCAGCCGGGTGCCGTTCAGGTCGCAGCTGATGGAGTGAACTCCGGACTTCTGCCGTGGAGGAGCCTCTCAGCCGATGAGCTCCCTCTCTGTCCTGCGGCAACGCGACGTCCGAACCTCTCCGTCATAGCCTTTGGGCATCATAGCACAGGTGGCGACCGACCCGCGCTCACGCGCGAAGCTCGGAGCTTCTCCCGTTTGTGCGGCCGCAAAAGTTGAAGTTGGAGGGTGCTCGCAAGACTCGTCGGCGTTTCCGCAGGTAGGAGAGCCGAGGGTTCTTGTCAGTCGATGGTTCTTGTCATTTGCGGCCGCACGGAGGGGAGAAGGATCCTTCTACGCAACGCCGACGTATGAGGTCGAGCGGCCTCCTCCCGTCTTGGCGAGAAGCCCATCTGCGACCATGCCCTCAAGGAGGCGTCCCGCGCCCGAGCGCGAGAGGCCCAGGACCTCCTCCACCTCTAGGCGCGTGACGTGTCCGTTCGACCCAACGACGTTCAACACCATATGGCGAGATTCCCCCGCACGCTCGGGCCGTGGCGCCCTCAGCGCAGCGAGGCCGGAGGGGACCCCACCGACAGGTGCCGCCCCCCTCGTCCATGCGGGTGCCCCCCGCTCCCTCACGTAGTTGAGATTGGGCAGCGTGAGCTTGAACAGGTTCTCGGAGACCTCCGCCCTGGGCTGGACGGGCTGGCCCGCATAGGCGGCGAAAACGCGGGGTAAGCCCATGCCGTACGCCTCCACGAACCCGAGCCGAAAGAGCACATCAGCCAAGCGCGGGTTGCGACAGACGGAGATGCCGCTCGTCACCTCCTCCTCACGGATGCCCGGCGCGAGGCCTCCCGCCGTGAGAAACTCGATGCGGTCGTCGAACACGCTCACCTTATTGACAGCCCGGGAGGCATAGTCGCGATGCATGACCATGTTGAGCAGGGCCTCCCTCACCGCCGTATCGGGATAGCTGCGCACCTCGATCCTATAGGGGAGCGTTATGGTGCCGCTCGTGTCGTTTCTGAGGTCAAGGTAGTCGAGCACCTGCCTGAACTGGTCCAGAACCGACCCCTCGAAGATGCGGCGATCCCTGAAGGTCAGCACGTCAACACCCTGGAACGTAGCCGCCTGCAGCACGAGCGGGCACTGGTCCGAAAGCAGAAGAGCCAGGTTGGAAAAGAGCCCGTCCTCGTTGATGAGGCGAAGGGAGCGCATCTGGGCGGCGCCCAGCTTGACCCTGCGCTCGGAGAACACCTTGCGCGCCGACTCGAACGTGAGCTCCTGATCGAGAGAGAGCGCCTCCTCGAAGGAGTAGCCCACGCTTTCCTGAATCATCTTGAGGATGGCGTCACGGCTCGCCGGGGCGCAGGAGGCACCCTGGCGCACGAAGACACCCGCCGAAGAGGGGCCCTTGCGCCCCAGGTAGTAAGGACGGCTCCCTCCGTGCTGGACCTCCACCGCCACGACGGGGCCCAGCGTAGGCCTTGTGCCAAAGAGCGTCGCGCACGCATCGGGATTCACGAGCGTCACCCGCACAAAGGAGATGGCGTCGGGGAGAATAGCGTCGCGGACCATGTTCGTGACGCGAAGAGCAGCCTCGTCTGCATCGGTCACGCCGAGGGGTGTGCCATCGTCCGCGACGCCCACGTAGACGGTGCCGCCCTCCGCGTTGAGAAAGCCGATGACCTCCCTGGCAAGGGCGGAGCTGAGCTCCGACTTGAATTCGATCCGGTCGCTCTCCTGCATGTTCCCTCCTCGTTTCTCTCCTCTATTCTACCCAATTGAATCGAATATGGGTAGATAAATTCCCAAGAAGAACAGGGGGATTCAAGTAGCCTGCGGCTCACGCTGCTCCGGTCGCTTATCGCTTCCGTGCAGCCGCAAAAGTTGAAGTTGGGGGGGGTGCTTGCAAGGCTCGACCGGCGTTTCCGCAGGTAGGAGAGCCGAGGGTTCTTGTCAGTCGATGGTTCTTGTCATTTGCGGCCGCACGGAGGGGAGAAGGGTCCGCCTGCAGCGAGGCGGGCGAAGGACCCGTTAGCGCCGCGCCCCGTAGAAGGCGTCCATGTCCTTTACCATCCGCATGAGCGTGGGCTCGTCGGTGTAGGCCATGTGACCGCACCCGTAGCGGTGCCAAGTAATGTTGTCCTTGAGCTCGGGCGGCAGGTAGAGCTGGGAGATGGTGTGGCGCGCGTTCCACCAGGGCGTCGCAGTGTCGTAGCGCCCGCCCAGGATGCAGAGCCTGGTCGTGGGGCTGCGACGCAGAGCCACGGCGATGTCATAGGCCAGGTTGGGCGCGGCGACCGTCGTCTCGTCGAAGCCCGGCTCGTCATGCACCCACCTCCATCCGATGCCGATCTCTCCCCAGACCGAGAGGCGATAGGCGGCCGGCCCCTCGTAGCCCAGGTCGTGGCGCAGGAAGTCCCTGAATGCCGCGTACCAGGCGCTCTCCAGGGCGTGGTTGGCCGGGTCCTCGCAGGCGAAGTAGAACGAGGCGCGCTGCGAGGGCAGGAGGGACGTCTCCGAGAAGCGCTGGTCGAGCCGGCCGCAGACGCGCCCGCGCGCAGCGAGAAGGTCGCGGCGGAAGTCCTCGAGCTCCACGCGGCAGTTGCGCGCGAGCAGGTAGCCCACGGGCAGGCCGATGAAGTCAGAGAGCTGCCGCGCCAGAGCCTCCTTCTCCTGGGCGTCAATGCCGTCACCCTTGAAGAGCCCCTGCGCATAGGCGCTGCTGGCAAAGTCCGAGGCCGCGTCGAACCACGCGTCCTCGTCGACGCCCTCGCCCACGAGGCCAAAGCTCTGGGCCGTCGCGGCGAACGTCGGCACCATGCCGATGTAGCCCAGGTCGGACCCCGGCAGGTTCTGCGTCCAGTCGAAGTAGGCCGAGAGCATCACGACGCCGGCCAGGGGCACGTGCTCCTCGCCGAGATAGCGCATGAGCAGGGCGCTACGCATCGTCCCGTAGGACTCGCCGTAGATGTAGAGGGGCGAACCCCACCGGTCGTTCTCCTCGAGCCAGGCGCAGATGGCGCGGCAGAAGGTGTGCGCGTCCTCCTCGAGGCCGTAGACGCGCTCGATGCCGTACCCCTCGGCCACGAACGACCACCCCGTGCCCAGGGCGTCCAGGAACACGAGGTCGGACTGGCGCAGCAGCGTTCCGGGGTTGTCGACCGTCTCGTAGTCGGCTCCCACGAAGTCGAGGCCGTGCGTGACCACGCGACGAGGGCCCAGGCCCCCGAAGTTGATCGCGACGGACGCGGAACCCGGGCCGCCGTTGTAGCAAAACGTCACCGGTCGCGCGCGGCGCTCGACCTGCGTGCCGTTGACCTCACGTGCCACGTAGGAGACGCTGAACATCTTGCCCTCGAGCGTCCCTGCGCGGTCGATGACGTCAAGGTGGCCCGCCGAGACCACGTAGTCGATCTTCTCGTCACCCACCTGCCAGGTGAGGGAGCTGCTTCTTGTCTCGGGCACCTCATCCGCGCTTGTGGCCACCTGGGCTGCGCCCTGCTCGTTCTCGCTCATCTCGCGCCTCCTACTCGATGCCCAGCATGTCGCAGAGCGACAGCATGTAGATCTCGGCCGCATGGACCACGTCCTCGACGTCCACGTCCTCGTTGTAGCCGTGGATGCCGGCGTTGTTGGCCGGGCCGAACTGGATGGTCGGGCATCCCAGGGCGCGATAGTGCGCCGCGTCGCTCGAGGCCCACTGGTAGGCAGGAAGGCACTCCTCGCCCCAGACGTCCTCGATGTTCTTCTTGACGCTCGTCACCAGAACGGAGTCGTCATCGGTGT
The DNA here is from genome assembly GCF_015277515.1 of Thermophilibacter immobilis. Lineage (NCBI taxonomy): Bacteria > Bacillati > Actinomycetota > Coriobacteriia > Coriobacteriales > Atopobiaceae > Thermophilibacter > Thermophilibacter immobilis. Next base: position 423,164 of record NZ_CP063767.1, on the reverse strand, counting down.
AGTTGCCCTCGGAGATCCACTCGTAGCCTGCCTCGACGCCAGAGACGCCGCTCTTAGCGAGCAATGCGTCCACGGCGGCCACCACGTCCTCGTGCCTGCAGCCGTAGGGCATGCGGATGTCGATCTGGGCGCTCGCGAGGTCGGGCACTTGGTTGATCTTCCCGCCGCCTTGGATGACGCCCACGTTGGCGGAGCAGTGGTCGATCACGTTGGCCACCTTCGGGTGGTCGATCGTGCGTTCGGCGATGGTGCGGGAGTTGGCCAGGGCGCGCTCCTGCGAGGGCAGGTAGTGGCCCGGCACCGCCGTGAGGTCGTCCACGTTGACAAGGACGCGCGCGAGCTTGGTGATCGCGTTGTCGCCCTTGTAGTTGCCCGTGGAGCCGTGGCCCGGCGTGCCGTGGGCGGTCAGTGTGAGGTGCAGGATGCCCTTCTGGCCGATCTCGATGGTATCGTGGCCGGTGGGCTCTCCCACGATGACGGCATCGGCCCCGTCGGCGTAGCCGTTCTCGCAGAACCACAGGGTGCCCGACCCGGCGATCTCCTCGTCACAGACCACGTGCAGGCGGATGTCGCCCTTGAGGTCGGCGCCCGCGTCGCTCAGGACCCCCATGCTAAAGAGCAGGACCGCGAGACCGCACTTCATGTCCGAGGCGCCACGGCCCAAGATCTTTCCGTCTCGCACCTCTCCCCCAAAGGGGTCGAAGTCCCAGCCGTCGGGGTTGCCCGCGGGGACCACGTCCACGTGGCCGTTGAGCACCACGTGAAAGCCCTGGTCGGAACCCATGCGCGCATAGACCACGGGGTATTCCTCGCCCGCCGCGGCCACGAGGCGCTCGGAGTCGATGCCGTGTTGCGCGAGGTAGGCGCGCACGAAGTCGATCCCCGGCCCCTGGGGGTCGAGCGGGCTCTGGTTCTTGATCCGAATGAGGACGGAACACAAATCGACCAGGTCCTGCTTGTGGGCGAGGACCTGGTCATGAAGCTGCTTCTTGGTTGCGGGCATGCGTGCGAACCTTTCTTCTCGAAGCTCTGTGATGAAATACCGGCCGAGCCCGCTAGAGACCCGGCCGAGACAAGCCTATTCTACGGCCACCGCTGCGTCATGGTACTTGAAGCAGGCGACCTGGTGTCCGGGCTCCGCCTCCGAGAGTGCCGGCATCTCCTGCGCGCAGCGCTCCATGCGAAAGGGGCAGCGCCCGACGAGCGGGCAGCCGACCTGCTCCCCCACGGGACTCGAGATCTCTCCCTCGAGCCTGATCTGCTCGCCCTTGTCAAAGGGGCTCTCCGGCGGGACCGCCGAGAGGAGCGCCTGCGTGTAGGGGTGCAGCGGATTGGCATAGACGTTTCTGGCGGGGCACAGCTCGACGACGCGCCCCAGGTACATGATCGCCACGCGATCGGAGATGTGCTTGATGACCGAGAGGTCGTGGCTGATGAAGAGATACGTCAAGCCGAGGTCACGCTGCAGGTGACGGAAGAGGTTGAGCACCTGAGCCTGGACGGAGACGTCAAGCGCGGAGACGGGCTCGTCGCAGACGATGATCTTGGGGCCGAGCACGAGGGCACGCGCCACGTTGATGCGCTGGCGCTGGCCGCCGGAGAACTCGTGCGGGTAGCGCTGGACGTGCTGGAGGTCGAGACCCACCTCACGCATCATCTCGAGGACGCGCTCCTGGCGCTTATCGGCGTCGGACTCGCTCTTGTAGATGAGCATGGGCTCCTCGACGGCCTTGCCCGCCGTGTAGCGCGGATCAAGCGAGGAGTAGGAGTCCTGAAAGATCATCTGGATGTCCTTGCGGACCGCCTTGAGCGGCGCGCCCGTGAGGCCGTTGACATTCTTCCCCTGATAGAGGATCTCGCCCGAGGTGGCCCGATGCAGCTGCACCACACAGCGGCCGAGGGTGGACTTGCCACAGCCCGACTCGCCAATGATGCCCAGCGTCTCGCCCTCATAGACGTCCAGGGAGACATCCGTGAGGGCATGCAGGGTGGATGCGGGGACAAACAGGTGATTGCTCCTGAGCTTGAAGTCCTTGGACAGATGGCGAATCGAGAGGATGGGGCGCTTCTCGTCGGCCACCGGCGCTTCCGACGCGGCACGCGTGTTCTCTTGCGTCATGCTCTTGCCTCCCCACGGACGAGCGCATGGGACGCGCTCTGATGCAGGCACGCCACGAGGTGACCGGGAGTAACCTCGACGAGCTCGGGAACGTGCGTCCGGCACTCGTCGGTCGCGTACGGGCAACGATTGCAGAAGTTGCAGCCCGTCCCCGTGAGACGCAGATCGGGCGGAGCTCCCGGAATGGTCTTCAGATCGGTCTCGGCCTCATCGGAGAGCTTGGGCGTCGAGTCGAGCAGCCCCCAGGTGTAGGGATGCAGCGGATGGGTGTAGAGCTCCTTCATGGGCGCCTTCTCGCACGTGCGCCCCGCGTACATGACCATCACGTCGTCGCACATCTGCCAGACGATGCCCATGTTGTGCGTGATGAGCAGGATGGCCGTGCCCAGACGGTCCTGCAGGTCCTTGAGCAGACCCAGCACCTGCGCCTGCACCGTGACGTCCAAGGCCGTGGTGGGCTCATCGGCGATGATGAACTTGGGATGACAGCTCACGGCCATGGCGATCATGACGCGCTGGCACATGCCGCCCGAGAGCTCGTAGGGATAGGAGTCCATGCGGGCCTCGGGCTCGGGAATGCCCACGAGGCGCAGCGTCTCGATTGCGGTCTTTCGGGCCTCCGCCTTGCTCACCTTGTCATGGGTTCGGATGAGCTCGATCATCTGGCTGCCGACCTTGAAGACCGGGTCGAGGGCCGTCATGGGGTCCTGGAAGATGACGGCAACGTCGTTGCCGCGCATGCTCAGGAGCTTCTCCTTGCTCACGGTGAGCATGTCGGTTCCCTCAAAGGTGACCGAGCCGCCCTCTATGTGACCGTTCTTGGGAAGCAGGCGAATCAACGAGGAGGCCGTCACGGACTTGCCCGAGCCCGACTCGCCCACGATGCCGAGCGTGCTGTTCTTGTCGAGCGTGAAGCTCACGCCATCGACGGCGCGGGCTATGCCGGCGGCCGTGTGGAAGTAGGTCTTGAGGTCGTGGACCTCAAGCAGGGGGGAGCTCTGGGATTCTGTGGTCATGAGACCTCCTCTACCTTTTCTGCTTGGGGTCAAGGACGTCGCGAATGCCGTCTCCCAGCAGGTTGAAGCCCAGCACCGTCAGCAGGATGAACAGGCCGGATATCGTCGCTATGTGCGGGGCCCCCTGGAGGCTGGTCTTGCCCTCCGAGAGAATCGACCCCCACGAGGCGGTCGGGGGCTGGACACCCAGGCCGAGAAAGGACAGCGCAGCCTCCGAGATGATGGCGCTCGCGATGTTGAGCGTGAAGTACACGATGACCGGAGACAGGGCGTTGGCAAAGATGTGCCTGAACAGGATGCGCGCCGACGAGGCCCCGAGGACGCGCTCGGCGTTGCAGTACTCCTCGTTCTTGACCACGTGCACCTCTCCGCGCACGACGCGGGCGAAGGTGGGCACGTTGGCGATGCCGATGGCAAGAATCACGTTCTCGGTGCCCTGTCCCAGGATCGTCATGAGGATGAGCGACAGCAAGATGAAGGGAAAGGCCATCATGCCGTCCATAATCCTCATGATGATGGAGTCGACGATGCCTCCGAAGAAGCCGGCCACGAGGCCGAGCAGCACGCCGATGACGGCGCCGACGATCGTGCCGCCGATGGCGACGAAGATGGAGATACGCGCGCCAAAGATGATGCGGGAGAGCAGGTCGCGCCCGTACTGGTCGGTGCCAAACAGATGGCCCGCCGAGCCCGGCGCCTGGAAGGATGCCGAGATGTCGACCGCGTTGGGATCGTAGGGCGCAAGGAGGTTGGCAAAGATGGCCAGAATCACCATGACCACCACGATTGCCAGACCCACAACGGCCATCTTGTTGCGGCGAAGCTTGTGCCAGGCGTTGTTGGCGCGTCGCTCGCGCCTGAGCATCTCAAGGCTCGCGTCGAGGTCACGGATCTCGGAGGCGTCGGTCTTTGTCTGAGCCATCACTCGCTTCCCCCTCCCTCGTAGTTGACCTTGGGGTTAATCAGCATGTATGCGATGTCCACGATCATGTTGACAAAGACGAACACCACGGCCGAGAAGAGCACCACGCCCTGTATGAGCGCGTAGTCACGGCTGTTGACCGCGTTGACGATGAGGGTTCCCAGGCCCGGCCACGAGAAGATCGTCTCGGTGAGGATGGCGCCCGCGAAGGCGGAGGCCAACTGGAGCCCTACTACCGTGAGAATGGGCGGCAGCGCGTTCTTGAACGCGTGCTTCCAGACGACCCTTGACTCCTTGATGCCACGTGACCGCAGGGACTTCACGTAGTCCTCGTTGATCGTCTCGAGCATGCTCGAGCGCGTGATGCGCGCAAGCGTGGCCGCGGGAATCGTGGCCAGGCAGATGCAGGGCAGCACCATGTGGCTGATCACGTCGCCGACGCCCTTGGAGAGGGCTCCCATGCCTAGGGCGGGAAGCCATCCAAGCTGCACGCTGAAGAAGAGCACGAGCATGAGGCCGAGCCAGAAAATGGGCATCGACACGCCCACGAGGGCGACCACCATGAACACGTAGTCAAAGGCCGTGTTCTGCTTGAGCGCAGACACCACCCCAATGGGAACGCCCACGATGAGGGCAAGCACGAGGCCGGTCAGCGTGATTGAGAGGGTGGCCGGAAGCCGACCCAAGATGAGGGGCATGACCGAGCTGTTATACGAGTACGAGTAGCCGAAGTTCCCGTGCAGAATCCCCACGAGGTAATCCGCGTACTGCTCGAGCATTGGCTTGTCGAGGCCAAGCTTCTCGGTCATTGTGGCAATGGCGTCGGGGGACGCCTGGGGGCCGAGCATGACAGCCGCCGGGTTGCCAGGGATCATCCTGGTGAGCACGAACGTTATGGTCACGACCACGAACAGGACCGGAATGACCTGCAGCACCCTTTTTATAATTGTCTTTGCCACCTGTCTGCCGCCCTCCCCAAAAAGAAGCGTTGCCGAAGGTCTGCACGACCCTCGGCAAGGAGGAGGGCGTGTGTCGCACGCCCCCTCTCATATCGTAAAGAGCCTGGGTTTTAGGACTTGGAGATGTTCACCTGCTGGTTAGTGATAAGTACCTTGCCGTCGGAGCGCTGGACGTAGCCCTGGACGGAGCCGGTCATGCCCGTGTTGACGTTCTCGGACGCGTACACGAGCATGGGGTCGTAGCTCACGATTGCCTTGAGGGCCTGCTTGTAGTAGTCAGCGCGCGCGCCCTGATCGGTGACCTCGAGCGCCTTGGCGAGGAGGTCGTCGACCTCCTCGTGACTGAAGCCCGCCCCGTTGCCCAGGGCCCCCACCTCGGAGCTGCTGAAGAGCTTGTTGAGGAAGAAGTAGGGATCGGGGTACCACGTCCAGCTCATGCCATACAGGTCAGCCTGACCTGCAGCGGCAACGGCGCTGAAGGTGCCCCAGTCCGCCGGGTTGATGGTCAGGTCGATGCCGAGGTTCTCCTTCAGGCTCTGCTGGAGGATGGTCGCCATCTTGAGACGGGCTTCCGTGTTGGAGATGTAGAGGTTGAGGCTCAGACCGTCGCCGTAGCCCGCCTCCTCGAGAAGCTGCTTGGCGCCCTCCGGGTCGTAGGAGGGAACGTCAGCCTCGAGGGAGGAGTCATAGCCCCAGCTACCCGTGGGCAGGGGAAGGCTGGCCTCCACGGCCTCGCCGTAGGGATAGACCCCCTTGGTGAGATCCTCGCGGTTGACCGCCATAATGATGGCCTTGCGGACGCGCTGGTCGGCCGTGGGACCGTTGACCTGGTTCATGTAGACGTAGGCCACGTGCAGGCCCGGCGTCTGGTTGAGCGTGAGGTCGGTGTTGTTCTTGACCGTCTGGACCGCCTCGCCGGTCAGCGAGGTGGCCATGTCGACCTCGCCCGTGGCGAGCGCGTTTGCGGCCTGGTTCATGTCGGTGACGACCTTGACGGTCACGCCATCAAGGTAGGGCGTGGGACCCCAGTAGCCGTCGTGGCGCGTGAGGTCGGACTGCTGGTCCTTCGCGAACTGCTCGAGCGCGAACGGTCCGCTGCCCACGAGGTGATCGCCGAAGGAGTCTCCCCATCCCTCGACCTCCTCCTGCGGGACGATAACGTTGCCCGCGTCCGTGAGGGCGGTGAGAAACGACGCGGCGGGAGAGGTCAGGACGCACTCGACCTGCGTGTCACTCACAACGTTGCAGTGGTCGAGCATGCTCAGACGGTTCATGGAGGACTCGTTCGCCGAGCGCTCGAGGGAGTACTTGACATCGTTGGCGGTCACCACGCGACCGTCCTGGTACTCGCCGGGCTGGAACTTGGCGTCGTCGCGAATCGTGAAGGTGTAGGTGAGACCGTCGTCGCTGATGGTCCACTCCGTGGCAAGACTCGTGCTGATCTCGGATAGGTCCGTCTTGTACTCGACGAGGGTATCGCAGACGCTGTTGATGATCTGGGACTCGTAGGTACCCGTGTACAGGATCGGATCGAGGTACTTGGGCGAAGACGGAAGAGAAATCACGAGCGTGCCACCGGACGCCTGCTCGCCTGACGTGGCCGCATCAGACGTGGTGCCGTCATCGGAGCTGCACCCCGCAAGGCCCACAGCGGCCGCGCCCAGGCCAAAGAGGCCGGCGGTCCGCAGAAAATTCCGCCTCGAAAGGCACCCTTGCTCGATAAGAGCTCCGACCTCGTCCTCGTTCTGGTTATTCATGACAGTCCCTCCCTTTGTTTACGCGTTCATCGACCGGGAGCGTCCTTCGTCGCCCCAAGGCAGTCTTTGCCAAGAAGGATGACATCGGCAACGTCATGTGACTTACGAGGGGATGTTTATTTCATTCATGCGAAACATCGGGGGGCGCTCTGTTTCGGTTCGGAGTCATCCCACTTTCACATGAGTTGCGCCGCCGCCCCCCCACTCCCCTCACCTTTGCTCCGGGTACTACACTGTCTCGTGTTGACTCGTCGCTTCTTGGAGGGAATCCCATGCTGCTTCGCCAGGTGCTCGACATCTATGACCTTCTCGACAAGCCCGCCGCCTCCGGAGAAGAGGTGGAGGGCTTCCTGCGCTCCCACGGGGCGACCGATGTGACCGTCGAGCGCATAGGCGGCGAGCGGGGCGGCACCGACTGCATCAAGGTCCTCATCCCTGGAACGTCCGGCAAGTCATCGGGTGGTAGTGCCCCCACGCTGGGCATCGTTGGGCGTCTCGGCGGCATAGGGGCCCGTCCCGAGCTAATCGGCGCAGTCTCCGACGGCGACGGCGCGCTCGCGGCCCTCGCGGCGGCACTCAAGCTCGCGGAGATGCACGAGGCGGGAGACGTGCTCACGGGCGACGTCATCGTGGCCACGCACGTCTGCCCGGACGCTCCCACGCTGCCGCATGAGCCGGTCCCCTTCATGGACTCGCCCATCGACATGGAGACCATGAACCAGATGGAGGTCGACGAGCAGATGGATGCCATCGTCTCCATCGACACCACCAAGGGCAACCGCATCATCAACGTCAACGGCATCGCGATCTCCCCCACGGTCATGCAGGGCTACCTCCTGTCCGTCTCCGATGACCTCATGGACGTCATGACGCGCGTGACGGGCAAGATGCCCGTGGTCTTCGCCCTCTCGCAGCAGGACGTCACGCCGTACGGCAACGACCTCTATCACCTCAACAGCATCCTGCAGCCCGCCACCGCTACGGATGCGCCCGTCGTGGGCGTGGCCATCGTCACCGAGCAGATGGTCGCCGGCTGCGCCACGGGTGCCACGCACGCAAACGACGTCGAGGAGGCCGCGCGCTTTGCCGTGGAGGCCGCCAAGCTCTTTGGGCAGGGGGCCTGCTCCTTCTACGATGAAGCGCAGTTCGCGCACCTCGTGGGGCTCTACGGACCCATGAGTCGCTTTCAGAGCTCGGGAAACGCCGAGCAGCGAAACCGGCAGGAGCGCGTATGACGCGGACGAGAATAGCCGGCATCACGGTGGGGCAGTCGCCACGCACGGACATGACGGACGACCTCAAGGCAGCCCTTTCGGACACCCTCGAGCTCGTCCAGTATGGTGCCCTCGACGATCTGACGCTCGCGGACGTGCGGCAGGAACTTGCGCCCGCGGCCGGAGACGAGGTGCTGGTCTCACGCATGCGCGACGGCTCGCAGGTCACGTTTTCCGGGGAGCGCGTGGTGCCCCTGGTACAGGCGCGCGTGGACCAGGCCGAGCGGGAGGGAGCCCGCGCGGTCATCGTCCTGTGCACGGGAGCCTTCCCCCAGCTGCGCCATCGCGTCCCACTCGTCTTCCCGCAGCCCCTGCTCCACTCCGTCGCCCGGGCCCTTGCCGGAGACGATAGCGTGGCCGTCGTGGTTCCCGAGACCTCCCAGGTCGAGCAGGCACGCGCACGCTGGAGTGCCAGCGGCGTCCAGGTCGACGTCGTGGCCGCGAGCCCCTACGCGGGCATCGGGGGCGTGACGGAGGCCGCGCGGGGGCTCGCCGGGTCGGGTGCCGCGTTTCTCTGCCTCGACTGCATGGGCTTCTCGCGTGCGATGCGCGACGCCGCCCGCGAGGCCTCCGGGCTCGACGTGCTTCTCCCCCGCACGCTCGTGGCCCGTGTGGTGAGCGAGCTTCTGGGATAGCTCCGCGGCAGCCGCCCCTCCGCTGCGGGCCTCGCCGCCCCCACCACTCATCGCTTCTGTGCGGCCGCAAAAATCAGAGTAGCATCCCCGAGGCACTCCTCGCTCCGCATTTCCACAGGTAGAGGAGTCGAAGGTTTTTGTCAGTCGAGCACTCTTGTCATTTGCGGCCGCACCAACGATGACGGAGCTCAGGGGAGGGATGGACAGCCTGCCACCTTGTCTCCGCTATCACTGCTGTGGCTTTTGCATGAGCAAACGGCAGAATTATGCACCGCACGCAAGAGACCCCCAGTTGCCCGGGGGTCCTTATGCATTCTATGGCGCGTCGCTCTCACAAAAGTCGCGATGTGGGCGTGGTTTTCTTGTGGGCGCGTCCCCTACTTCACAAGCTCGCCCGCTAGGTAGGTTGCCTTGAGCTCGAGATCCTTGTCAAAGACCACGAAGTCCGCCAGGCGCCCCGGCTTGATGAAGCCGCAGCGGTCGTCGACGCGCGCGGAACGGGCAGCCACCTCGGTCGCCATGCGGATGGCCTGGTCGGCCGTCACGATTCCCCAGTCGTAGACGTTCTTGACGACCTCGGCGAGCGTGGCCACAGAACCCGCCAGGCTGTCCTTGTCACGCAGGTAGCAGGCACCGTCACGCATGACCACGGGAAGGCCTCCGCTTACGTATTCGCCCTCGGGCATGCCGCCGCAGCCCAGGCAGTCGGTGATGAGGACCACGTGGTCCCAGCCCTTGGAGCGCACGACGGCGTCCACGGCGGCGGGGGTGACGTGGTGACCGTCGCAGATGAGCTCGGCGTAGGTGGACGGCGTGGTCATGGCGCAGCCCACGACGCCGGGGTCGCGATGGTGCAGGCCGCGCATGCCGTTGTAGGTGTGCACGAAGCAGCTGGCACCGGCGTTGACGGCAGCGAGGGCCTGGTCGTAGGTGGCGTCGGTGTGGCCGATGCAGGTGACCACGCCACGCTCGTCGAGCGCGGTCACGTACGCGACGGAGCCGTCGCGCTCGGGCGCGAGCGCGCTCTTGACGACGCGCCCGCCGGCGCGCCTTTGCCAGTCGTCGAAGACCTCCACAGACGGGTCGATGAGAAACGCGGGGTTCTGCGCGCCCACGTGCTTCATCGTGAAGAACGGACCCTCTAGGTAGATGCCCTGGATGCGCGCGCCCACGAAGCCGGGCTCGCGGCTCTCGTCGGCCTCGGCGATCGAGGCGCAGGCCTCGCCGATGTGCTCCGGCGTCTCGGTGAAGGTCGTGGGCAGCCAGGAGGTGGTGCCCCGACGGGCGAGCGCGGCGCTGGAGACGTTCACGCCCGCGGCGTCGATGTCGGCCGTCGCATGGTCGTAGAAGCCGTGGATGTGCGTGTCCACGAGCCCCGGAGCGATCCAGGACCCGGAGAGGTCAACGACCTCGCCTGCGGGCTTCTCGGTGGTGAAGGGTCCGAACTTTCCGTCAACGACCGGCAGGTAGCCGGGGCCGGCAAGCGAGCCGGGAAGGACAAAGCGATCGGCATAGATGGCGTACGTGCTCATGGCAGTCTCCTTACGCCTCGAACGAGTGGATGGTCACGCCCTTTACCACGCGATTGACGGTCCCGGTGGGACTGGGCGTATCCGGAGTATTCCCCACCTTGACGGAGGTCATAAGAGAGACGCTCTGTGCGACCATGATGTAGGGCAGCGCGAGATAGGCCGCAGGCAGGGGCGCGTACTGGCTGCCAAAGGTGAAGGAGTCGCCCTCGTACTTCTGTGCGCCCTCCTGCTGAATGGCCACGACGGACCGCGCAATGCCGTCGCCGCCAATCTCGTCCAGGATGTCGAGGTCGTACTGGCGGGTGTAGGCGTCGTTGCTCACGAGCACAAAGACCAGGGTCTTGCCGTCCACGAAGGACTTGGGCCCGTGGCGGTAGCCCATCGAGGTGTCGAAGGACGTGGCGATAAGGCCATGCGTGAGCTCGAGGATCTTGAGCTGGCACTCGCGCGCCTCGCCCCCGAAGGCGCCGGACCCCAGGTAGGTGATGCGATTGAAGTCCTGGTCGATCCAGTGCCGGATCTCGGGCTCGCGGGAGATGACCTCGCGTCCCATCCGGGCGATCTGGGAGACCCAGCTGGCCTTCTCCTCGCGCGATGCGGTGTCAAAGATCAGGGCCGAGAGGAGCTCCATGCACGAGTAGCTTCCGGTCATGGCAAAGCCCTGGTCGTTGGCCCCGGGCAGGAGCAGCGTCAGGTTCCTGGCGTCGCCCGCGAACTGCTGGGCGAGCTTGCCCTCGGGCGCGCAGGTGATGTTGAGGTAGAGGACGTCGTCCAGGACCTGGCCGGCGCGCTCCACGGCGGCAAGGCTCTCGGGGCTGTTGCCGGAGCGGGCAAAGGAGACGAGCACCGTGGGGTCCTCGGGGCGCAGGAAGTCCAGGGGTGCCGAGACGAGGTCGGTCGAGGCAATGGCCTCGAAGACGAAGTAGGGGGCATCACCATGACGGCGCAGGTACGGCGTCACCGTGTCGCCCACGTAGGCCGAGGTACCCGCTCCGGTGAAGACCACGTGGGTGCGTCGGTCGTTGCCGCCAAGCGCGGCCGCGCGCTCGATAAACGCGGCGATCGCCCCGGCGTTCTGATCGTAGACCTTCAGCGTCTCCCCCCACAGGTCGGGCTGCTGCTTGATCTCGCGAGTGGTGATCTGTGCCCCCATCGATGCCAAGGTCTTGGTGTCCAGCTCAAACATGGTCATGCTCCCTTCCCGCTAGGACGCGTCCTAGCTGCGAATATGTGAGATCTTGTACGTGAACTGATCGGCGCGCGCCACGCTGTGCGTATACTCGATGACGATGTTCTTGTCGTTGTGGGTGGTGCGCATGAGCTGCAGCACCGGGGCGCCCTCGGCAATGCCCAGGGCGGCGGCGTCGGCGCTGCGCGCGATGCTCGCGTAGAACTCCTCCTCGGCCGCACGAATCTTCTGGTGGTAGTCCTGCTCGATGATGTCGTAGAGCGGCTTTTGGGCCACGTCGTCGGCGCTGAGCGAGACGAACTCCTTCACGGGCAGATACGTGCGCTCCACCATCATGGGCACCTCGTCGGCCAAGCGGAGCCGCCGCATGCGATAGACCTTCTCGCCTAGGCGGATGCCCAGGTGATCGGCAATGGACTTGGCCGCCTCACGAACCCCGAACTCCAGGATGATCGTCTTGGGTACCCGCCCGAGCTCCTTCATCTGCTCGGTGAAGCTGTAGGTCCCCATGAGGTTGGTGGCCTCGTGGGAGATGTCCGAGACGAAGGTGCCCCGCCCGTGACGGCGACTGATGAGCCCCATGGTCTCGAGCTCCTTGAGTGCCAGGCGGACCGTGGTGCGAGAGAGGCCATAGCGCTCCGAGAGCTCGCGCTCGGACGGCAGGAGATCACCTGGCTCGAGCTCGTTTTCTATCTTCTCGCGCAGAAGATCGACAAGCTGGTCGTAGAGCGGCTGCTTTCTTGAGACGGTGCCCATGTGACCTCGCTCTCTTGTTATGCCCAAGGCATGGACCGGGCACGGGCCGAGAAGCCCCGCCTGGTCCATGCCTCACGTATAGAACCCAAAGCCGGACGCGCCCGACGAGCGCGCGAGAAGCAGGGGGAGGTGCACGGAGAACCGCGCACCTCCCCGAAAAGCGGCCAGTCGCTAGGCGACCCAGATGTTGGGCCACCAGCCAAACGGACCAGCACCAAGGATGCCGATCACGAGCATCAGGAGGATGCCCTTGATCGGGGTGAAGTTCTTCTTGGTGAACAGGTAGTACAGGAGCAGAACGAGCGCGAGGGGCACGAGCTTGGGCATGACGGTGTCAAGCGTGTCTGCCACAGAGAACGTGACCGGGGTCTCGCTGACCGTGCCGTAGGTGACGGAGGTCATGCCATTGCCCAGGTCGGTCTCGCCGGTCGTGACCGCGTTGCCGTCGGCGTCGGCCATCACGAGGGGGTTGCCCTCGAGGTCGGTCATGGCCAAGGAGCCCACCTCGGCGGTCGTGGTGTCAGCGGCCAGGCCGGAGAAGTTCTTGGCGTCCTCGTTGGAGACGACGACCGTGGTCGGAGCCAGGCTACGCGCGGTGCCGTTGGGAATCGTCAGGTTGATCTGCGTGCCGCCCATAGTGACGGTCAGGCAGCCTACGACGAAGACGCCCATGATGGAGGCGGCACGCGTGAATGCCTGCATGTTGGCGGTCAGGGCGTCGATGGCGCTCGTTCCCACCTTGTACGCCCAGTTCATCAGACCAAAGCGCAGCGCGAACTGGAAGACGTTGAAGACGAGCAGAAAGACGATCGGTCCGGCGATGCTGCCGGCGATGGCCATGTTGGACGTGATGCCCGCCGTAATCGGCACGAGCGTCAGCCAGAACAGGGCGTCGCCGATGCCACCGAGCGGCGAGGCCGCAGAGATGCGGACGGCGCGGATGGTCTGGGTGTCGACCTTGTTCTGCTCGAGAGAGAGCACGATGCCCATGACGAACGTCACGAGGAACGGGTGCGTGTTGATGAAGTCCAGGTTGTGGGACATCGACGCCGCAAGGTCGTTCTTGTTCGTGTGGACCTTCTCGAGGCCGGGGATCATGGCGAACAACCAGCCGCCGGACTGCATGGTCTCGTAGTTGAACGAGGACTGCAGGAAGCAGGAGCGCAGGGCCATGCGGTTCAGGGTCTTCTGGTCGACCTGGGGAGCTGGGGTCAGATCCTCGTACTTCGCGGGAATCTCGAATCTCTCGTTAGATGCCATCTTCGTCACCTCCATCAAGGGCAGCGGCACCCGCGAGCTCGGTCTGCTGCTGGAAGTCCCAGAAGGCGAAGCCGAACGCGATGAGCGCCAGGATGAGCAGGGCAGGAGAGGCAAGCGCCGGGATGGCGGCCACGATGATGGCCAGGCCGAAGCCCAGGAAGAAGAAGCCCCACATGTCGCGGCTCATCATGATCTTGAGCAGGATGCCAAAGCCGACGAACTTCATCATGCCACCGGCAGCGGAGAGACCCCCGTTGAGCCACGCGGGGATGGCCGAGACGACCTGCTCGCCGACGGCGAGGCCGCCCACGAAGAACAGGGTGACGATGACGGCGAAGATGAGGCCGAGAATGGCCTCGGAGATGACCGTGAGCTTGGTGATAGCCTTGGTGTCAGCCTTGGCGGCGGCGCCGCGGAAGGACTCCAGGAGCGGGGCGCGCAGCGTGAAGAACAGGGTCACGCCGTACTGGCCGAGCAGGGCGAACGGAATCGCCGTGGCGACGGCGATGTTCGGGTCCATGTTGAGCGAGCAGGCAAAGATGGTTGCCATGATGCCGCCGATGACCGCGTTGGGCGGCTGGGCACCGCCAATCGGCATGTTACCGATCGTCATGAGCTGATACGTGCCGCCGACGACGAGTCCGACCTCGAGGTTTCCAAGGATGGCTCCGACGATGGCACCCGTGACGATGGGCTGGTACAGCGACTCAAGGAAGTCGAACTGGTCGATTGCCGCGATGAACGTGACAATGAAGATAAGAACGACCTGAATGGCTGAGACGTTATCCATCTATGCTCCTCCTTTCATATACATTCAACAACGTAAGGTCCTTGTCGCGAGCACCTGCGGCCCGCGCAAGACGGCCGCTATGCGAATAGCTTGTTAAGGTCCTCGATCGGCGTCGAGGGAACGCGCCTGATCTCGAGCTCAACCCCCTTCTCTCGCAGCTCCTTGAAGGCGGCAACGTCCGCGTCATCCACCGCGATCGAGGTGGCGACCTGCCGCTTTCCTTCTGTCATATGCATATTGCCGATGTTGACCTTCTTGATGGGCACGCCCCCGCGCACGAGCGCGAGCACGTCAGCGGGACTCTCGGCAATAATGAATATCTTCTGTCTGGCCGCGGCCTTGTGAATGACGTCGATGGTCTTCTGAAGCGTGAAGAACCTCGTCTGGACGCCCGTGGGGGCGGCCATCTTCATGAGGTTCTGACGCATGGTGTTCCCCGCGACCTCGTCGTTGGCAACGAGCAGGAGGTTGGTCCCCAGCGTGGAGTTCCATTGGGTGGCAACCTGCCCGTGGATGAGACGGGCGTCGATGCGCGTGAGGACAATGTTGGGCTCCGCCATCTTCTCTCCTTTCCTGAGCGCGCCTGAGGCGCGTCGTACAGCATGTCGTGCGCCAGAGGCGCAAATTACCAGAGCCTACTTTTTGGGATCGGACTGAATCGTCTGCACGGAGAAGCGCGAGACCTCGAGAACCGCACCGGAGCGAACCTTCACGCACACGCGCTCGGCGCCGACCTCGGTGAGCGTGCCGTAGATGCCTCCCCCGAAGACGACCGGCTTGCCCACGGCGAGCTCCTCGTGCAGCTCGGCGAAGTACCTCTGCTTCCTCTTGAGCGTGACGGCCCGCCAGATGAGGTAGACGAGCCCCATGATGAGCAGGAGCGCGCCCAGGGCGAACGACGACGCCAACACGTTGTCCCAGAAGTTGACTGGCATTAGAGACCCTCGCCATCCTGGTCGTCCGCGTCATCAGACGAGAAGTCGAGCGTTTTGTGGTCGATGCCCATGCGACCGACCTCGACGGCCGTGGCCACGAGCTCTTCGGCCTTGGTGGACTCGCCGCGCTCGCTCATGCACTCGAGCAGCATGGGGAGGTTGGCACCCGTGACAACCTCGACGCCGGGCGTTCGGGCCGCAGCCATCATCGCCTGGTTGAACGGCGTGCCGCCGAGCAGGTCGCAGAAGACCACGACCTCCCCGCACCGCGCGGCCATGTCCGCAATGGCCCCGCCGAGCTTTGCGGGAAACTCCGCGGCCTCGGACTCAAGAAAGGTCACGGCAACGAAGTCCGGCTGAGGCCCGCCGACCATCTCGAGCGCACTTTGTACGCCCTCCGCAAACGCTCCATGTCCCGTGAGAATGCAGCCGACCATCGCACTCCTCCTTCGTCTGTGGCGTCCCTACGACCTACCCTGCAAGAAAATCCTAGGACATTCCACTTTTCCGTAGGATTAACTGGTTGTAACCATGTGACTTGCTACACCACTGTAACCTATTGGAAACAGATTTCTCCATGACTCCTGCAAAATATTCCGAGATGCCGCTTGTCGGTAAAAATCGACCGTTCGACCGAAATTAGACTTCCGACAGGCACTTTATTAGATTGAATCACATCTATTAAGCACAGTTTTCCTGCTTGATTCCACTTTGGATCTTCTTTTTTCTGTGTTTTATCGTTTCCATTTTTTCAGATACTGGTATTAATTAGGTGGTACCTCTTTTAATTGATTGTCGTAGGCTGCCCATCGCTCATCAGCTGCAAGGGGCTCGCCCCGCGTGAGAGAAGCCTGGCCTTGCACGGTCGGGCCTCAGCGGGAAACGCAAGGTTTCGAAACCAGAGGGCACGGGCGGCACGCCTCCGCCGTAGTCTCAGGGACGCTAAGATGCAGGGGACTCGTTCGCGCACGGGCCTCGGCCCTTATCAGAAGGAGACGACATGATCTCGACCGTCACGCTCAACACCTCCGTCGACAAGGCCTATCAGCTCGCAGGCCCTCTCGTCGACGGCACCGTCATGCGCGTGGCCACCTGCATCGACAACGCGGGGGGCAAGGGCCTGAACGCGGCTCGCGCCGTGGCCACGTGCGGCGAGAAGGTCGTGGCCACGGGATTCGCGGGCGGTAACAACGGCCGGCTGCTCTGCGAGCTGCTCGACGCAGACGGAATCGAGCACGACTTCGTCAACGTGGCGTCAGAGACCCGCTGCTGCGTCAACGTACTCGAGCCTGATGGCCGCTCAACTGAGTTCCTGGAGCCGGGACGCCCGGTCGCACAGACGGACATGCGGGCCATAAGGCGGCGGGTCGCCCACATCGCGGGTGAGGCCGACGTCGTGACCATAGACGGCAGCGTCCCCGAGGGTGCCGGCGAGGACACCTACCGCGAGCTCGTGGCCATCGTGCGCGCCGCGGGCGTTCCCGTCATCCTGGACACGTCCGGCTCCCTGCTCGTCAGGAGCCTGGAGAGCCGACCAACCATGATCAAGCCGAACGCCGACGAGATCGCCGCCATCCTGGGCCGTCGGCCCTCATCGATCGACGAGGTCATAGGTGCCGCGCGCGAGGTCCACGAGCGCTATGGCATCGAACGCGTCGTGGTGTCTCTGGGCGGCGAGGGCTCGGTCATGGCCTGCGGCGAGGGGACTTTTCACGGACACGCCCCAAAGATCGAGGTCGTCAACCCCGTGGGCTCGGGAGACACCATGGTGGGAGCCATGGCGGTGGCCATGGCGCGCCGGATGAGCGTCACCGACCAGCTGGCCTATGCGATCAGCTGCGCGAGCGCCAACTGTCTCACTGCCTCCACCGGCCACTTCGACCTCTCTGTGGCCGAGGGTCTGCGCGCAAGGACGACGGTCGAGCGGGTTGCGTAGGACGCGTCGTCCCTCGGCCCGTCAGAGGGACGACGCTCGCTAGCCCTCGAACGGCCACCCGCCGGAGGCGAGGACCTCAAGGGCCTGAGCCACAGCGTCATCCTCGCAAGACCCAATGTGCCAGCGGGCGGCGCGAGCCGCCTCGGGCGTGGCGTTCGCGACGGCCACGGAGTGGGGGACGTGGGCAAAGAGCGGCAGATCGTTGTCCGCGTCGCCAAAGACGACGACCTCTTCGGGGGCAATGCCGAGGTGCCCGCAGAGCCAGACGAGGGCGGTCCCCTTGTTCCATCCCCGAGGCATGACGTTGGAGAAGTGCGGCAGGGCGCGGTCGACGTCCACCTCGCAGACCTCCTCGTTCAGACGCGCCACGAGCGCGGCGGTCTTGGACGCGTCGCCTCCCATGAAGACGTTGGCCTTGACCACGGGAGACGCGGGGACGTCGTCAACGGGGACGCAGCTCTGGGCGTAGGCGGAAAAGATGGGCGCGAGATCCTCCACCGCACCCTCCACGAGCAGCGGCCGGACTTCGTCGAAGCAGAGAAGCCCCGCGCCTGGCGTCTCGGCCACGATCTCGCGCATCTGCATGAGCGCCGCACGGGGAAGCGTGCGCTCGAGGATCTTCTCGCCTGCGGAGTAGATCTGCAGGCCGTTGGTAGCGAGCGCCGTGGCGCAGCAGCGCGCGTCCTCGCCAAAGAAGGCCGGAATCCATGCGTAGCCGCGCCCGCTCGCCGGCCCCACCACGAGACCGGCGTCAAGGGCCTGGTTGAAGGCGCGCACGGTGCGCGCGGAGACCTCGCGCTCGCCGCGCGGCAGGATCGTGGCGTCGATGTCGGTCAGGACGAGCTTGATGGCCATGGCTTCGTTCCCTCTACAAGGATTTTTTCTCAGTATAGGCCTCGACGACGCACGCTCCCAGCTCGGCGGCGTCCGCGCCGACCTGCCCCTCGGGGTCCTGGTCCATGATGACGACGTCCGCGTCCGCGAGCGTGCCGAACCACATGAGCCCGGGCGCGCGCACCTTGGCGGCGTCCATGAGGATGAAGGTCTTGTCGGCGCAGGTCAGAAACGCCCGCTTGAGCTCGGCCATCTCCTGGTTGTTGGTCATGAGGCCGCGCCCCGGCACGTAGGAGGTGGGGGTCACGAAGGCATTGCTCGGATGCAGCAGCTCGAGGGAGCGCAGGGTCAGGGGGCCCGCCGTGTAGCGATGCCCCTTGCGCAGGCCGCCCCCGAGCATGACCACGTCGAGGGCCGGCATCGAGCGGTCCACGTAGTCGGCGATGGTGAAGTCGTCGGTCACGACGGTGACGCCCGTGCGATCGCCCAGGACTCGGACGAACTCGAGCGCGGTGGTGCCCGAGTCCACGAGCACGGCGTCCCCGTCGCGGACGTACGGCGCTGCCACGCGCGCGATGGCTCGCTTGGCCTCGACGTTCACGTTGACGCGACGGTCCTGCACCGAGACGGTGAGCGTCCGCGAGAGCGACACCGCGCCCCCGTGCGTGCGGCGGAGCTTGCCGCCGCGGGCCAGGGCGTCGAGGTCCGCGCGCACCGTGACGCGCGAGACGCCGAACGCCTCCGCAATCTGCGTGACCTGCACGGACGTCGCGCTCTCAAGCATGGAGAGAATGGCGGCGCGACGCTCTTCGCTCGACGGTGACGGCATGGGGCGGCTCCTCCCTCCTTTTCTCATTATGGCGGAATTGTGTTTCCTTTACTTTCCTTAAGAGCAAGATATCACAGGTCTTTTCCTTTCTTTTTTAAAATTCCCGTCGCTTTCGAAAACCGTCTCCAAGTGTCTAGAGACCTGTCCGGGGGACCTTCCTGGGTCGTCCGGAGCCGCAGGGCACTCGAGAGAGCCTTCGTTTGCTTGCCGTTCGGCAGCCCAGCCTCTCCCATCTGCTCCCCGCGCAGGCTAAGAGTGCCGCGCGTCGCACGTACAATGGTGACAACGCCACAGGGCCGGACGCCGTCCGGCGGAAGAAGGGAGTTCGAATGTTCGTCACCACGAAGGAAATGCTGCTCGACGCCCAGGCCGGGCACTACGCGGTCGGCGCGTTCAACATCGAGAACCTCGAGTTCGTCATGGCCGTCATCCGCGCCGCGGAGGAGCGCCGCTCCCCCGTCATCCTGCAGACCACGCCTGGCACCATCAAGTACGCGAGCCTCGACTACCTCTCCGCGATGTGCCGCGTGGCCGCCGAGGCCGCAAGCGTTCCCGTAGCCCTTCACCTTGATCATGGCGACAGCTTTGATCGCAGCGTCCAGGCCATGCGCGCGGGCTACACCTCCGTCATGATCGACGGCTCTCACGTCCCGTTCGAGGACAACGTAGCGCTCACCGCATCCGTCACCAAGGTCGCCGCGCCTCTGGACATTCCCGTCGAGGCCGAGCTCGGCAAGGTCGGCGGCAAGGAGGACGACGGGCCGGCCGTGGAGGGCGAGAACCCCTACACCGACCCAGACCAGGCCGAGGAGTTCGTGGCGCGTACCCGCTGCACGTCGCTCGCCGTCGGCGTGGGCACCGCGCACGGCGTCTACAAGGGCACCCCGCACATCGAGCAGGGCGTCCTCAGGGATATTCGCGGCCGTCTCGACATACCCCTGGTGCTCCACGGCACCTCGGGCGTGCCCGACGACCAGGTCGCCGAGGCCATCGCCAATGGCATCTGCAAGGTAAACTACGCCACCGAGCTCCGTCAGGCGTTCACGCGCGGCTTCATGGGCTACATGAGCGAGAACCCCGCCAACTTTGACCCCAAGAAGCCATCCAAGCCCGGCATGGACGCAATCGCGGAGGTCGTCTCCAGCCACATGGACAACCTCGGCTCCTCGCACAAGGCGTAGCAGCTCCCGGCTTTTCGAAGAGCAGTCAGCCGGCGGCGTGCCCTTCTTGGGTGCGCCGCCTTTCTGCTCAGGATAGGGCTGACCGATACCTCGTATACGATGTGATAGGTTCCTCAACCGGTGACCCACCCGAGCGAGCGGGCAAAAGGAGGCAGACTTCATGAGAACCGTCATCTGCGACCTTGACAGGTCGGCGCGCGCGGGACTGGGACTTGACGAGCGCTGCGACGTGGTCATAGGACGTGAGCAGATCGAGGCCAGTCACGCCTGCGTGGGCTGCTTCGGGTGCTGGACGCGCACGCCGGGTCGCTGTGTGCTACGCGACGGCCTCGTCGAGCTGGGCCCCCTGCTTGGGGCCACCGACGAGCTCTGGGTCATCGCAGAAAACTCATTCGGCGGCTACGGAGGCCTCGTCAAGCGCGCCCTCGAGCGCACCCTGCCCTACCTGCATCCCAACTTCAGGATCGCGGGCGGCCAGATGCACCATCGCCTGCGCTACCCGCGCACCTTCACCGAGAAGATCTGGCTCTACGGCCCCACGACCGCGCGCGAGCGCTCGTGCTTCGAGCACCTCTCAGCGGCAAATGCCGTGAACCAGGGCGCGCAGCTACGGGGCGTCTGGTTCCCAGCGGACCCACGCGCATGCGGCCTCGAGGAGCGCTCGGACGAGTCTGCGCCCGAGCCCGAGTACTTCTCCACCCCCCTCGGAGTCCCTCGGCACGTGGCCCTTCTCAACGCGAGCCCCCGCGGCGAGAAGAGCGCGACGCACGCGCTTCTCGCCGACTTCTGGGAGGCCCTGGGCGTCTACGCGGGAGAGTCGGCCCCCGCGTTCGTGGGCGAGGACTCCCTCTCCCGGGCGGACACGCTCGTCCTGGGCTACCCCCTCTACGTGGACGCCCCGCCCTCGGGGCTCATTGAGCGCCTCGAGCGCTGGGCACGGGAGCGCACGCTCGCGCCGGGCACGCGCGTCTACGCGATCTCCAACCTCGGCTTCTACGAGGCCGACCAGATTCTTCCGTCGTTTACGGTGCTCGAGAACTTCTGTCGCGCGACGGGGGGCACCTGGTGCGGGGGTCTCGCCGTGGGCGGGGGCGGCATGGTGCTGCCCACGACGCGCGGGCCGCGCATGGGGAGGATGCGTCAGAGCAGGTCGGAGGCCATTGACCAGCTCGTCTTTGCGGCTCTGGCCGGGCAGCGCCTCGACGCCGCGCTCGAGGCTCGCTGCCCCGTGCCGCGTCTCGCCTACAAGCTCGCGGCCGAGGCAGGATGGCGCAAGGCCCGCGTCGACCTGGACGCCCGGCCCGCCTGGCAGCCGGAGAGCACGTCGTCAGAAGGCTAGGCGCGCGCCTCGACGACCTCGACCACGCGCTCGCTTGCGTTGCAGGCCGCGCGCACGACCCCGTCGGGGTCCTCGTCCATGATCACGAGGTCGACCTCTTCCGGCTTGGCGAAGCGCGCGAAGGAGCGACCTGCCCCCACCTTCGTGGCGTCCATCAGCACGGTCCTGGTGCGCGCGTGACGCATGAACTCGGACTTGGCGTAGGCGGTCTGCTCGTACTCGGCCAGAAAGCCAAAGCTAGGTTCGAACCCGTCCGCGCCCAGAAAAACCTCGTCCACGTAGACGTCGGCGAGGCTCGCGGAAAGGATCGGACCGTAGTAGTGACGGTACTCCCGCTCGAGCACGCCCCCCGTCGACATGATCACGGCCTCGCGCAGGTGCTGCTCGGCGTATTCGATGACGTGACAGGCGTTCGTGATGATCGTGAGGTCGCGCTTGCTCCGCAGGGCCTTCACGAACTCGAGGGTGGTCGAGCCCGATCCCACGAGGATCATCTCACCGTCGCTCACCCGCTTGGCCGCACGCAGCGCGATGGCCTGCTTGGCGCGTGCGTTCTTGCGCACGCGCTCGGACACGCGGGGGACCACGTACGTCGAGACGGGAACCGCGCCGCCATGGGTGCGCTTGAGTCGACCCTCGCGCTCAAGGTAGTCGAGGTCGGAGCGAACGGTGACGGCCGAGACACCGCATTCGGCGCAGATGTCCGAGACCAGGACCGACGGCTGACGCTCCAGGAGGTCAACGATGCGCTGGCGGCGCTCGGCAGCCAGCATGCGCCCGCGCGTCTCTTCCGTCGTCATGCCCCACGCCCCCTTCATCGGCTTTGGCCCCCTCTAGTATGCTCCCCCGCCCTCCGTCTTTTGCTTCTCTCTGCCAGGGAAACCAAAACTCGGTGAGAGGTTCCTTAGACGAGGCGCGTAACCTCGACCTGCCGGGCGAGATCGTCAACGAGGGAAAAGTCCCCCAGTCCCGCGCTCATGGCGACGTTGGCACCCGTTGCCATGGCCCGTATGAGGGCCCGCTCGACGGCGCCGCGGTCCTCGAGCCACACGGAAAGGAAGCTCGCGAGCGTGGCGTCTCCGGCGCAGGCCGTGGAGAGGACCTTGACCTTGGCCGCGCTCGCATGCCAGACGTGAGCCCCGTCGGAGAAGTAGGCCCCCTCGCCCCCTAGGGTGAGCAGCACGTTTTGGGCGCCACGCCGATGGAGCTCTGACAGAGCCGCCAGAGCGCCCCCCTCGTCTCCTACGTCAACGCCAAAGATGGCGGCGACCTCCTCGTCGTTGGGCTTGATGAGCAGGGGGCGCCTGGCCACCAGCTCGGCGAGGTGCGGGTGCGAGATGTCGAGCACGAGCTCGGCGCCGCGGGCGCGCACGACGTCGACCAGCTCGTCGTAGTAGCCCGCGTCGACCCCGGGAGGCAGGCTGCCGGACACCACCAGACACGAGAGGTCACCCGCCTCTCGCAGGAGGTCGAGCATCTCCACCTGCTTCTCGCGACAGACGGCGGCGCCGGCGTTGGGGAGCTTGTACTCCCCCTCAGGAGTAGTCACGAATACGTTGACGCGCGTGATGCCGTCGATCGTCACGGGGCGCACCGGACACCGACGCGCGGCCTCGCGCACGATGTAGTCACCCGAGAAGCCCCCGAAGAAGCCCAGGATCTGCGAGTCCACGCCGTAGTGGCCGAGGGCGAACGAGACGTTCAGGCCCTTGCCGTTGGGCGTGTAGACGGCGTCACGCGTACGGTTGACCCGATCGGTGCTCAACGTGCCCGTCGTGACGTTCAGGTCGATGGCGGGGTTGGTGGTGAGCGTGTAGATCATGACTTCCTCCCAGGGATTCGGCAGAGGAGACCCGGCGCAAGCGCCGGGCCCCCTGACAGGCACTCGCCTGTACGCGACGTCATCCTACTTGATCACGCCGCCGTTCTTGTCGTACTCGCGCTTCTTGAAGATCACGAACAGGATGCCACCCACGACCGCGCCGATGAGAATGGCCAGGACCCACAGGAGGCCCCCGTCAACGACCGGCAGCACGAGGAAGCCACCATGAGGCGCGGGGTCGTGCACCCCGAAGAAAATCGTGAGGATGGAGGCGATCGAGGAGCCGAGCATCATGATGGGCATGACGGGCCAGATGTTCTTGGTCATGAACGGAATGGCGCCCTCAGTGATGTGCGTGCTGCCCAGGATGAGGTTGACGATTCCGGCGTCGTGGTCCTCCTGCGAGAAGTACTTCTTGCCCACGAGGACCGCGAACGAGGTGATGAGAGGCGGGACGATGCAGGCGGCGGAGACGGCAGCCATGAAGTTGGTGCCAAAGTTGTAGTCCGGTGTCCCGACGCCGGCCTCGAGTGCCGCGGTGAGCATCATCGTGCCGGTGACGTAGGCGGCCTTGTTGACGGGGCCACCCATGTCAAAGGCGCACATGCAGCCAATGGCCAGGCCAAGGGCCACCGGGCCAGCGGCGCTGAGGCCCTTCAGGAAGCTCATCATCCCCGTGTTGATGGCGGCCATGGGACCCGAGATGCCCAGCATCACGAGACCGACGACGAGCGTCGACAGGAGGGGGTACAAAAACATCGCCTTGAGGCCGTTCAGGTTCTTGGGCAGACCCGACAGGAGCTTCTCGAGACCCAGGATCACATAGCCGGCAAGAAAGCCGCCGACGATGCCGCCCAGAAAGCCAAAGCCGACGCCGGCACCACCGGCGTCGATGAGGCCCGTCTCGGCCGAGACGGGCAGGCCCTGGATGGCGATCATGCCGGCCACGAAGCCGGGCACCAGAGCCGGGCGCTTGCCGATGGACTCGGCGATGTAGGCGGCCAGCACGGGCACCATGAGGTTCATGGCAATGCCGCCGATGATCTTGAGCATGGCGGCAAACGAGTTGTAGTCGGCCGCCGTGGAGTCGAAGGACGTGATGCCCCACAGAAACGACAGGGCCGTGAGCACGCCGCCGGCGACCACGAAGACGAGCATGTGGCTGACGCCGTTCATCAGGTGCTTGTAGATCTGGTGCCCTACGGACTCCCGCTCCTGGTAGACGTCTCCCCCGTCCGCCGAGGCGACCTCGTCGGAGAGCTCTCCGGTCGCCTTAGCCGCAAGAGCCTTGTCGATGAGCGCGTTGGGATCCTTGATGGCGGCCGTCACGCCGACGCTGATGACCGGCTTGCCCGTGAAGCGCTCGGGCTGGACGTCCTTGTCGGCGGCAAGGATCACGGCCCTGGCCGCCTTGATCTCAGGGGCGCTGAGCTCGTTCTCCACGCCCGCCTGGCCCTGGGTCTCGACCTTGATGGTGAGGTCGCGCTCGGCGGCGGCCTTCTCGAGGGCCTCCTTTGCCATGAAGGTGTGCGCAATGCCCGTGGGGCAGCCCGTCACGGCCAAGAGGTCGTACGTAGTGCTCTCGCTTGCCATCTGTCACTCCTTTCGCCTGGGTGCCCGATGGCACCGTTTCGTGTGAGCGCTCCATGGTAAGCCCTCACAATATTCATGAATATAACACGAGAAGAAGTACCTTTTCATAAGTATACAAAAAATTTAGTAAGAAAACAAAAGTATGTTTTTTGGCAGGACCATACAAGTTCGTAGCTCTACCTGCTT
Source organism: Thermophilibacter immobilis (assembly GCF_015277515.1). NCBI lineage: Bacteria > Bacillati > Actinomycetota > Coriobacteriia > Coriobacteriales > Atopobiaceae > Thermophilibacter > Thermophilibacter immobilis. Next base: position 398,300 of record NZ_CP063767.1, on the reverse strand, counting down.
TTACATGCTTTCCCTTGTGAAAAAACGACGCAAATCGAAATGCCCCCACCGAGGGGACTCGATGGGGGCACATGCGGCGTGACGTCTCGGAACGAAGCGCATCGTCGCGCTACGAGAGCTCCCCGTGCAGGCGCAGGGCCTCGTAGGCGCAGCCGTACATCGCAGCCTGGTTGCCCAGGCTCGCCGCCTCGATGCGCACGCCCCTGCAGGTGGGCAGGGCGCGCGCCAAGAAGCGCGCGCGCAGCGCCGGCGCGAAGGTGGCAAACGCCCCGGCCACCCCGCCGCCGATCAGATACATCGCCGGGTCGACCACGCACGATATCTGGGACATGGCGAGAGCGAGGTACTCGCACATCTGGTCTACGGCCAGCTTGGCGCAGTCGTCGCCCGCGGCTAGGGCGCGAAAGACCGAGAGGGTGTCCGTGGCGTGCTCGATGGGGACCGGCGTGACCCCACGACGCTCGCACTCCGCGAGGTAGAGGCGCACGATGCCCTTGGCGGAGGCGTACTGCTCCAAGCAGCCGCGCCGGCCGCAGCCGCAGACGAGCGTCTCGTCCTTGTTAACCGTAATGTGGCCGACCTCCCCGCCGGCACCAAAGGCACCCGCGATCAGTCGTCCGTTGGCCACGACGCCGGCCCCCACGCCGGTGCCGAGCGCGATGAACACAAAGCTCGACGTCCCGTGCGCCACGCCGGCCCACATCTCGCCGAGCGCGGCCGCGTTCGCGTCGTTGACGAAGGCCACCGTCGCATGCGAGAAGACGGCGCTTATCGCCCCGACGAGCCCCTCGGGGTCGAGCTCGATGTTGGGCAGAAAGCCCACGGTGCCGTCGTCGGCCACGGGCCCGGGAATGTCCAGCCCGCAGGCGATCACGTCGTTCGGCACGCTGTCATGGGCCGTAAGGACGCGGGTGATGCCGTCCGTGACCACGTCGTAGGCCACCTGTCCCACCAGGGCAGGCGTGGGGATCTTGCGCTCCTCAAGAAGCTCCCCCTCCGGGGTGAAGAGACCAACCTTGATGCTCGTGCCGCCCACGTCGATGCCCAGTACCCTGTCCATGGAAGCCCTCCCTAGCGAGCGGGCCCGTAGCCCGCTCTTCGTATCCGCATTTCCTGATGATACGGTCTGGCGCACGCAAGGTACGCGTCCTTTGCGCAGAATGTGCCCCGAGCGGCCCAAGCGGTCGGTCAGGGGGCCGGGCGAGGTACACTTTGGGTCATGCGAACATCGCCTTTCTGCAGGAGGGACCATGCCAGACACATCCGATACGCAGCAGCTCAACGCGGCCCTCGCCAACCCGCGAGCCGACATGGAGGCGCTCGACGACCTCGAGCGCACGCTCTTCTCGCTGCGCTACGCCCTTGACGAGATAGGCTCCCTGGGACCCGTGATCGATCCGGTGCGCGCCACCGAGGAGCGCGGCGAGGCCATGGCCACCCTCGAGCAGACCCGTGTGGAGACGCTCTGCGAGCCTGCGGTGGGACGCCTGCTCGACCGTCTCGAGCAGTGCCCCGAGCTTCTGGGGGACACGCACCTGGCCCAGATCAAGATCCTGCGCCGCGACCGGGCGTCCCTGCTGGACGTGCCAGCCGCCGAGCAGGCCGCCTTCAGCCGTCTCACCTGCGAGGCCAACGACGTCTGGCGCCGCGCCAAGGCGGCCGACGACTGGGCGAGCTTCGAGCCCTACCTCGACCGCATCGTGGGCGCCCTGCGCTCCATGGCGGGCGCGCGAGACGCCCAGGCCGACCCCTACGACGTCTGGCTCAACGAGAACGAGTGGGGCAGCGACCGCGCCTTCTATGACCGCTTCTTCGACCAGGTCAAGGACTGCGTCGTGCCGCTTCTGGCCGACTGCATGGCCAGCCGTCGCAAGCCCAGCCACGCCTGCATGGACGGGAGCTACGACGAGGAGCGCCAGTGGGCGCTCGCCCACGATCTCATGCGCCTCGAGGGCGTCGACGAGGACGCCCTGTGGCTCGGGCGCACGGAGCACCCCTTCACGGGCGGGCCGTCCACGGGATTCGTTCTTATCGCCAGCCACGTCTACCCCCAAAACGTCCTCTCCAACGTCTTCTCGATGCTGCACGAGGGCGGCCACACCCTCTACGAGCAGGGGGTCGATCCCTCCTATCGCTTCACCTCGCTCAAGGGTGGCACGTCAATGGGCATGCACGAGGCCCAGTCCCGCTTCTTCGAGAACATCGTGGGCCGCTCGGAGGCCTTCGCCGAGCCGCTGCTCGAGGTCATGCGGGCGCGCTTCCCCGGGCAGCTCTCGCGCGTGACGGCCCACCAGCTCTACCTCGCCGAGAACTGCGCGGAGCCGGGCCTCATTCGCTGCGACGCCGACGAGCTCACCTATCCCCTGCACATCATCGTGCGCTACGAGATCGAGCAGCTGCTCTTCTCGGGCGAGGCCACGGCCGCCGACGTGCCGGGCCTGTGGGCCGAGAAGTACCAGCGGTACCTGGGCGTCACGGTGCCCGATGACGCGCGCGGCGCCCTGCAGGACACCCACTGGTCCGACGGCAGCTTTGGCTACTTTCCCACCTACGCCCTGGGCAGCGCCTTTGGGGCGCAGATCAAGGCCGCGATGGTCGCGGGCGGCATGGACTTCGACGCCGTCTGCGCCTCGGGCGACCTCGCGCCCGTGCGCGGCTGGCTGGGCGAGCGCATCTGGCGCTGGGGGCGCTCCAAGGACTCCGGCGAGCTCATCGAGGCGGCCTGCGGCGAGCCCTTCTCGGCGACCTGCTACACCGACTACCTGACCGAGAAGTTCACGGCGCTCTACCGCCTGGGGGCGTAGGGTGCGCGCGCTCATCCAGCGCGTCGAAGAGGCGCGGGCCGAGGTGGACGGCAAGGTCGTGGGCAGCTGCGGCGCAGGCTACCTCGTGCTTCTGGGCGTGGCTCCCACCGACGACGAGGCCCTCACGCGCCGGCTGTGGGACAAGGTCGCCCACCTGCGCATCTGTGCCGACGGGGACGGCAGGATCAATCGCTCGCTTCTGGACACGGAAGGCGAGGTGCTCGTGGTGAGCCAGTTCACGCTCTTCGCCGACGCCCGACGCGGCCTGCGTCCGTCGTTTACCGGCGCTGCCGAGCCCGAGCTGGCGCGCCACCTCTACGAGCGGTTCTGCGAGCTCGCCGAGGAGACGCTCGGCAGCGAGCGCGCGGGACGTGGCGTCTTTGGCGCGCACATGCAGGTGAGCCTGGTCAACGACGGGCCCTTCACGGTGCTGCTCGACACCGACGAGTTGGGCCGGGGCAGATCACCGCGCTAGCCGAGGCGTTGCGCAGGCGCTATAGTTGGTGCGTCTCGTCCGCGCCCGCACGGGCTCGCAACTGGTTTCAAGAAGGGTTCTCGCATGAAGTCTTTTATGAATGAGTTCAAGGAGTTTATCGCTCGCGGCAACGTCATGGACATGGCCGTCGGCATCATCATCGGCGGCGCCTTCACAAGCATCGTGAACTCACTCGTGGGCGACATCATTACACCGCTCATAGCCACCATAACCGGTGGCGGGGAGCTCGCCCCCGACCTGGTGTTCTTTGGCATGAACATAGGCAACTTCCTTTCCCAGATAGTCAACTTCCTGATTATCGCACTCGTGGTCTTCTGCATGATCAAGGCAATCAACACCATGCGCGACAAGATGGACTCGCTCTCCCACAAGGGCGCGGCCGAGCCCGTCGAGGAGCCTGCCCCCACCTGCCCGTTCTGCCTCGAGGAGGTCAAGGCCGGCGCCAAGCGCTGCCCGCACTGCGGCTCCGAGCTCCACGCCTAGACCCTTTGGGGGGATTGGGTTCGCCGCAAGGTCCTTAGCCAAGAACCGCAGGCAGACACGTCGTCTGCCTGCGGCTCTTTTGATCGTCCTGCGCGGGAGCGGCCGCCCCGCGAGCCCAGGCCCTAAAGGGCGGAATCGGGCAGGTGGGAGATGACGAGGGTCATGGCACCCGTGAGCGTCAGCTGACCGCACGCGGAGGGCGCGAGGAAGTGCGTGCCGCGCGCGACCTCGTGCGTCACGCCTGCCGCCTCGACTACGGCCGTACCCTCGCCCTCGATGACGCTCGCGCAGACAAACGGCCATGGCTGCTCAAGGGTCTTCGGGCCCGCAACGCGAACGCGCTCGACCACGAAGCTGGGGCAGCTCATGAGCTTCGTCACGCCATCGATCTCGGGGGCCGTCACCGCGCCCGAGGTCGGAATCTGCTGGTCATAGTCCGTGACGTCCAGAGACTGCGCGAGGTGCAGGTCGCGCGGCTTGCCGTCGGTCCCCACGCGGTCGTAGTCATAGACGCGATAGGTCACATCCGAGGACTGCTGGGTCTCGAGGACCATCGTGCCGCCCTGAATCGCGTGAATCGTGCCCGGCTCGATGGGGAAGAAGTCGCCGACGTGACAGGGCACCTTGTTGAGCAGGTCGTCCCAGCGTCCCTCGTCGACCATCTGCTTGAACTCCGCACGGTCGTGCGCGTGCTGGCCCGCCACAATCGTGGCACCCTCGTCAGCCGCGAGCACGTACCAGCACTCGCGCTTGCCCAAAGATCCGTTCTCGTGCGCGGCGGCGTAGGCGTCATCGGGGTGCACCTGCACCGAGAGGTCCTCCTTGGCGTCGATGATCTTGATAAGCAACGGGAAGCGGTCCCCCTTAGCCCCGGCAAAGAGCTCGCGGTGGGCGTCCCAGAGCTCGGAGAGGAGAAGGCCGTCCCAGGCTCCCCCGTCGATGGCGCAGTCGCCGTTGGGATGCGCGCTTATCGCCCAGCACTCCCCAATGGGGCCCAAGGGAATCTCGTAGCCAAAGTCCGTGGCAAGCCGACGGCCTCCCCAGATTTTCTCGTGAAAGACGGGAGCGGGAAAGATCAGGTCGCGCGTGATGTCTGACATGGAATCACCTCATTGGTATGTGAGAAGGGGCGGGCGCCACCTGGCGTCCCGCCCCCATCATAACCGTCTGGTACCGCAGCCTAGATGCTCAGGTCGTAGATTCCCGCGTTGTTGTCGCTCGCGTCGAAGGCGCCGATCATGCCCGTGCACGTCGAGCCCTCGGATACCGTGGCGACGTCTTGGTCAAAGAAGAGGAACGCCTTGCGCGTCTGCCCTGCGGGAACGGGGCGAGCGAGCGTTGCGTAGTCGTCACTGACGGAGGCGCCGTTGACCGTGAAGCTGGTCCCCAGGACCACAAGGTCCTCGTCAGTCTTGTTCTCGACCGTCATGAGGTAGCCCGTGTCGCCCTCGTAGTCCGTGCCCACAGCGTAGACCGTGATGGAGAGGTTCTCGTCATCGGCCACGACGACGTTCAGGGGGCTGTCTTCGGTCACGTCAGACACATAGCTGTTGACATAGAAGTCCGTCTCAGCGGAGAAGAAATCGGACGTATCGTCCGTGGTGCTTGTGGTCTCCTCAGTGTCCTCGAAGCCCGAGAAGTCCCCCGCGTTCTCCGAGGGGTCTCGATCCATGTTGGGCGTGGCGTCGGTCTTCTCGAAGACCATGGACTCGCCGTCGTAAGAGATGGTCAGCATGCCGTCCTCGAGCGGGGCGTCGACCGAATCGCCGTCAATCGTGAGCGAGAGGGTGCGCTCGTCCTTGATCTTCCACGTTCCGAAGTGCTGGCTGCCAAAGGTGTCGACGAGCAGCTCTCCGTCATCGTCAAGATCAAGCGTCGTGTGCATGCCGTAGTCTGTCAGCTCCTGGTAGTCCTCGTTCGTGACGGGGCCGTCCTCAAAGGTGGCGGAGTACATCTCCCAGGTTCCCACGAAGTTCGAGGCGAGCTTCTGTGGGAAACCGCTGTTGGGAGGGGACGGTTCAACCAAGGGGACTAGCGAGCCTCGGCCGAAGCATCTTGGGGGCGCAGGAACTGGTGGCAAACGTTCGACGTGCGCAAATACTCGTTTCCAAAGGGATCGATCGTGGGAACGAGCTGGTCGGGACGCACCGCGAAGCGATTCTTGGGACTCTGACGAACCCGCGGGTCGGTGAGCGTGTAGCCGCGACTGCACGCGCCCTGATACGTCCGGGTCTCCTCCTGGAAGACAAAGGAGCTGTACACACAATCCGAGCAGTGAAAGCCCATGAATCCCTCCCGCGTCAGAAACGCAATTCCGCGATGATACCCCAAACACGAGCGCCCGAATCCGAGTACCCGACGATAGCGCGCCGCCCGGGGCCGTCCCCCTAGAAGTCGGCGCTGCCCACGGTGCGCGGGTGCGGTAGGACGTCGCGGATGTTGTCCACGCCCGTGAGGTACATGACCAGGCGCTCAAAGCCCAGGCCAAAGCCCGCGTGCTGGCAGCCACCATAGCGGCGCAGGTCAAGATAGGTACGATACTGGTCGATGCTCATGCCCAGCTCGGTGATGCGCCGCTCGAGCACGTCGAGGCGCTCCTCGCGCTGGGAGCCGCCGATGATCTCGCCGATGCCGGGCACCAGACAGTCGGCAGCGGCGACGGTCTTTTTGTCGTCGTTGAGGCGCATGTAGAACGCCTTGATCTTGGCCGGGTAGTCCGTGACGAAGGTCGGCTTGCCAAAGTGCTCCTCGGTGAGGTAGCGCTCGTGCTCGGTCTGCAGGTCGCATCCCCAGTCCACGGGATACTCGAAGTCGTGGCCCGAGTCGACTGCCTCCTGCAAGATCTTGATGGCCTCGGTGTAGCTCACGCGTGCGAAGTCCGAGGTGACCACGTGTGTCAGACGCTCGACGAGGTCCTTGTCGACGAACTTGTTGAAGAAGGCCATCTCGTCGGGGCAGGCGTCCATCACGGAGCCGATCACATACTTGAGCATGGCCTCGGCACAGTCCATATCCCCCGCAAGGTCACAGAAGGCCATCTCGGGCTCGACCATCCAGAACTCCGCGGCGTGACGACGCGTGTTGGAGTTCTCGGCGCGAAAGGTCGGACCAAAGGTGTAGACGTCTCCAAAGGAGAGGGCGAAGTTCTCGGCCTGGAGCTGTCCCGAGACGGTGAGGTTGGCGGCTTGGCCGAAGAAGTCCTGGGACCAGTCGACCGAGCCATCCTCAAGGAGCGGGGGATTGGCCACGTCGAGCGTGGTCACGCGAAACATCTCCCCCGCACCCTCGGCATCCGAGGTGGTGATAATCGGGGTGTTCACGTAAACGAAGCCGCGCTCCTGGAAGAAACTATGAATCGCGGCGGCAGCGACGCTGCGCACGCGAAAGATCGCGCGGAAGAGGTTGGTACGGCTGCGCAGATGCTGCTGGGTGCGCAGGAACTCGCGCGTCTGGCGCTTCTTCTGCATGGGGTAGTCCGGGGCGGAGGCACCCTCGATCACGATGCTTGACGCCTGCAGCTCGAAGGGCTGCGGGCGATCGGGCGTGAGCGCGAGCGTGCCCGTGCAGACGAGCGCTGACCCCACTCCCATGGCAGCGATCTCGTCGTAATTGCCGAGCGCGCCTCGGTTCATGACGACCTGCAGGTCCTTGAAGCAGCTGCCATCGTTCAGAGTAACGAAGCCGAAGTTCTTCATGTCGCGAATCGAGCGGACCCAGCCCGCCACGGTGACGACGGTGTCTCCGAGCTGCTCGATATCTGCATAGAGCTGCACGATTCTGGTGCGTTCCACAGGGTGCCCCTTCGTACGAGGGAGAAGCGCATCTGAAAGGTCGTGCGCCCCGCCCGCAGTTTATCCCGCCCCACTCTACCGCAACGAACGTTGCTCCTCCTGGCTCTCTTCCGCAAGAGCCGGGGACTTTGATGGCCCCGCGGCGGGCGTCGACGCGACGCATTTCTGCAGTTTGGGCCTTAGCAGCGCGCCTGCGGCTAGAATTACCGTGTCATGAAACCAAGCGACGCGCACGCGCCGAGAGGAGACCCATGGAAGACTACCAGCGTTCGTTCATCGACTTCATGGCCGAGTCCAACGTCCTCACCTTTGGAAGCTTCACGCTCAAGAGCGGGCGCACGTCGCCGTTCTTCATGAACGCCGGTGCCTACGTGACCGGCTCGCAGCTCAAACGACTGGGCGAATACTACGCGCATGCCATCCATGACAACTTTGGCCTGGACTTCGACGTGCTCTTCGGGCCTGCGTACAAGGGCATTCCCCTGGCCGTGTCCTGTGCGATCGCTCTGCACGACCTCTACGGCAAGGAGGTCCGCTACTGCGCCAACCGCAAGGAGGCCAAGGATCACGGGGCGGACGCCGGAAGCTTTCTGGGCTCGCCCCTTGCCGACGGGGACCGCGTGGTCATGATCGAGGACGTCACCACCTCAGGCAAATCCATCGACGAGACCTACCCCCTCGTGACCGGCGCGGCACGCGTCGAGGTCAAGGGACTTATCGTCTCGCTCGATCGCATGGAGGTAGGCAAGGGCGGACGCGTCACGGCCCAGCAGGAGATCCAGGAGCGCTACGGCTTTCCCGTGGCCTCGATCGTGAGCATGGCCGAGGTGAGGGAGGCCCTCGGCGGAAGCGTCATCACCCCCGAACTCGGGGCCGCGCTCGACACCTACTACGAGCGCTACGGCGTGAGGTAGGCGTACGAGCTAGACGTAGGTCACGCGCACCGTGGGGCCCCGCCCGTTCATCGCGTTCGAGCTGGCAGTCGCATAGAGGTAGCGATGGCAGCTCAGGGCGGGCGCGCACCAGCCGCTCATGCCCGCGACCAGGAGCTCGTCGCCTATCGCCTCGCCCAGGGAGCGGGCGAGCTGCGTGTTCCACGTCTGGACGACGAGGTACTCGCTCGGGTAGCCACAGTGTCCTGCCTCGCTCACGTAGACCGCGATGCCCGCGGGGCCGTCGCCCCTCGTGGACCTCGGGCTTTGCGACCGAGGGAAGCGAGGCCGTCCCGTTGGGAACGAAGGTCTGCGACACCCCACGGCAGAGGCCCGGAGCAAGATCCGGGCCTCTGGGGTCAGACGAGAGTGCAGCGACGCCCAGACTGAGCCAGGAGAAGGAGGGGATGGGCCGACTCGTTTACTGCGTAGGGCGTCCGGACGGGAAGCTCGCTTTCCCTCGTTGCCCCCTAGCATAGGCCACGAGCTCGCGAGCGAGAACCGCCTGACGCAAGCTGTTCGTTTCTCGTCACGTCTGGCGGGGGGAGGTCGCTCTGCGGCACCCGGGCGCGGGCGGGAGCTCGCATGGGCGCGTAGAATGGGAGGCCACGAACACGGAGGAGACATACATGGCCGACCCTGACCAGACCACAACCGCAGAGACGCTCGACGGCGGGCCCAACGCCCCTGGCTCCCTGGGCCGGCTCATCCCCTGGCCCGACGACAGGAGCTATCCCAACCTCTCCGCCGAGGAGGCCCTCGACCTCTTCCTTGGCTGGGTCGACGCGCGCGGGATGCAGCTGTGGCCCCACCAGGAGGAGGCCCTCCTGTCCGTCGCGGCAGGCGACCACCTCATCCTGGGCACGCCCACCGGTTCGGGAAAGTCCCTCGTAGCCCTGGGCATGTGCTTCATGAGCGTCTGCACGGATCGCCGCGCCTACTACACCGCCCCGATCAAGGCCCTGGTGAGCGAGAAGTTCTTTGACCTCGTGGAGCTCCTGGGCCCCGAGAACGTGGGCATGATCACCGGCGACGCCTCGATCAACGCGAGCGCCCCCGTCATCTGCTGCACCGCCGAGATTCTGGCCAACCAGGCGCTCGCCGAGGGAGACGCCTGCGACGTGGGCTGCGTCGCCATGGACGAGTTCCACTTCTACGCCGACCCGGATCGCGGCTGGGCCTGGCAGGTCCCGCTCCTGACCCTGCCCCACGTGCAGTTCCTGCTCATGAGCGCCACGCTCGGCGACACCACCACCATCGCAGGGGCGCTCGCGGAGCACACGGGCGGGCGCACCGTAGACACCATCGCCGACGCGGCGCGCCCCGTGCCCCTCTCCTACGAGTTCGTGGACACGGCGCTCGAGGGGACCGTCGAACTCGCCCTGCGCGCGGGCGAGGCTCCCCTCTACATCGTGCACTTCTCGCAGGACGCGGCTCTGACGAGCGCGCAGTCCCTGGCCAGCTACGGCGTTTCCACCAAGGAGCAGCGCGAGGCAATCAAGGATGCCATCAAGTCCACGCGCTTCACCACCACCTTCGGAAAGACGCTGCGCCGCCTCCTGGGCTGCGGCGTGGGCGTGCACCACGCGGGCATGCTGCCGCGCTATCGCCTGCTCGTGGAGAAGCTCGCGCAGCGGGGCCTCTTGCCCGTGATCTGCGGGACCGACACGCTCGGCGTGGGCATCAACGTGCCCATTCACACCGTCGTCCTCACGGCGCTCTCCAAGTTCGACGGGCGCCGCATGCGCCACCTCAACGCGCGCGAGTTCCACCAGATCGTGGGGCGCGCCGGTCGCGCGGGCTTTGACACCGAGGGCCGGGTCATCGCCCAGGCCACGGAGTACGACATCGAGAACGCCCGCGCGCTCGCCAAGGCCGGCGGCGACCCCAAGAAGGCGCGCAAGATCAAGACGAAGAAGCCTCCCGAGGGCTTCGTGGGCTGGAACAAGCAGACCTTCGAGCGCCTGGAGTCCGCCGTGCCCGAGCCCCTGCGCCCCCGGATGAAGGTCACGCACTCGATGGTGCTCGCCGAGGTCGAGCGGGGCGGCGACGCCTGGGCCCGCGTCCACGCGCTCGTCGCCGACTCCGCGCAGCCCGAAGACGAGAAGGCCCGTCTCTCCACGCGCACCGACGAGATCTTTGCCACGCTCATGGATGCGGGCGTGGTCGTGCGCGAGGAGGGGCCGGACGGATGCACCAGCTACCGCACCACGGTGGACCTGCCGGACGACTTCGCGCTCGACCAGCCCCTCTCGCCGTTTCTCCTCGCCGCGCTCGAGCTTTTGGACCCCGCGTCGGAGACCTACGCGCTCGACGTCATATCCCTGGCCGAGGCCACGCTCGAGGACCCCTTCCAGATCCTGCGCGCCCAGCAGCGCGCCGCGCGCGACCGCGCGATGGCCGAGATGAAGGCCGACGGTGTGGAGTACGACGAGCGGATGGAGCGCCTGGCCGAGGTCACCTACCCCAAGCCGCTCGAGGAGCTGCTCGAGGCTGCTTTCGCCGAGTACTGCGCCAAGGTGCCCTGGGCGAGCGACTTCGCGCTCTCGCCCAAGTCCGTCCTGCGCGACATGGTGGAGACGGCAAGCGACTTCAAGGAGTACATAGGGCGCTACGGCATCGCGCGCTCGGAGGGGACGCTCCTGCGCTACCTCTCGGAGGCGTTTCGCGCCCTCGACCGCACCGTTCCCGCCGACAAGCGCGACGAGCGTCTGGAGGACATCATCGCCTGGCTGGGGCTGGTGGTGCGCTCGGTGGACTCCTCGCTCGTGGACGAGTGGACGGCGGCTGGCTCGGCCGACGGAGGGCTCGACGCCGCCCCACCCGAGGCGGCCGACGAGGTGGTCCACGACCGGCGCGCCCTCACGCTGCTCGTGAGAAACGCCCTGTTCGCACGCGTGCGCGCGGCGGCGATGGGCAACGTGGACGAGCTGGGGCGCCTTGACGCCGAGTGGGGCTGGCGCGCGCCGGTCTGGCAGCGGGTGCTCGGGGCCTTCCACGAGGAGCACGAGGAGATCCTGCTGGGAGGCGACGCCCGCTCTGCGGCCTACCTCTTTCTTGACGAGTCCGACGAGAAGGACGCCCACGTCTGGCACGCGCACCAGATCTTCCGCGACTCCGACGACGATCATGACTTTGGCATCTGGGCCGACGTGGACCTCGACGCCACGCAGGACGAGGGGTCCGTGGTCTTCTCGGCCTATCGCGTGGGGTTCGTGGACGACGAGGGGTAGGGGCGTCGCCCCAGGTGGGGTCACGGGCGCGGGCGCGCTTGCGCTTGCAAAATCGGGGCCGTGGCACGTGAGAGGTACTTCTCGCCCGCCCCAGCCCCCGATTTGTGAGCACGCCCGAGCCGAAGCGGAACCAGAGTCAGGCCCCGGCGCTCGTCCCCGGGCGACCTCTCCGATTGGGACGCTTTCTTGATGCACCAGGGTCCCTCTTGACACCTGGGGAAAACGTCAAAGCGAGAACGCGCTTTGGGGCCTCTTCCTCGCAGTTGCATCAAGAGTGTTCCCCAATCCAGCATCCGACGAGGCGACGCGGAAATGGGAGCACGTTCAACCCAACAAGAGCCCTCACCAGAACAGCGGCACCTCGCCAAGAAGAAACTCCTCGAGGCCGCAGGCCCCCGCTGCCGTACCTCCCACGATGATTCGACGAGCCTCGGGATGGCGCGCGAGAAACTCCGCCATGCCGCTCTGGGAACTCTCGTGTCCGCTCTTCACCTCAAGGACCGTGAGCGCCCCGCCTCGCTGCAGCACGAAGTCCACCTCTTTGGTCCCCTCACGCCACCAGAACACCTCGAAGCCCTCCTGGGGTGCGCGGGCGAGCAGGAAGGCCCCCACGACCGACTCCACGAGATGCCCCCGCAGGTCGAGCTCGCCCAGAAGCCGGTCGCGGCCCTTCTCGGAGGTTGCCGTCATGAGTGAGGTGTCATACACCATCAGTCGCGGCGAGCTGCGCCGACGCACGAGCTCCTTGGGATCGAACTTGGGAATAGCGGCCAAGATGCCCGCCTTGCCCAGAAGATCGAGGCAGTGGGCCACGGTTACGGTGTTTCCCGCATCCTGGAGCTGCCCGACCATCTTCGTGTAGGAGAGCTCTTTGCCGGAGTACGTCGCACCCGGCCTGAAGAGCGAGCGCATGAGCGCGGGCTTGCGCACGTCCTCCCGCTGGAGGACGTCCTGAGAGATGGTCGGTTCGATGACTGCGTCCCTGAGGTAGGCCGTCCATCGACCCTCGTCGGCCGCAAAGCGCGCTGCACCGGGATAGCCTCCGTAGAGGAGGAAGTCGTCAAGCGAGTATCCGAAGGCCTCGCGGCACTCACCCAGGCTCCAGTGGGAGAGTGGATGAGCTCGAACCTTCCCATCAGGGAGTCCTCGAGACCCTTATGGAGCAGCAGGGAGGAGGACCCACTTAGAAAGACCTTGGGGGAGAGGCCTGCTCGCCGGTCGGCATCCCAGAGCGACTTGGCCACGGTGGGCCAGCGGTCGACCTTCTGGACCCCGTCAACGATAAGGACCGTGACGGCCCCAGCAGCAGCGCGCACCATGTTGCGCGCCTGCTGCCACTCTGTTCTGAGCCAGCCCGCAGAGGGCTCAAGGGGATCGTCTGCGCTCACAAAGTGACTTGCCGCCTTTGACTGCCCGAGCGCCTGGAAGAGCATGGTGCTCTTCCCCGTCTGACGGGGACCCACCACCACCTGCATGAGGGAGTTACCGTTCTCGACCATGCGCTGCGCTATGGTCGCAACCTGATCTCTCTGGTACATGTCCACCTCCCATTGAGTATTTTTACTCAGCAGGGGTAGGAACAAGGCGCTTGGCGCATCTGCGCGCATGAGACCGTGCCGAGACTGCCCGGGCGCGCACATTGGCGTCTCTCACGAGCGATTCCGTGCGCCCCGGCAGGCCGCCACGGCGATAAACACCCTAGGCGTGCTCATGCAGACGCCTGCGCCGCGCAAGCCCACGCCAGGCCGCAAAGGCCGCCACGCTCGCGACGCTCGCCACGGCACCCGCGGCCAGCCCCGGCGTCTCGTAGGTGAACTCGACCTGGTGCTCCCCCGCACTCACGTCCACGCCGCAGAGCCCCTCGTAAAGTTTGCGCACCTCGGCGGGCTCCCCGTCGATTGTGACGTGCCAGCCCGTGTCGTAGGGAATCACCGTGAGGAGCGTCTCGTCCTTCTCGGCGGAGAATCTCAGGCTCACGTGGCCGTCCTCGAAGCTCTCCACGCTCGTCGCGTCGTCGTCGAGCGCCCCGCGCAGCTCCAGAAAGCGGCTCACGTCGAGCGTGCGCACCACGAGCAGGTCAGACGAGGACGACCCCGCAAGGATCTGCTCCGCCACCCCGTCGAGACCGCCCGCGAGCGTGCCGTTCACGGTCTGGGTTCCTGCCACGTCCGGCGTCAGGCGCACCGTGACCTGGAGGACCTGACCTGCCGTATGCTCCCCGAGGTAGATCACGCCGTTGTCGAAGTTGTTTCCCACCGACTGCACGTCCGCGCCGTCGACCGAGACCATGCAGTGCTGGCGCAGCGTGGACATGATGGGAACGTGCAGGTAGGTGGGCCCGTCCTGGGAGATCGTCACGGTCCACGTGCGCGAGTCCGTCGTTGTGGCATCCGTGAGCTCAGAGACCTGCGCATCCGCATAGAGTCCCGAGGCGTCCTGGCCCGTCATGTTGGCCAGCATCGCCTCCTGGTTGGCGAACGGGTCCTTGACGAGCGAGAAGCCCTGCCACTCGTCCTGGATGTCCTTGATCGCAAAGGCATCCTGGTTGTCGAAGACGACCTCCGGCCACGTGACGTCGCCCGCCCCCGCCGCGATGCCATAGGCCGCGGGCAGGTCGACGGTGCTTCTCCACAGGCTGTACCCCGGGTAGGGCACGTCCACGGCCCCGACGAGCTCCGTGAGCGGGGGCTGCACCCGAGAGATCGTGTAGTCGACGCCCAGGAGCGCGTCGGTGGGCGTCATGGGCACGTTGTCGTAGTAGCCGAAGATCTCATTCGTGCCCGAGTAGCCCAGGCGCGTCAGCAGGTCGACCATCGGGCTGCCCATCGTGGAGGTGTACTCGGAGAGACCCGAGGCCCCCATGAGAAAGCCCTCGGTGGTGGTGGCGTGGTTCGCCCCCTCGCCCCTGAAGGAGAAGTCCGTCTGCGCCACGCGCAGGCCGTCGTCTTCGCGCTCCATCTGGTCGTAGGTGGAGCTCAACTCAGAGACATAGGTGCCCCAGTCGTCCACGCTGCGCGTGTAGTGCGAGAAGACCGAGGCGGCGTTGGCCCCCTGCTCGACCGCCAACAGGACGCCCGTTACCGCAAGCGCGACGCGCGCGGGCCCCTTCCTGGGCCCGGCCGCCACGCAGGCCAGCAGGGCAAAGCCCACGAGCAGCGCGAACGTCGCCAGAAGCGCGCCCATGCCCACCGGGCTCTGACGCGTGTACAGCTTGACGTTCATCACCGCGAGGCCGATCCCCAGGCAGGCGAGAAGCGCGGCCGCGAGCAGCGTACGTAGGCGCTCG
Source organism: Thermophilibacter immobilis (assembly GCF_015277515.1). Lineage (NCBI taxonomy): Bacteria > Bacillati > Actinomycetota > Coriobacteriia > Coriobacteriales > Atopobiaceae > Thermophilibacter > Thermophilibacter immobilis. The sequence continues at coordinate 383,275 of NZ_CP063767.1, read as the reverse complement.
CGGACCTCCAGGCCGCCCAATGCCTCGGCACCCTGGGCCGCCACGAGCACCACCGCGAACGAGACCACGTACGCGTAGCGGAAGAAGTACGAGGTCGCCGGCTTGAATCCCGACCACATGACGTCGAGCGGAACCACGCAGACCGAGACCGCCATGAACGCGAGCAACCCCGCGGCCAGGACGCGCCGACGACGCGGAACCCCGCGGTTGAGCAGGAGGGAGACGACGAGCACGACGGCGAGGGCGCTCGTGTAGAGCGGGGCCATCCGGTCCCAGTCGCTCGACGGCGTGGCCGTGAGCGCGAACGAGGCCAGAAGATTCGAGGGGTTGTAGGAGAAGCGCAGGTGGGCCATGTTCTCCAGAAGGGAGCCGCCGCCCTCCTTGGTGGCGAGCAGCCCCAGGACCGCCGGGAGGAACATCACGAGGCTCGCGCCCACGCCCAGAAGCATCGTTAGCGCATAGCGGCCCCCCACGCGGACGCGCCGCTCGCCGCGCGACAGGTCGAGCCAGCAGACCAGAAAGTACAGGACGGAGAAGACGCAGTCCATGTAGCCCGTGTACCAGTTGAACGTCACGGCAGCCGCCACGCTCACGAACAGCGTCAGACACGTTCCCCGGCGCACGAGCCGCCAGGTGCCCAGCGCCACGAGCGGCAGCATGATGACGCCGTCGAGCCACATGATGTTGCTGCACTCGGCCACCGCGTAGCCGCACAGCGCGTAGACGACGGCGAGCAGCACGTACACGGTCCCGGGACGGTGGCGCAGACGGAAAAACGCATAGCAGCTCAGGGCCGCGCACGAGAGCTTGAGCAGCGTGAGCCAGCTCATGAGCTGCGGAGCGTCCTCGGGCTGGAAGAACCACGCAAGCAGGTTGAACGGGCTGGCAAGGTAGTAGGCGACCGTCGCCGCCGTGCCCTCGCCCATGCCCTGGGAAAACGAGTAGAAGAGCGATCCCTGGCCGTGCATGACGTTGGAGAGCCAGCCGAACAGGCCCACGTATTGGATGTCCATGTCCCAGAGGGCCACACTCGTCTGGCCAAACGGGTAGATGCCCCGCACGGCGAAGGCCGCGCAGAGTACCACGAAGGCCAGAAGCGGCGCAAGCAGGTACTCGTAGCCGCGCGCTCGCACAAGCCACGCGAGCGGACGCGGGGCTTGTGCACGTCTGCTATTGTCGCCCGCAGTGTCTTCGGTCACGGTTTTCTCCGCCATGGGCTACGCCGCCCCCTCAAGCGCGGCCGAGAGAGCAGGCGAGCGCAGCGCGTCGTACTCCACGTCGCGCCCCTCCCCACATGAGAAGGCCACGAAGCCGGGAAGCTCCGGGTTCAGGCAATCCTCGGCACACGACACGCGACCGGGATGGAAGAGCAGCTCAAGGTTGGTGCCCGCCTGCCCTGAGCGCTCCAGGAGCGAGGGCAGCACGGCGCACACGCGCCTCTCGTCCATGTGACCCGAGAAGAGCACGCCACAGAAGACGGCGGAGAGCTCGTCGGCAGCGGGAAGGCCGGAGGCGGCCAGCATCCGGCGGTCGCGCGCCCACAGGAAGTTGAGCAGCGCGTGCTTGACCCAGTTCACGGGCTTGATGGAGCCCACCACGGACGCAGCCAGAAACGTCGAGGTGGGCTCGACGGGAATCCGCAGGTAGTCGAGGTGGTACTCGGGTCTCTGGGCCACGGCAAGCACCGCCGAGAAGACCGCGGGAATGAGCTGGGTGTGCTGGTGCGCGTCCAGGCGCAGGTGGCCGGCAAGCTCCGGAAAGCGTCTCACCACGCGCGCGACCTGAGTTGCGGCCTCCACCTCGAGCTGGTGGCTCAACTCGGAGGCATGCGAGCCGAAGGAACCCGCAAGAAGTCCCCCGTAGCCCAGCCGGAAGCGTCCGCGGCCGTCTACGAGCAGGGGCACCTCGGCCGGGTCGGCGCAGCAGGTCCCCTCCACGAAGTTGAGGTGCACGCCCACGCGCAGGGCGTCCGGACGTCCGTCCAAAAGCTCGGCGCACTCGTCGAAGCGCGGCGAGTTGGCAAAGACGCTCAGCGAGTTCAGCACACCCCGGCCGCCTGGCACATCCGCGCAGCACTCGAGGATCCTGCGAGACTGCTCAGGCGTGATGCCAAAGTCATCGGCATGAATGATGACGGGCATGTGAGCGCTCCCCTCTCGCCGTGTGCCGCAGGTAGATTCTTACCGCGGCGGCTAGTATAGGTGAAGCCGGTGGGTATGCATCAGTCCAACGTCCTCCGACGCACACCTGCCACGCAAGCAACAGGAGGGGCACATGAACCTTTCGGTAGTCGTTCCCTGCTACGAGGAACACGAGTGCCTGCCGCTCCTCTTCGATCGGGCCACGGCCGCGTTTGACGCGGCGGGCCTTGACTACGAGCTCGTGCTCGTCAACGACGGAAGCTCTGATGACACCTGGCAGCTCCTCGAGAGGTTCGCCCGCTCGGGCCGGGCGAACCACGTGGTATGCGTAGACTTCTCGCGCAACTTTGGCAAGGAGGCGGCGCTGCTCGCCGGGCTCTCGCACGCCACGGGCGACGCCGTGGGCATCATGGACGCCGACCTCCAGCAGGAGCCCGAGACGCTCGTGGCCATGTATCGCAAGCTCATGGCCCACCCCGAGGCCGACTGCGTGGCCGCCTACCAGGAGAGGCGACACGAGGGGGCGCTGCACGCTGCGCTCAAGGAGGCGTTCTACCATATCTTTAAGGCCATGGCGGACGGCACCTCCAAGATGGTCCCCGACGCCTCGGACTTCCGCGTGTTCCGCCGCGACGTCGCCGAGGCACTTCTCGCCATGCCCGAGTACCACCGGTTCTCCAAGGGGCTCTTTGCCTGGGTTGGCTTCGAGACGATCCCGTTCGCCTACGAGCCCTCTCCGCGCGCGGCGGGCAGCAGCAAGTGGTCCCTGCGCCAGCTCATGCGCTACGCCACCGACGGCATCTTTGCCTTCTCGACGGTACCGCTCAAGCTCGCGACCTGGGTCGGGTCGACGGCGGCAATCGCGTCGGTCGTCTACTTCTTCATGGTGCTCTACGACGCGTTCGGCCTCCAGAACACCCCCGAGGGCTATCCCACCATCGTGTGCCTCATCCTCTTGCTGGGAGGCCTCACCCTGCTCACGCTGGGCATCATTGGTGAGTACGTGGCCCGCATCTACGTGGAGGGCAAGGGTCGCCCCGTCTACATCGCCCGCCGCGTGGTCGTGAGCGAGGGCGGACGGCTGCGCGAGACGGGCTTCGAGCGCAGCGGGGAGCAGCCGCGCCACGTGGACGCGCGCAGCTAGGGGCTAGGACGCCTGGTCGCCGGCGTCGAGCCAGCGCCGGCGCGAGAAGAAGTTCCAAACCATGACCACGATCGTGGCAAAGAGCTTGGCCAGGGTGACCATGAGGGCCGAGTCCCCGAGCGCGGCGACGCCCGCGGCCATGCAGAGCTCGTTGATGACCAGGCCCACGGCAGACAGCGCGAGGAAGATCACGAACTCGCCACGACGGCTCAGGTCGTCGCGGTGCGTGAACACGAAGCGCATCGACGCGAGGTAGTTGAACACCACCGAGACGCAGAACGACACGCCCGCCGAGAAGACCGGGTCCCAGCCCAGGCCCTGCGAGAGCAGCATGAGGACGCCGTAGTCTATGGCGAACGCGATGGTCCCCACGACGCCGAACTTCAGAAGCTGCTCGATGAGCTTGCGCATGACTCTCCCCTTGATCGGGCTCAAGGATACGCCAAAGCCCGAAGCGGGTGACGGGCGCGCGACCATCCGGCGGGCTCCGCCACACTTGTCGGCGTCCGCCCCAAAGCGTAGCATGGTCTATTCGACTTTTACGTCAGTGCAGGAGGAACATGGACACCACGCCCAACCAGCACGATGATCCCATTCTCGCAAAGGAGCAGGCCCACCTGAGCGAGGTCTACGGCTGGCTGCTCAAGATACGCGACAACATAACGAGCGACCTCGACTCCAACCACGCCGGCGCGCGCCAGGACCTCATCGACATGAGCGAGGAGGTTCGCCTGAACTTTAACAGCTCGGACGAGACCATGGAGACCCTCGCCGCCATCGAGACGCTCAACAACATCATCGACGTCTACAACCAGTACCACGACTCCAACGTCGACAAGCTCCGTCGCGTAACGCTCCTGCTCATGCAGCCCTACTTTGCCAAGGTCACGCTCGAGATGCGCCCGGGCCGCCCCGCGCGCGACGTCTACATCGGGACCGCTGGCATCACCGACGAGCACAGCCGCCCGATCGTGGTGGACTGGCGCAGTCCCGTGGCCGAGACCTACTACAACCAGCAGATGGGCCCCACGAGCTACTCCGTGGACGGGCGCGAGCGCACGGTCAACCTCACGCTGCGCCGTCAGTTCGACATCGTGCGCGACCAGCTCAACTCCTACTTCGACACCAGCGTGGCCATCGAGGACTCGCTGCTCCTGAGCGCGCTCAAGAGCCACCACTCCGAGAAGCTCAAGGCCATCACCGCCACGATCCAGCGCGAGCAGAACGAGGTCGTGCGTCACGATGACGTGCCCGTGCTTCTCGTCAACGGCATCGCGGGCTCCGGAAAGACCTCCGTGCTCCTGCAGCGCATCGCCTACCTGCTCTATCGCAAGCGCAAGACGCTCAGCGAGGACCAGGTCTGGCTCTTCACGCCCAACGCGGTGTTCGAGCGCTACATCGACACCGTCCTGCCATCCATGGGCGAGGCCAACCCGCAGACCCTCACCTGGAAGAGCTTCGTGGCCGAGCAGGGTGCCGGCGAGCGCGACCTGGGCCGCTCCACCTCGACGAAGACCCTACGCCACCTGGAGGATTCCTCTCGTGACCTCGTGCTCGAGCCCGACGACCTGCGCGAGATCCGCTGCGAGGGAGAGGTGCTTCTCAAGGTGAGCCAGGTGGTGGGTGCCGTGCGCAAGTTCGAGCGCTTTGGCGTGGGCCCGCGCTTCACCGCCCTGGTCACAGACGAGCTACACGATCGGCTGGACCGCCGCTTCACGCAGATGGCCAAGGACGAGGGCCTCCAGGAGGAGATGCTCGGCCTCGACGTTGACCAGCAGGTCGAGCTCTTTGGCGAGACGATCTCTCCGGAGGGCGACGCCGAGACCGTCACATACACGCGCCGCCTCGTGGAGAGTCGCTTCTCCGGAGCGCACGACCAGATCGAGCGCCTCGCGTGGCTGCGCCTCGACCGCGTGGGCATGCGCCTTCTGAGCCAGCCGGCGCTCTCGGCGACCGAATGGCTCTACCTGCGCCTCATCTTCACGGACACCGGCGAGAAGACCGCGCGCTTCGTCATGGTGGACGAGGTTCAGGACTACACCGAGGCCCAGCTCATGGTGCTCGCGCGCTACTTCTCGCGCGCGCACTTCCTGCTTCTGGGTGACGAGAACCAGGCCATCTCCGAGGGGACGGCCACCTTTCCTCAGGTCGCGGAGATCTTTCGGGAAAGTCACGGCAGCGTGGACGAATGCCGCCTGCTCACGAGCTATCGCTCCTCCCCCGAGATCACGGCCCTCTTTGCCGGACTGGTCAAGCACGACGAGCGGCTCCGCCTTGCCTCCGTGCAGCGCGAGGGCGTCAAGCCGACCATCCAGGCGTTTGCCGAGCGCGATGACTACCTGCGCGCCCTGCGCGCCGCGGTGTCCGAGCCCGGCGCGGGCCTCACCGCCGTCATCGCACAGAGCGACGCGCGCGTGAGCTGGCTCTCCAAGCAGCTCGGCGAGGGGGTCTGCGTGGTGGACCACGACAGCGACCTGCCGGTCACCGGCGTGGTCCTTCTCAGCCTGCGCATGGCCAAGGGGCTCGAGTTCGACCACGTGATCGTCCCCGACGCCCAGGCCGAGGTCTACCCCGACACGCCTCTCGCGCGCCGCCAGCTCTACACCGCTCTCTCGCGCGCAATGCACCGCGTCACCGTGCTCGCCCAGGGGGCGCTCACGCCGCTTCTGGGGTAGCACCCGGTCGCAATGCGACCGCTCATACAGCCCAGACGGGAAGGGCCCACGTCGTGGAGTTTATCGCGAACGCGTCCGACGACAGGCACACGACGGCTCCCGTTCCTATCGTGCGCTTAAAAGTGGACAGCTCAGGCGGGCAAGCTGCGCACCGCACTCGACATCACATGCCTGACGCGATGCCCGCGCCTCGTGCTCGTCGGCATCAGCGAAACGAATCGTCAGCACCTTCCCCATTCCTCTCGCAAGTTTGGAGAGCGTGCGAACGGTCGTGTTCGTGTCCGCCGTTTCGATGAGGCTGATCGTTTTCTGTGGCACGCTCGCTGCCTCGGAGAGTCCCCTTTGAGAGATTCCCGCTTTCGTACGAGCCCGTACGAAAGCGCGCATCGCCTGATACTTGCCTTCTCCCTCACGCCAAACGCGATCAAACTCAGAATTTTCTCGCGGGGCTTCGATATGTTCATTCAGTGTCTTCATGGCGCTTCTTTATTCCTCGCCCACGTTGCGATGGCGCAGGAGGAGGCGGCGGTAGTGCTCGGACTCTGAGCGGTTGTCCCAGAGCTTGACCACCTCAGCCACGAGGGTGGGAACCAAGGAGAGCCCAAACACGCAGGCCCAGCTCGCGGGGCCCAGCGGCACAAGGCCAAAGATCGCGCCCAGCGGAGCAACGAGCGCTAGTACGCTGAGCACGGCGATAATACCCACGGCACTCCACACGAGCGGCAGGTTATCGCGCACGGTGCGCTTAAAGACGGAGGCGCGGCTGCGCACCGTGAAGATGTGCAGCACGCTCGTGAAGGCCACGACCAGAAAGCACATGGTCCGACCCACCAGAAGCGAGGGCCCTGCTCCGCCCGGCAGCCAGACGAAGGCGCCGAGCCAGAACGCGAGCATGCTCACGACCGTGAAGGCCAGCGTCTGCTGCGCGATCACGCGCACGAGACCGCCCGCAAAGAAGCTCTCCTGGCGCCCGATGGGCTTGCGCCCCATGATGCGCCCGTCGCTCACGTCCTGAGCGAGGCGCAGGCCAGGGACGCCGTCTCCCAGCACGTTGATGAGCAGAAGCATGACCGGAGTGAGGGGCATGCCCCAGCCCGCGAGCTGCGCCCCGAGCATGACCACGATCTCGGACAGGTTGCACACGAGCAGGAAGTAGATTGTGCGCTTGATGTTGGAGAAGACGTTTCTGCCCTCGCGCACCGCTTCGACGATCGTCGCGAAGTTGTCGTCGATAAGGACCATGTCGGCCGCAGCCTTAGCAACCTCGGTTCCGGCCTGCCCCATGGCCACGCCCACGTCGGCGGCCTTGAGCGCGGGAGCGTCGTTCACGCCGTCGCCCGTCATGGCAACGACCTCGCCCCGCTCCTGCCACGCCTCGACGATGCGGATCTTGTCCTCTGGCGAGACGCGCGCGTAGACGGAGTAGTCACGCACGTTGTCCACGAGCTCCTCGTCGGACATCGCCTGGAGCTGCCGGCCCGTGATCACCGTTCCTCCGTCGCCGATGAGGCCGATCTGCCGGGCGATCGCCGCGGCCGTGGCCGCATGGTCGCCGGTGATCATGACCGTTCGTATGCCCGCGCGACGCGCCGTCTGGATGGCCTTGGCGGCCTCGGGGCGAGGCGGGTCGATAAGCCCTATGATGCCCTCGAATGTAAGGTCGCCCTCCAGCTCCTCGAGGTTGCCACTCTGGGGCAGCCCCTCGACGCGACGGCTGCCCAGCGCGATCACGCGCAGGGCGTCGCCTGCGAAGGCGTCGTGCATGGCCCGGCGCTCGGCGAGCGTGGCCTCGTCCACCGCCGCGAACGGGATGCGGTCGAAAGCCCCCTTCGTGAGCACGAGGTAGCCTCCCTCGGGCAACGCATGCACGCTCGTCATCATCTTGCGCGCGGAGGAGAACGGGACCTCCCCCACGCGCGGCATGCGCTCCTCGAGCTGACCGCAGGCCTCGCCGCTGGAAAGGAGCAGGCGCAAGATGGCGCTTTCGGTGGCGTCGCCGACGATTCTCTCGCCACCCTCGCCGTCCGGCTCCAGAGTGGCGTTGCTGGCAAGCGACAGCTTGTGGATGAGCTCGCAGACGGGACCCGCGACCGCCTCCTCGCTCACCGCCACGGGCGCGGAGCCCGACACCCAGGCGCGCTGCACGCTCATGCAGTTCTGCGTGAGCGTGCCCGTCTTGTCCGAGCAGATGACCGAGGTCGAGCCGAGCGTCTCCACGGCGGGAAGCTTCCTGATGAGCGCGCGCTTGCCCGCCATGTTCTTGATGCCCTGGGTGAGCGTGAGCGTGACGATGAGCTGCAGCGTCTCGGGCACGGCCGCGACGCCAAGCGAGACCGCCGCCAGGACCATGGCCCAGAACTCCTCTCCCTGCCTGAGGCCCCCGGCGAGAAGGGCCGCCGCCGCGGCTGCGGCAATCGCGCTAAGCGTGCGGCTCACACGGTTGAGGCGGCGCTGGAGCGGGGTCTGGAGCTTCTGGGTGTTGTTGAGGTAGCCGGCGATCTTGCCCATCTCGGTCTGCATGCCGGTGGCGCAGATTACGGCCTTGGCATTGCCAGCCGTGACCAGGCACCCCGAGAAGACCATGTTCAGACGGTCGCCGATGGGCACGTCGTCCTCGATGAGCACGGAGGCGTCCTTCTCCACGGGTTCGGACTCACCGGTGAGCGAGGACTCGTCCACGCTGAGCCCGATCGCCTCGACGAGGCGCGCGTCGGCAGCCACGAAGTCGCCGGTCTTGAGCAGGAGCACGTCTCCGCACACCACGTCGGCGGTATCGATCTCCAGACGCGCGCCACCGCGCAGCACCAGGCAGGAGGGGCTGTTAAGGTTTTGCAGGGCCTCGAGCGCGCGCTCGGCCCCGCGCTCCTGCGTGACGGCGAGCGTCATGTTCAAGACGATGATCGCAAAGATCACCAGGGGCTCGAGGTAGCCATGCCCCTCGCGAACGGCCAGCGCGAGCGAGAGCGCCGCCGCCACGAGCAGGATGATGTTCGCCACGTCCTTGAACTGGCGCAGCACCATGGAGGCAACGCTCTCGGGCTTTGCCTGCTGATAGGCGTTCGCGCCGTGCTCGTCCAGGCGACGGCGCGCCTCTTGCACGGAGAGGCCTTCCTTGACGCGTGTGTCCAGCTCTTCCAGGGCCTTCTCGACAGAAACGTTCCAGTACTTCATGCTCCTCGTTTCATAGGTCGGGTGACGGGAGTCGAATGCCTCCTGTGGGAGGCGCTTCGCATTCACACGTGAATGACGGTCATTATCAATTTATTTTCCTACCCACTTTAAGGTGGGACTATGCCCGGAGCTCGCAAGGCGGTCCGCGTGGAAGGCGGCTGTCTAGGAGTACTCGAAGTGTATGGTATCGAATCGCTCAACGCCAAAGGCCTGGGCTGGAGCTGCGAGCGTGGCGTCATCCACGACGGTAAGCTCAATGGCCGTCGAGCGTCGTCAAACGAGCATTGCCGTCTGACTCCATCACGAGCTCGAACAGATATTCCTTGCCCGAGACGTTCCCGTAGATCGACCGTGCCGCCGTGTTCACCGACCCGCGCCAGGTACCCACATAGAAGCGCCCCAGTCCCTTGGTCCCCGACGTCGTCCTGAGAAGGGTCGCGCCCACCGCGAGCAGCGCGACAAGGGGGGCCGCCACGATGAGGACGGCCCTCCTCCTGCGGGAGAGACGAGATGTCTGCTCCCTCCCCATGGCTACAGCTTGAGGTACTCTGACGCGGTGAGCGGATCGGCCTTATAGGTCTTGGTTCGCTCATCGTCAATTGTCCCGGACCAGTTGAGGCCATAGGCAAAGTCGTACTCGTTGCCCTCGGAGCCCCCGTGACAGTCCATGTCGCGGGGGACGTCCTCGAGCTGGGCCTCGACAGCGTCCATGCTGGCCGGCATCTGCAGGGGCAAAAGGCCAGAGGGCTCAGCATGACCGGCAGGAATGTTCAGGAATTCGGTGCCCTTGGTCCCAAAGCCCATCAGGATTTCTGAGACCTCGGACTCGAACTCGGAGAAGACCATGGGCTTGGTGGCGTTGAGGCAGACCACGACGGGCTTGTCTTGCATGAGAGCCACGCTGCCCTGGATGAGCGTGAGCTCGTCGGAGTTGACCACGGTTGCCTTCTGCCCAAGATAGCTGCGGTTCTCTTTGACGCCGTCGACCACGTTGCCGGAGATAGGCTCCTCGCGCACGCGGGGGCCGTCGGCGGCATGCTCCCCATATTCTTAATCACGCCGCCCTTGTCCTTGAGCATGACGATGGACATCGGAGTAGGCAATACTTCCGATGACGACTAAGCCGGACACCGCAAACCACGGCTTTGGCGTTCGCTCCATGAGCGCGATCGCCCGGCGCTATGGGGGCACGCTTCACGCAGACGTCGACGGCGACCTCTCCTACCTCAACGTGGTGCTCCACAGCCCGGAAGCCCTGTGACGCAGGGCCCAAAATCGAGTGCGCGAAAGTCGGGCTACGTGGACGAGAAGAGCGCGGTTCTCGGTAGTGTTTTCCCAGTTGGCGGGGCTCGGCCCCTATCACATAACGAGGACTTTCGCGCACTCGATGAAGCCGGCGACTCCATCCCGAGGTGCGCTCACGAATCCGGGGCCGTGGCAGCTACGGACGCCGGATGCGCATGAAACGGGGGCTGGGGCACGTGAGGAGAAGCCCCCACGTGCCACAGCCCCGGATTCGTGAGCAACCGCGGCCGTGAGCGGTCGCGGTTGGGCCAGTGATCAGCCGTCCCCTACTCGCTGTCCTCGTCCTTCTTGGCCGCGGCCAGCGTGCGGTTGGCCTTGTAGGCGCGATACCCGAAGAAGGCGGCACCAGCCAGAAGCACGGCACTGCCACCCCAGACGCCCATCTGCCACGGAGCCGTTCCGTAGCTCACCTTGGAGCCCGGCGCCATGCCCTGCAGGGCGTTGGAGTTGGCCACCGTGAAGAGCGTGCGGTGCATCGCCTCGCGCATCTGCGCCACGACGGTCGCGGTGTTGGTGCCCTTGAAGTTGGGCGTCATCGCGGAATAGGTGAGCTGTAGGTCGGTGCCCCCGGCCAGGGCCTGGTTCTTCTCCATATAGCCGTAGAGGTTGAAGTCGGTGATCATGCAGCCGGTGAAGCCCCACTCGTTGCGCAGGACGTTGGTGCACAGGCTCTTGCGCCCGCCCGACCACTCGGCACCCACGTAGTTGAAGGAGCTCATCATACCCGTGCAGCCCGGCATGGTCTTGGTCTTGACGGTGCCCGCGTCATCGGCGATGTACTTCATCTCGCAGGTGGCCTCCTTGACCGTGATCTCAAAGGGGCGCAGGTAGATCTCGCGCGTGGCCTGCTCGCTCGCCCAGGTGCAGATGTGCTGGATGCGGTAGGACTCCTGGTCGTTGAGGGCAAAGTGCTTGGCCATCGCGTAGCAGCCGTTGGTGGCCGCGCCCGAGACCACGGCGGCCCCGATCTTGCCGGCGAGCAGCGGGTCCTCCGAGTAGTACTCGAAGTTGCGACCGGCAAAGGGGCTGCGGTGCGTGTTCATGGCCGGGGCGTACCAGCCGTTGTAGCCCGAGGCCAGGGCCTCCTGGCCCACCATGAGGCCCATGCGCCCCATGAGTTCGGTGTTCCAGGTCTGGGCCATGATGAACTCGGAGCAGTACGAGCAGTTGCCGGTGGGCCCGGTGAGCGAGGTGAAGCCGGCGGGGCCGTCGGGCTCGGTGGTCTCCGGCTTGCCGATGGACTCGACCGCGCCGGTGTTGTAGGCGCAGTCGTTGAGCATGCCGGCCATGTCGTCAACGGAGAGCTGGTCGAGCAGGGCGTCCCAGGCCTCGTCGTCATAGTCAAGGCCACGCACGTCGATGAGCTGCAGGCCGTTGGAGGCCCCCGTCGTGGGCATCTGGGCCCCATCGTCCAGGTGCTGGGAGTAGTCGTACTCCTCGAAGCTAAGGCCCACGGACTCGGCCGTCATGTCCTCGGCGGGCTTGGGCCAGGTGCCGGCGAAGTCGGAGCGGGAGAGGTTCTCGCAGTAGCTCTGCATGTGCTCGGTCATGTCGTCGAACTGGTTGGAGAGCTTGGCGCCCGTGGCGGAGTCCGTGTCGAAGGTCTGGGCATCCAGCGTCAGGGTCTCGGAGCCGACCACGGTGTGCGAGTCGGTACGCAGGCTGATGACGTAATCTCCGGCGCCCAGGACGTAGGCGCCCTTCTCGGAGCTCCAGGAGGCCAGGGCGCGCACGGGGACCTCCAGCGTCAGGGTCTCGGACGACCCGGGGTCAAGCGGCTGCGTCTTGCCAAAGGCACCCAGGACCACGGCGGGCTTCTCGACGCCGCCGGCCACGTAGGGGGCGGAGTAGTAGAGCTCGGCCACGTCCTTGCCGGCGGCCGATCCCGTGTTGGTGATCGTTACCGAGGCCGTGATCGCGTCCGCAGACGCCTCCACGGAGTCGAGCGCCTGCGAGAAGGTCGTGTAGGAGAGCCCGTAGCCAAACGGGAAGACGACGGCGGAGTCGTAGTCAAAGCCCGCGTAGGTTCCGGCCGCGGCCTCGGCGGCGGCCGTCTCGTAGAAGCGGTAGCCGACGTAGACGCCCTCCTTGTACTCCACGAAGTAGGCGGTGCCCTCGGCGGCGCTCGAGTTGTAGTTGGAGGCGTAGTAGCCCGAGACGTCGGTGTAGTGCTTGCCCCCGAAGTTGTTGAACGTGGGATCGGCGGTGAAGTCCGAGGCCCAGATGTCCGTCGTCTTGCCGGAGGGGTTCACGGCGCCCGTCAGGACCTGCCCCACGCCCGTGGCACCCGAGGCGCCCAAGGAGCCCACGCACAGGATGGCGTCGACCGCGTACTCCCCGTCTACGAGGGCACCCAGCTCAAGCGGCGTGGAGGCGTTCACCAGCACGACGACCTTGTCGCAGCTCGCCTTGGCAGCGGAGATGAGGTCCTTCTCCTCCTGGCAGAGCTCGAGCTGATGCTGGCCCTCGACGTAGTTGGACGTCTCGTCGTTCTCGGTGAAGTTGCTCGAGACGCCGGAGTCCAGGTCGGCGAGAAGGTCGCGGGAGAGGTCGCCGCCCTCGCCGCCGCCGCGCCCGATGACCACGACCGCCGTGGTCCCGAAAAGGGAGTTCTTCACGTCGTCGGGATAGGCCGACCAGGGGATCTCCCCGATGTAGTAGCTGGCCGTGGCGGGGTCGTCCATGGTGATGCTGGCCTTGGGATAGGTCGAGAAGTTCTCCGCCGTCCAGGTGTAGGCCGCGTCGTTGAGAGCCAGACCCGCGTTGGACAAACCCGTGTAGAAGTTCACGCACGAGGACTCGTCCACGGTGCCCGAACCCGCGCCGCCGTAGATGGGATCGGCCGCGTAGCGACCCAGGAGCGACACCTCGGTGCCGGCCGCCAGGGGCAGCGCGCCCCCCTCGTTCTTGAGGAGGACCGCGCCCTCGCCCATGATCTCGGCGACGAGCGTCTCGGCGTCGGCGGTCGCCTTGGCGCGCCCACGGTACTGGGCGTCGTAGTAGGCGGTGTCCCAGCTCTCCGACCCAGCCACGTTGGTGACGGTGGAGGGGCGCCCTCCCAGATAGTGGTCGAGCAGCGAGCGGAACATGTTGGTCCCCACGTTCGCCGCCGCCGTGACGCCCACGAGCCCCGCCGACACGGCCGCGTTACCAATGAACGTGCGGCGTGTGAGGGGCTTTCTCGGCTTCTTGGGCTTTCCGTCCTGCTTCTTGGCTGTCTCAGCCATCTTGTCTCCTTTCACGCTGCCGCGTGGCGGCAGGGCCTCTTCCCGCAAGGGGCCGAGAAGGCCGGGGGGAGAAAGCGCGCCGCTCCAGAATGTGGGACGGCGCGCTCATCACCTGGCTCGTATCGGACTCCTAGCATTCGTATCGCGGCTTGCGAGGCACGCCGTCCTAGCCGTAGAAGTCGAAGTTGATGGTGTCGAAGTCCGCGATGTCAAAGTCGGCGGCCTTGCCCTCGAGCTTGGAGGGGTCGACGACGCTGAGCACGATGTCGCCCTTGGAGAGGTGCAGGGTGACCTGGTCCTCGGTGCCCTCCCAGGTGCCCTCGTCGCTCAGCAGGTCGGCGTGGGCCTCGAGGGGCACCACGGTGCAGGTGCCGTCCTCCTCCAGGTTGACGTCGAGCATCTGCTCGTTGCCTCCGGCCGTACCGTAGACGGTCTGACCGGTGATCTCTACGGAGCCGCGCCACTGGCCGTGATAGAGCGCGACGGCGTCGAAGTCCCCGCCGCTCTGCTCCTGGGTCGTAGTGCTCCCCGTCGTGGTGGTCTTGTCGTCGGTGGTTGCCCCGCCGCAGGCGACGAGGGAAAGACCAAGAGCAGCGGCCATGACGCCGCCCATGATGACGTTCTTCCTCATACTCGAAAACCTTCCTTCTTTTTGGACCGTGCCGCCATAGGGAGTCGGGTGAGCCCTCCCCTGGCTCTTTCATATCGTAAGGTTAGCCCAAGGCGCCAAAATCGCAGGCTTTTGTCACAACGGAGCACATTCGCGGCCCGTGGGGCAGAGCGCTCCGGCGAGCGGCTCGGGACCGGCCCACGAGCCAGCCCCGAACCACAGCTCCCCTCGTGCCTACGCGTCCGCCTTGACCTCGGTCTCGGGACTCGTCAGCGGATTGGCCTTGTAGGTCGACACGCGCTCGTCGTCGATCACGCCGGCCCAGTTGAGGCCGAAGCAGAAGTCGTAGGTGTTGCCCTCGGAGTCGGTGTAGCACTCGACGTCACGCGGGACGTCCTCGTAGGAGGCCTCGACGGTCTCCATGTCCTTGGGCATCTGGCAGGGCAGCAGGCCGGTAGGCTCGACCTCGCCCTTGAGGATGCGGCCGTACGCCTGCTCGAAGTTGCGGCCCGAGCTCGCCCAGGACCAGAGGATGACGTCGGCGTAGGGCTCGATCTCGTGGAAGCACTGAGCGTTGTTGGTGGCCTCGACCGCCAGGATGATCTTGGCGTCGGGCAGGGCCTCGCGGATCTCGATCAGGCGGTCGAGGTCGGCCTCGTTGCTCGCGGTCACGGACTGGCCACGGTAGGAGCGGTTCTCCTTGGTGCCGTCCTCGAGGATGTCGCCGGCAAGCGAGGGGTCGCGCGCGGTGTCGGCGGTGTAGGGACGGTACTGCAGCGAGATGGGCAGGTACTTGGGGGCGTCGGGGTCGACGGGCGCCGCGTCGGGGCCAAAGCCGCCGCCCTGCGGCTCGCCCGCCCCGGTGTCGGGCGAGGAGATGACGTAGAAGACGTACTCGCAGCCCGCCATGTCCGCCACGGGGAGGTCGGTGATGACCGGGCTCTCGCCGGACTCGTCAACGGTGTCGGTCACCACGTCAAAGAGCTCGTCGGCGAGGTCCTGGCTGATAGCGGGGCCGACGGTGGCAGGAGTGGACGAGAAGAACCCGCCGCCGGAGGACTTCTGCGGGATGTAGCACTTCGGCTTGCCGGAGATGCCCGCCTCGGAGATGACGTTGCCCTTGTTCTTGAGCATGACGATGGAGCGGTCGGACGCCTCCTGGCCAAAGTCGAGGGCGGCCTGGTCGTTCAGGATCTCCTTGGCGCGCTCGCGGTCGGAGTAGGGGTTGTCGAAGAGCTCCACGCGGTTCATCACTGTGAAGATGCGGCGCGCGGAGTCGCGCACGCGGGCGAGCGCCTCGTCCTCGCCATACTCCTGCTCGTAGAGCTTGTACCCCTCGGTGGCCACGTCGACCGCCCAGTCGCCGCCGACCTGGTCGACGGTGGCCTCGAGGAGCTTCTCGAAGCGCTCGGGCTCGGTCATGTCCTTCACGCCGTGGGCGCGGTCGCCGAAGTCGGTCTCGCGCAGGATCTGCCAGTCGGTGGTGATCATGCCGTCCCAGCCGGCGTTACGCAGGATCATGAGGTTGCGCCTGTTGTAGGCGCCTCCCCAGATCGGGCCGAGGGACTCGTCCTCGGTGTAGGCGATGCCGTAGTTGGGCATGACCGCCGCCATCTGACCCGTCGAGGACTCAAGGTGCATGCCACCGTCGAGGAACGGGATAAGGTGGGCGTTGAAGTTGTCGCCGGGGAAGACGTCGTACTTGCCCGCGTCGTTGTGGTCGTTGCGGCCGCCCTCGACGGCGCCGGCACCCACGTAGTGCTTGAGCATGATGGCGACGGAGTCCTCGCCCCAACCCTTGTCGTCGGTGCAGTCGTCGTCACCCCAGGTGGACTGCATGCCGCCGCCGAACGCCTTGCAGAGGTCGCGGTTGGCCGCGGGATCCTCGCTGATCGAGCCGCCCAGGCGCGTGTAGACGATGTTGGAGCCGATGTCGATCTGCGGGCCGAGGTTCACGCGGGCGCCCGTGACGCGCCACGCGCGACCGGTGTAGTGCCCCGACTTCTTCCACAGCTCCGGGTCGAAGGAGGAGACCAGGCAGTGGTTGTCCGGGATGTCGTAGAGCTGGTAGGGATCGGTGGAGTTCATGTACGGGATGCCGTACTTGTCGTTTGCCTCGCACCACTCCTGGACCGCGTTGATCCAGGCGATGGCGCTCGCGTAGGTGTCCGCGTTGGCGTTTGCGCGGGAGACGCCCGCACGAAGGCCCTCGCCGAGCTTGGCCTCGGAGTCCTCGTCGAGCGGGGCGCTCGTGCTCATCATGCCGTCGTGGAACATGAGCGGGAGGATCTCCTCGGCGCTCATCGTGTCGGCGAGGCTCTTGGCGCGGTCCTCGTCGCTCTGGCGCCAGTCCTCGTAGAGGTCGAGCTTGCCGTTGCCGTTAAGGTCCTTGAAGGCAAGGCCGTCCACCTGAATGATCTTGGCCTCGTCCATGACGCCCAGCTCGGGGGAGCCCTCGGGGTTGGTCACCTTGGTCCAGCCGTCTCGAACCGTCTCGGAGGACCACTTCGCCTCGACCTTGGAGTCATCTGGGTCAAGGGGGTACGTGTCGGCCGCAGGTGCCGCCGTGGGGTCGCTCGCCCCCTGGCCGCAGCCCGCGAGTGTCGTGAGCATGGCAGCGGCACCGGTGACCGCAGCGCCTCCCTTAACAAACGAACGCCTGGTGAGATTATGCTTTTCCATCATTCTCCTCCCTGAGAAAATGGCAACGGGGAGGCAGATTTGTCCCCACCCCGCCTACTGGCACCCCTAAGATACGTTTCAGAGACGCCTCCACTGGCGCCCTGACCCAACGAAGCGCTTTTTTGACCCGTAGTGAGGCGCTAACCGGCGAACGGTGGCGGCGAACGGTCTCCCCCCTCGGTAAACGGCATGTGCACAGTTTAAATAAAGTGCTGGTGAAAGCAGTAGAAAAGATTGCCGACACTTAGCGCGTCACCGCTCCCGTTTGCCGCATGTTACATTAGACAAGAGAAGACTCGCGCCCCCCCAGGGAGCGCGCCAAGGGAGATGCCATGTATCGAGCACTCATCGTGGAGAACGAATCCGAGGACGCAGACCGGCTGAGCGAGCTCGTCGGTCGCTACGGCGAGGCGCGTCACGTCCAGTTCCACATCACGCGGCACGCCTCCGCCATGGAGATGCTCTCCGACAAAAGCCACTATGACCTCTGCTTCCTTGACATCGACCTGCCGGGGATCAGCGGCATGGACGCCGCCCAGCTGCTGCGCGTGTACGACCAGACGACACCGCTCGTCTTTGTGACCAACCTCGCCAAGTACGCCGTGCGCGGCTATGAGGTCGACGCGCTCGGGTTTATCGTCAAGCCCGCGACCTACGGAAACGTGGCCATGAACCTGGACCGCGTGCTGCGCGCCCTCAGTCAGAACTCCGGGCGTTCCGTCATGGTGCCCACCGAGGACGGCGTGCGCGTGATTGCGCTCGGCTCAATTGTGTTCGTTGAGGTCATGGGCCATCGGCTGACCTACCACCTCGAGGGCGAGAAGCCCCTCGAGGCACGCGGGTCGCTCGGCCAGCTCGAGGAGGAGCTCACCGACGCCCCGATCGTGCGCGTCTCAAAGAGCTGCCTCGCCAACATGGACAAGGTCTCCCTCATCCGC
Organism: Thermophilibacter immobilis; assembly: GCF_015277515.1. NCBI lineage: Bacteria > Bacillati > Actinomycetota > Coriobacteriia > Coriobacteriales > Atopobiaceae > Thermophilibacter > Thermophilibacter immobilis. The sequence continues at coordinate 365,382 of NZ_CP063767.1, read as the reverse complement.
AACGACTACCTACAGATGAGCTCGGGAGACCGGCTGCGCGTCTCACGCACCCGCAAACGCGAGGTCATGGACACCGTAACCGACTATCTGGGCGGACGCAGATGAGGGAGTTTCTCTCAAGCTACTGGACGCTCGAGATCCTGGCCCAGCTCGTCATCCCCATCTATCTTCTGTGTCGCAGGCTCCCCCGGCGTCCCACCACGACGCTGCGCCTTGCCCTGGTGATGGCCTTTCTGCTCTGCCTGGCCGTCGTTCCCTTGGCGACGGGCCTGGTGACCGGGCTCGACACTATGCAGGCCTTTCTGGTGTTCAGCGTGCTTCTCGCCGTCTTCGTGGGCCTCATCGTGTTCGCCTACGACGCGAGCCCATGGCAGGCGCTCTTTTGCGCGACGGCCGGCTACACGATCCAGAACTTCTCGAGCGGCGTCACCATCCTCGCCCAGTACCTCATCAACGGCCGCCCCGGCGACGTGCTCGCCGAGCCCCTGGGGCTCATCGTCTCCTTGGGCGTGCCCGCGCTCGCCTACACGGTCACCTACTTTGGGTTCGTGCGCCGCATCGACAAGAACGGGCTCATCGTCGTCGAGAACAAGCTCATGCTCTTCATGTTCGCCATCACGATCTGCATGATCATCGGCCTCGACGTGGTCATCAAGGGCGTGGCCATGTTCGGGACCGTCTTCTCCTACCTGGTTCTGCTGAGGCTTCTGCATGCCGCCATCTGCGTGTTCGTGCTGTTCGCCGAATACGAGATCCTCTATGCCAAGCGCATGAGCGAGGAGAAGGCCGAGACTGAGCGCCTCCTGGCCGAGCGCGACCGGCAGTATCGCCTCTCGCGTGCGAACATAGAGGCCATCAACATCAAGTGTCACGACATCCGCCACCAGATACGCCACCTCTCCGACGGGGAGCAAACCGTGAACCGCAAGGCACTCGCCGACATCGCACGCGAGGTCAATATCTACGACTCCGTCGTGGAGACGGGCAACGAGGCCCTGGACACGATACTCACCGAGAAGAGCCTGGCCTGCTCGAGCGAGGGCATCGTCTTGTCCGTCATCGCCGACGGAGGCGCACTCGACTTCATGGGTCCCTCGGACATCTACTCGCTCTTTGGCAACGCGCTCGACAACTCGATCGAGGCCGTGCGCGCCGTGGACGACCCCGAGCGCCGCACCATCACCCTCACGGTGCGCCGACGCGGGGGCATGGTGGCCGTGAACCTGGAGAACTGGTACGCCCACCAGCCCCTCTTCCAGAGCGGCCTCCCCGTCACAAGCAAGGGCGACCAGTCGAACCACGGCTTTGGCATGCGCTCGATGCGCGGCATCGTGCGGCGCTACGGCGGGACGCTCCACGTGGGCGCGGAGAAGGGCATCTTCTACCTCAACGCGCTTCTCGCCGTGCCGGAGGTCGTCGACGCGTGAGACGCCGCATGGCCGGTTGCCGCATGGCCGCCTGCCAACTCCCGCATCTCTGACTTTTGCGGCCGCAAATCACAAAAGTATGCACCACGTCCCAAAAAGAACCTGTTAGCGAGAAAATTTTATGCAGAAGAGGCGAGTTTGCTTTCGCATGAATCGAAGTACCCGGAGTGCGAAAACCTCAACCTGGCAGGCTAGATCAGGCCGAAGTGCTCTAGCGCGGTGACCACCCCATCGTCGTGGACGTGGTCGGTTACGTAGTCGGCATGGCGCTTGACCACGTCGCTTGCGTTTTCCATCACCACGGCAACGTCGGCCTCGGCCAGGATGCCCAGGTCGTTCTCGGAGTCACCGAAGGCGTAGACGCGTGACGGCTCGAACGGTAGCGCGTCGATGAGGGCGCGGCCGCCAATCCCCTTGCTCGTGCCGGGAATGGACAGCTCGTGGTAGCCGTCTCCCACGTTGAAGTAGGTGTAGCAGCTCGTGAGGAACTCGCTCGCGCGGTAGGCGTCCATGCTCGAGTCCATGAAGTCGATCTTGCCGAACTCCATGCGTCCGCCCGCGCGCTCGTAATCCTCGATCCTCGGCATGCGCATCTGCTCCATGTCACTGGAAACACCGCTTACCAGCACGTTTCCATAGGTGCCCTCGATGAGGGCCTCCATGCCCACGCGGCGCATCTCCTCCAGCGTCCGTGAGAGCATGTCGGCATGGATGACGTGGTTGAGAATCACCTGGTCACCCAGGATGACGTGCGTCCCGTTGAGCGTCACAAACCCCGAGAAGGGCATGTCGCGCAGCCCCCTCACGCCGAGGATGCTGCGGCCCGTGCATACCACGGCGACGTTTCCCTGCTCCACGAAGGCATGGATGGCCTCCTGGACCCGCGCGGTGGGCATGACCTCGTAGCCGTCGTCATTTCCACGATCCGTAAGGGTGCCGTCCACGTCAAAGAACGCGACGACCGGTGTCGCTTTGTTGCCCTCTCCCACGTACGGTTCCTCTCTTTGAACAGTTGGTCAGGCTCTCAGGATACCCGAAGCATCCGGAACGGGCCCCGTTGCGCGGGGGTTTCTCAAAGTCTGTCCACGCCCACGCCTCCCCTATAATGAGACGCGCCCAGCCGTCCTAACGAAAGGCCCCCTCGTGGACATCACCCCGCAGGAAGTTGCCGAGACCCTGTCCATGGTCTCGGAGCAGAACCTCGACCTTCGCACGATCACGATGGGTATCTCGCTCGCAGGTTGCGCCGACGAGGACATGGGACGCCTCTGCGACAAGGTCTATGACCACATTACGCATACGGCTGAGCACCTCGTGAAAACGACCAACGACCTCGAGAGCGAGTACGGCATACCCATCGCCAACAGGCGCGTCTCGGTGACGCCCGTCGCCCAGATTGCGGCCTGCTGTCCTGACGAGGACCTCTCACCCATCGCGCGTGCCATGGACCGCGCCGCCCAGGCCCTGGGCATCGACTTCATGGGCGGCTTCTCCGCGCTCGTGCAGAAGGGCATCGGCGCCACCGACCGCAAGCTCATCGCCTCCATCCCCGACGCCCTCGCCGGCACCCAGCGCGTCTGCTCGTCGCTCAACGTCGCCTCCACGCGCGCGGGCATCAACATGGACGCCGTCTTGCTCGCCGCCCAAACCATCCTCGAGTGCGCCCGACGCACGCAGGACATCGACTGCTACGGTGCGGCCAAGTTCGTGGTCTTTGCCAACATGGTCGAGGACTCGCCCTTCATGGCAGGGGCCGTCCACGGCTCGGGGGAGGCCGACGCGGTCATCAACGTGGGCGTCTCAGGTCCCGGCGTCATGGCGGCGGCCCTCTCCGAGCTGCCGGAATCCGCAAGCCTCATGGACGTCGCCGAGAAAATCAAGCAGACCGCCTTCAAGATCACGCGCGCCGGCGAGCTCATGAGCCGCGAGGCCGCACGGCGCCTGGGCGTCGAGAAGGGCATCGTGGACCTGTCGCTCGCCCCGACGCCGGCGGCAGGAGACTCGGTTGCCAAGATCCTGGAGATCATCGGCGTCGGCGAGTGCGGCGGACCGGGCACCACCTGTGCCTTGGCTCTGCTCAACGATGCCGTCAAGAAGGGCGGCGTCATGGCGAGCTCGTCGGTGGGGGGCCTCTCAGGCGCCTTCATCCCCGTGTCCGAGGACGCCGGCATGATTCGCGCGGCCGTGGACGGCGCCCTCTCCATCGAGAAGCTCGAGGCCATGACCAGCGTGTGCTCGGTGGGTCTGGACATGATTGCCGTGCCGGGAGACACCTCGGTCGAGACCATCGCCGGCGTCATTGCCGACGAGATGGCCATCGGCGTGATCAACACCAAGACCACCGCCGTGCGCCTCATCCCTGCCATTGGACGCGAGTCCGGTGACGTGCTCGAGTTCGGAGGCCTCTTTGGCTCTGCCCCGGTCATGCCCATCAGCAGCTTTGCCGGCACTGTGCTGGCCCACCGCGGTGGACGCTTCCCCGCACCGCTCAACTCACTGAAAAACTAGGTGGTCGAGGAAGCCATGTGTGCAGTTTTGGCCTTCGATGCACGTTTTTTGATTTCCGCGTGTAGTTTGAGCCTTCGATACGCACGTTGATTGCGGACTTTACCTTCACGCGAGAAAAATATGCAGAATAAAATAGCGACGAAGTTTTTACCTATACCTCTTTAATATCGATATAACCATTTATTGTGAAATCTTCTATTTAAGATCTAAAGAGTGCGTGTTGAGACGCCAAGCTACACTCAGTTTTTGGGAAACGTGCGTCAAAGGCCGAAACTGCGCAACTGCGCCGGCACCCCATCGCCCTTACCCCAGAAACCGCACCTCGGTCTCAAGCCGCACGCCAAACTGGCGCTCGACCTCTTCTTGGACGTGTCCGATCACGGCGCGCACGTCAGCCGCCGTTGCGCCGCCCACGTTGACCACGAAGCCCGCGTGCTTCTTCGAGACCGCAGCGCCGCCCACCTGGTAGCCCATGAGGCCCGCGTCGTGGATGAGCTTGCCCGCGTAGTGGCCCTCGGGACGCTTAAAGGTGGAGCCGGCGCTCGGAAGCTCGAGCGGCTGCTTCTCCTCGCGCCGGCGCATGAGATCGTCCGTAGTGGCGCGAATCTTCTCGGTGTCTCCGCGCGTCAGGGCAAACGTGGCCGAGAGCACCACGAGCCCCTCGTCGTGCACGCGGCTCTGCCGGTAGCCCAGGTTCAGGTCGCAGACGTCAATGGTTTCCTGGGTACCGTCCGGCATGAGCACGCGCACGCACTTGAGCACGTCCGCGACGCAGCCGCCGTAGGCACCCGCGTTCATGAAGCACGCCCCACCCACGGACCCCGGAATGCCGCAGGCGAACTCAAGTCCGGAGAGCCCCAGCTCGCAGGCCATCTCGGAGGCCTCGCGCAGGTCGACGCCCGCCTGGCAGCACATCTGCGTTCCCTCGACGGCAACGCCCACGAGGCCCTCGGTCAGGGCTACGATGACGCCGCGATACCCCTCGTCGGAGACCAGGAGGTCCGAGCCGCGCCCCAGTACGAAGCGCTCCACACCCGCGTCCTCGCAGGCATGCAGCACGTCGCGGACCTCATCGAAGTCATCCGGAGTCACCAAAAGGTCGGCGGGGCCGCCCACGCGAAAGGTGGTGTGCCCGCTCATGGGCTCGTCTACGAGCACGTTCTCCTCGCCCACGATGGAACGCAGGGTCCAGGCAAGAGGTATGTCGCTCTCGGACATGCTTGTATACACGCTTCCCTTCAACGAAAAACAGCAGCGTCTGCCAGTATAGCAGCGCGGCCGCGGGCGATACGTGCTACACTCGCCCTGTCGGTTTCAGGGCGGGGTGCAACTCCCCACTGGCGGTAACGAGCCCATGCGCTCGAAGTCCGCGACCCGCTAAAACAGCGGCTGACCTGGTGCGATTCCAGGACCAACGGTGACAGTCCGGATGGAAGAAACGGAGACCATCATGGCCATCCCCCCACATGCGCAACACGACACCCACGCGACCACGCGTCGAGGTGGCTGGCCCACGCGGCGCATCTCCGTGACGGCGCTGCTCTGCGCGCTCTCGTTCATCATGACCTTCGTGGAGATTCCCATCTTCCCGCCTGCCCCGTGGCTCGAGTACGACCCCTCGGGCATCGTGGCGTTCGTGGCCGCCCTCGCCTTTGGGCCAGGCACGGGAGCTATCGTCGTCGTGCTCCCCTGGGTGCTCAAGACCCTCTTCTCGTTTAACGTCTGGGGCCACCTCATGGCCATCGTCGCCAATCTCGCGCTCATCCTTCCGGCCGCGCTCGTGGCGCGCCGCGTCCGGGGCACGCGCGGCCTCGTAGTGGGCATGGTCGTGGGCGGCCTGGTCTCACTCGTGGCCTCCATCCTGTGCAACCTCGTCGTAACGCCCCTCTACACGGCGGTCGGCATCGCCGACGTCATCGCCATGATCGTGCCTATCCTGCTTCCCTTCAACCTGATAAAGATCATCCTCAACTGCGTGGTCACGGGCCTCGTCCAGCGGCCCCTCTCCCAGGCCCTCTCCGCCTAGCGCCTAGCGAGAAGAACGTGGCCGCAGCTGCCCCCCTCAGGCTCTCCCAGGTGCGCCTCGTCTACGGAGGCGACCACGTCGCCCTCAATGACGTCTCCCTCGAGGTGGCGCGCGGCGAGCGCCTCTGCGTCCTGGGGGCAAACGGCTCGGGCAAGTCTACCCTCGCCTCCGTGATCTGCGGCCTTTTGGCTCCCGACGAGGGCGACGTCGAGCTCGTCGACGAGCACGTCTGCACGGGTGGCACGCCTGACCTCGAGGCCTACCGACGCGCCCGGCGCTCGCTCGGCCTCGTGTTCCAGAACCCCGACGACCAGATCGTCACGAGCATTGTCGAGGACGACGTGGCCTTTGGTCCCGAGAACCTCGGTCTGCCCCGCGACCAGATCGCCGCGCGCGTGGCGCGTGAGCTGCATCGCGTCGCGCTCGACGACTACGCCCAGGCCGATCCCACGCGTCTTTCGGGCGGCCAGAAGCAGCGCGTGGCCATTGCGGGCGCGCTCGCCATGGAGCCCGCCGTGCTCGTGCTCGACGAGCCCGCCTCGCTCCTGGACGTGCGCGGGCGCCGGTCCATTCTGCACGTGATGGGGCGCCTTTCCCAGGCGGGCACGACGCTCGTGCACGTGACTCACTACATGGACGAGGCCCTGGCTGCCGACCGCGTCATCGTACTCGACCACGGGCGTGTGGCGCTTGCGGGCACGCCAGCCGAGGTCTTCTCGGCGGGCGGGGCGCGCCTGGCTGACCTGGGGCTCGAGATGCCCTTTGCGGCCGCGCTCTCGTCACGACTCGTCGACGCGGGGCTGCGGGTGCACAGGACCGTGGACGAGGCCGTCCTCGCCGACGAGGTCGCCGCGAAGGTTCTCGCGCACGGGGGGGGACTGCTCCGGGCCAAGAAGGCCGCGACCGCGGCGAAGGCGACTCCCACAGCACCCGTCGCCGCGCCCGTCATCTGCGTCGAGCGCGCGAGCTTCTCGTACGGCCCGCGCGCACACGTACTCGACGACGTCTCGCTCGAGGTCACCGCCGGCACCTCCACGGCCGTCGTGGGCCAGACCGGATCGGGCAAGTCGACGCTCCTACGGCTACTCTGCGGTCTCGAGACGCCGGACGCCGGGCGCGTCAGCGTCTGCGGAATCGACACCGCGACCCGTCGCGGGCGCAGGGAGGTCAGGGGCATCGTGGGCTACGTGATGCAGCACCCCGAGCGCCAGCTCTTTGCCGAGACGGTCGAGAAGGACGTCTCCTTTGGTCCCCACAACCTGCGTCTTTCTCCCGAGGAGGTGAGCCGGCGCACCGCCGAGGCCCTCGAGCTCGTGGGGCTCTCCGACCGGCGCGACGCCTCGCCGTTCACGCTCTCCGGCGGGCAGCGCCGCCTCTGCGCGCTCGCGGGCATCCTCGCCATGAAGCCTCGCATGCTCATCCTCGACGAACCCACCGCAGGCCTTGACCCCCGCGGGCGGGCGCTCCTGCGCTCGGTCCTCGCGCGTCTGCGCGATGAGGGCACCACGCTCGTCCAGGTCACCCACTCGATGGAGGACGCGGCCCGCGCCGACCGCGTCATCGTGCTCAACCAGTCGCGCGTGCTCATGGCGGGCACCCCCGCCGAGGTCTTCTCGGCCGAGGGAGCCGAGAGGCTCACCAGCGCCGGTCTGGGCGTGCCGCGCTCGCTGCGCTTTGCCGGAGAGCTCGCGCGACGCGGGGTCACCGGCCTTGGGCGCCCCCTGACCACGGCGGCCCTCGTGGACGCGCTCGCGGAAGGGGGATCCTCGTGGCCCTGCGCATAGAGGTCGGCCAGTACTACGCCGCCAGCTCCCCCCTGCACGCGCTCGATGCCCGCGCCAAGCTCTGCTGCGCGCTTCCCGTCCTGGTCGGTCTCTTCTGCATCTCCAACCCCGCGCAGCTCGTGGCCGGCGCCGCCTTCACCGCCCTCTTGCTCGCGCTCGCGCGCATCCCCGCCGGCCGCATCCTGGCCTCGACGCGTCCCCTGCTCGCGGTGCTCGCCCTGCTCTCCCTCTTCAACCTCGTCTTCGTGCGCACCGGCGAGGTGGTGGTCGCGCTCGGCCCCCTCGCGCTCACCTCGGGGGGCGTGTGGGCCGCCGTCCTGTACACGACGCGCTTTGCCCTCGCCCTCTTCGTGGGCTCGCTCGTCTTGCTCACGACCACGCCCACGCAGCTCTCCGACGCCTTTGACCGCATGCTCTCTCCCCTGTCGCGCCTGGGCCTGCCCGGCCACGAGATCGCGATGGTCTTCTCGCTCATGCTGCGCTTCGTGCCCACGCTCGCCGACGAGGCCTCGGCGATCATCGAGGCGCAGTCGCTGCGCGGCGGCGCCTTTGACGAGGGGGGCGTCATCCAGCGCGTCCGCTCGATCGTGCCCGTGGTCGTGGCCCTGCTCGCAAGTGGGCTGCGCCACGCCGAGGGGCTCTCGCGCGCGCTTGACGCCCGCTGCTACGAGGGCGGGGTCGGGCGCACCCACCTCCACGAGCAGCGCCTGCGGACGCGCGACGCCGTAGCCGCCCTCACCAGCGCCGCGTTTCTCTGCGCCCTGGTCGCGCTCGGCTAGGCCACGAGGCCTGACGCCCTGCCTTGCTTCACGGCCCGCGACCTCCTGCGTTGCCGTAGAATACGAAATTACAGACATCACCCACGGCACCCCAGGAGGTAGCAACGTATGGTCTCTCGCATCTACGTGGAGAAGAAGCCCGGATTCGATGGAGAGGCCAGGACGCTCGAGCGCGAGCTCACGGGGCTCCTTGGCATCAGCGCCCTCACCAACGTGCGCATCATCAATCGCTATGACGTTGAGGGCATCTCTTCCGAGCTCTTCGAGACCTGCGTGCCCACGGTCTTCTCAGAGCCGCAGACCGACGACGTCAGCCCCCAGATTCCCGAGGTCGTAGGCGCCACGGTCTTTGCCGTGGAGTTTCTCCCCGGCCAGTTCGACCAGCGCGCCGACTCCGCGAGCGAGTGCATCCAGCTCATAAGCCAGGGAGAGCGGCCCCTCGTACGCTCCGCCAGGGTCTACGTGCTCGAGGGCCCCCTGAGCGAGGCCGACGTCGCGTCCGTCAAGCGCTACGTGATCAACCCCGTCGAGGCCCGCGAAGCCTCGCTCGAGCCGCGCGCCACCCTGTCCGCGCGCCATCTTGAGCCCGAGCCGGTGGAGACCCTCGACGCCTTCTCCGCGCTCGATGCGGCCGCCCTGGCCGCCTTCATCGAGAGGCGCGGGCTGGCCATGGACCTCGCCGACCTCCAGTTCTGCCAGACGTACTTTGCCGGCGAGCACCGCGACCCCACGATCACCGAGATCAAGATGATCGACACCTACTGGTCCGACCACTGCCGCCACACCACCTTTGGCACGGCGCTCGAGCACGTCCAGTTCGACGACCAGGTCGTGGCTGCCGCGTTCGACCGCTACCTGCAGATGCGCCACGAGCTCGGCCGCGACCACAAGCCCGTCTGCCTCATGGACATGGGCACGATCGGCGCCAAGTGGCTCGCCCACACCGGGCAGCTCACCGGCCTCGACGAGTCCGAGGAGATAAACGCCTGCACCGTCAAGGTCACGGTGGACGTAGATGGACGCGACGAGGACTGGCTCTTCCTCTTCAAGAACGAGACCCACAACCACCCGACGGAGATCGAGCCCTTCGGCGGCGCGGCAACCTGCATCGGCGGGGCCATCCGCGACCCGCTCTCGGGGCGCTCCTACGTCTACCAGGCCATGCGCGTGACCGGCGCGGCCGACCCCACGCTCCCCGTGTCTCAGACGCTCCCAGGCAAGCTCCCGCAGCGCAAGCTCGTGACCACCGCCGCAACCGGCTACTCAAGCTACGGCAACCAGATCGGCCTGGCAACCGGGCAGGTCGCGGAGCTCTACCACCCCGGCTACGTGGCTAAGCGCATGGAGATCGGCGCCGTCGTAGCCGCCACGCCGGCCTCGCACGTGCGCCGCGAGCGCCCCGCCCCCGGCGACGTGATCGTGCTTCTCGGCGGGCGCACCGGCCGCGACGGCATCGGCGGCGCCACGGGCTCATCCAAGGCCCACAAGGTCGAGTCCCTCGAGAAGGACGGCGCCGAGGTCCAGAAGGGCAACGCCCCCGTCGAGCGCAAGCTCCAGCGCCTCTTTCGCCGCGAGGATGCCTGCCGCCTCATCAAGCGCTGCAACGACTTCGGCGCGGGCGGCGTAAGCGTGGCCATCGGCGAGCTGGCCGACGGCCTGGACATCGACCTCGACCTCGTCCCCAAGAAGTACGAGGACCTGGACGGCACCGAGCTCGCCATCTCCGAGAGCCAGGAGCGCATGGCCGTGGCCCTGGCCCCCGCAGACGTCGACGAGTTTCTGGGCTACGCCCGCGAGGAGAACCTCGAGGCCACCGCGGTGGCCACCGTCACGGCCGCGCCGCGCCTGCGCATGAGCTGGAACGGCGCCACGATCGTGGACGTGAGCCGGGAGTTCCTGGCCTCCAATGGGGCCCCCAAGTCCACCTCCGTGCACGTGAGCGCACCCCGGGAGTTCTCGCGCACCTGGGTGGGCGACACGGTCGCACAGAAGATGCGCTCCTTGGTCTGCGACCTCAACGTGGCCTCCCACAAGGGACTCTCCGAGCGCTTCGACTCCACCATCGGCGCTGCCACGGTCCTCATGCCCTTCGGCGGGCGCACGCAGCTCACGCCTACCATGGCCATGGTCGCCAAGCTCCCCGTGGACGGCGAGACCACCACCTGCTCCGGCATGGCCTGGGGCTTCAACCCCTACCTCATGAGCGCCAACCCGTACACGGGCGCCTACCTGAGCGTCGTCGAATCCGTCTGCCGCATGGTGGCAACCGGCTTTGCTCACGAGGACCTCTACCTCACGTTCCAGGAGTACTTCGAGAAGCTTCGCGACGACCCCTATCGCTGGGGTAAGCCCACCGCAGCCCTTCTCGGCGCCCTCATGGCCCAGGTCGACCTGGGCATCGGCGCCATCGGCGGCAAGGACTCCATGTCCGGCAGCTTCGAGGACCTCGACGTGCCTCCCACCCTCGTCTCGTTTGCCACGGGGCTCGCGCGCGTGGACCGCATGGTCTCCCCCGAGTTCAAGGGCACGGGCCATCGCGTGCTGGTCGTGGTGCCCGACTACGCCGCAGACGGCCTCACGCCCGACTCCGATGCGCTTCTGGCCACGTTCTCGCTGGTCGAGGACATGATCGCGCGCGGCGATGCGCTGAGCGTCTCCACGGTCGGCTACGGCGGGGCCGCCGAGGCCGTGTTCAAGATGTGTGTGGGCAACCTCCTGGGCCTGGAGGTGGCTCCTGCCTTTGGCGCGCAGGCCCTCTTCTGTCCCTCCTACGGCAGCTTTCTCGTGGAGCTCTCCGACGACGCCGCGCTGCCCGAGGTCGCCCGCAACGTCGCGCTCTCCCAATTTGGCACCACGACCCAGGCCTACGAGCTCGTGGTCGACGAGGAGCGCATCGACCTTTGTAAGCTGCAGGAGGCCTGGGAGGGCGCCCTGGAGCCGGTCTTCCCGTACCGAGCGCCTGGCGAGAAGGTCGAGCGCGTCTCGTTTGACCTCACGGCGCAGGGGGCCACGCGTCCCACGCCCGTCCTTCACGTGGCGCATCCGCGCGTGGTGATCCCGGTCTTCCCCGGCACCAACTGTGAATACGACACCGCCCGAGCCTTCGAGCGCGTCGGTGCCGAGCCCCACGTGCTCGTGATCAACAACCTCACGCCCACGAGCGTCGCCGAGAGCACCCATGAGCTCGCGCGCCTGATCGGCCAGAGCCAGATCGTCATGCTCCCCGGGGGCTTCTCCGGCGGAGACGAGCCCGACGGCTCCGCCAAGTTCATCACCGCGTTCTTCCGCGCCCCCGAGATCACCGAGGCCGTGCGCGACCTCCTGCAGAGCCGCGACGGCCTCATGCTGGGCATCTGCAACGGCTTCCAGGCGCTCGTCAAGCTCGGCCTGGTCCCCTCTGGCGACATCCGCCCGATGGACGAGACCTGCCCCACGCTGACGTTTAACACCATCGGCCGCCACCAGAGCCGTCTGGTGCGCACCCGCGTGGCCTCGAACCTCTCGCCCTGGCTCTCTCGCTGCGAGGTCGGTGACGTCCACAACGTGGCGATATCCCACGGCGAGGGTCGCTTCGTGGCATCTCCTGAGCTCGTGGCAAGGCTCGCCGCCAGGGGGCAGATCGCCACGCAGTACGTGGACGAAAACGGCCAGCCCGGCATGGCGCTCGACGTCAACCCCAATGGCTCGGTCCTGGCCATCGAGGCCGTCACGAGCCCCGACGGGCGCGTGCTCGGCAAGATGGGCCACAGCGAGCGCAGCGGACGCGGGCTCTACCAGAACGTGCCCGGCAACTCCTACCAGCCCCTCATCGAGGGCGGCGTGGACTACTTCACGGCGTAGCTATCGGGGGCCGCGGCCGCAGCCTCCGAAGGGTTTTCAGCTTCGAGTGCGCGCGATTCTCGTCAGCGACGTGCCGCGACGAGGGGCATCCCCGATAAGAAGCTCATGTGCACGTGCTATATCTTACTTTTTATAAGGTATATCAGACACTTTGTTAGGTTACACTTTGACTGAAGAGCCTCAGTTTTACGTTTTGGGAGTGGGCACCACGAAGTTTCAGAAGTCCTTGTCGACAACACCGGGCGTGCTGGCCGCGTGCACAGTGAGCTGCCTTTTGTGGGGATCGGCCTTCCCCTGCGTAAAAATCGGCTACGAGCTGTTTGGAATCCAATCGTCTGACCTCGCGTCGCTCATCGCGTTCGCGGGGGCGCGCTTCCTGTTAGCGGGCGTCATGGTAATCGTGGGCACGAGCATGGCAGGCGGACACGCCCTCGTACCCAAAAGGCGCGACTGGCACGCCATCGGCGCACTCGCCTTCTTCCAGACCATCGCGCAGTACAGCCTGTTCTACATCGGCCTCTCGCGCACCTCGGGGGTAACGAGCTCGATCATAGAGGCGAGCAACTCGCTGCTCTGCGTCCTTCTCGCCGCCATCGTGTTTCGCACGGAGCGCCTCACGAGCCGCAAGGTCCTGGGCTGCGCCGTTGGCTTCGCCGGAGTGATACTGGTCAACATCGTGGGCGCGCCGGGGGCGGGTCTGTCCTTCTCGCTGGGCGGCGAGGGCCTCGTGCTGCTCTCCACGGTCTGCGCGGCAGTCTCGAGCAACCTGGCCAAGGGTTTCTCGGCTGACCATGACCCCGTGCTCCTGAGCGGCTGGCAGTTCGCCCTGGCGGGCGCCGTCATGCTGGCCTGTGGCCTGGGACTTGGCGGACACGTGGCTCCCGTCGACCCCGCACGCCCCCTGCCCGCCGTGGCACTCTTTGTCTACCTGGGATTCATTTCGGCGGCGGCCTACTCGCTGTGGACCATAACGCTCGCCTGCAACCCCGTCTCGCGCGTGGCGGTCTTTGGGTTCATCAACCCCGTCGCCGGCGTCATCCTCTCCGCGCTTCTGCTGGGCGAGGCCCACGTGCTCGATCCCGTCGTGGCTGCGATTGCCCTCGTCATGGTGAGCGCGGGCATCGTCATCGTGAACCGCGCGCCCCAGCGGCCTGCGAAGAAGCTTTCCGCGTCCCTCGAGGCACGTCATACCATGGCCGCCCCGCACGAGGCATAGGCCCGCCCCAAAGTGCGCCCTACTTCTTGGGCCGCCGATGCGTGAGGTGCCAGCCGCCGCAGTAGGAGCATTCGTAGACGAAGATCTTGGGGGCGTCCCTGCGCTTTGAGCTGCGCTCGGCGGCCTTGATCGCCTCCACGCGGCTCGCATAGCGCTTCTTGCGCGCGCAGGCGCGATACTCCGCCGGGTCCTCGCCCGGCTTCATCGTCACTCTCACGGCCGCTCCCTCAAGCTTCCTCACGATACACGGAGACGGTGGGGTAGCCACTCGAGCAATCATACCCGAACGCCTAATCGGGGTCGATTCTGACCCTGAATCGGGCGTTCGGGTATGGTCGGCAAAGTAGCCCTCGTAAAAACGAGCTCTCAAACCCTACGCCCGCGTCACGCCCGTCCTGCACGCGGCGTCGACGACCGCGGCGGCGACGGATGGGGCCACGCGCTCGTCGAAGACGCCCGAAATCACATAGTCGGAGGCACGATACGCATCGTCCACCAGATCCGCGATGGCATAGGCGGCAGCCTCCACCATCCCGTCGTTTATGACTGAGGCACGCACGTCGAGCGCCCCGCGGAAGATGCCCGGAAACGCCGGCACGTTGTTGATCTGGTTCGGGAAATCCGAGCGACCCGTCGCGGCCACGGCGGCACCGGCGACCAGGGCCTCGGTGGGCATAATCTCGGGCACGGGGTTCGCGCAGGCAAAGACGATGGGGTCAGGTGCCATGGAGCGCGCCGTGTCCATCTTGCGCCCCGTGAGGCGGCATGCGTTGATCAACGCGGCGCAGCTCACAACTGCCGTCCCATGCCGATCGTCGTGAAAGACGGGGGGATGTCGCAGACCTCGCGCAGGCGGCGCTCTATCTCGAAGTGGCGCAGCGCCGATATATCCTCCAGGTTGATGCCACCGAAGCTGCCAGCGAGCAGCTCAATGGTGCGCACGATCTCGTCCGCGTCATGGGAGCGAATGCACAAAGGGAAGGCGTCCACGTTGGCAAAGGTCTTGAACAGGGCGCACTTGCCCTCCATGACCGGCATGCCGGCCTCGGGGCCAATGTCTCCCAGGCCGAGCACCGCCGAGCTGTCCGTGACCACGGCCACGAGGTTGGCCCGGCGCGTGTAGGCATAGGACTCATCAACGGCCTTTTGGATCTCAAGGCACGGCTGGGCGACGCCCGGCGTGTAGGCCACGGCCAGCACCTCGGGCGTGGTGATGGCGGCCCGGCTCACGACCTCGATCTTGCCGCGCCACTTCCGATGCATGTCCAGGGCGAACTGCTTGGCGTCCTTGGCCACGTCGCGCTCCCGTCTCGCATGGCCGGCAGACTGCCGCTCCCTTGACAGAATCAGTCTAGCCAGACCAGCAGCCCCTCGCATCGCACGCGACGAACACACGCAGGTCGTATACTCTTTTGTTAGTTTGCGCGTCCCAACCGAAAGGACTCCCATGAGCGAGAAGATCGCCCCCGCTGACACCTGCGTGCTTGTCACCGGCGGTGCCGGGTTCATCGGCAGCCACACGGTCGTCGAGCTGCTCCAGGATGGCTACCAGGTCGTCATCGTCGACGACCTCTCCAACGCATCCGCCAGGGTCCTCGACCGCATCGCGACCATCGTGGGCGAGCAGGCGGCGGCCAACCTCACCTTCTACGAGGCGGACGTCAACGACCGCGAGACTCTCACCAAGATCTTCGACGCCCACCACATCGACCGCGTGATTCACTTCGCGGGCTTCAAAGCCGTGGGCCAGTCCGTCTCCATGCCCATCGAGTACTACGCCAACAACATCGGCAGCACGCTCACCCTCGTGGACGTGATGCGCGTGCATGGCTGCACGTCCATCATCTTCTCGAGCTCCGCCACCGTCTACGGCGACCCTGACTCCCTGCCCCTCACCGAGGCCAGCCCCAAGAAGCCGGCGACCAACCCCTATGGCTGGACCAAGTGGATGATCGAGCAGATCCTCACCGACCTCAACACCGCCGACCCGGAGTGGAACGTCGTGCTCTTGCGCTACTTTAACCCCATCGGAGCGCATCCCTCGGGGCTCATGGGCGAGGACCCCAAGGGCATCCCCAACAACCTCGTGCCCTACGTCGCCCAGACCGCCATTGGCAAGCTCGACGCCGTCCACGTCTTTGGAGACGACTACGACACGCCCGACGGCACCGGCGTGCGCGACTACATCCACGTCTGCGACCTTGCCACGGGTCATGCCTCCGCGCTCGCCTGGATGAACGGCCGCACCGGCGTGGAGGTCTTCAACCTGGGCACCGGTCGCGGCACCTCGGTCCTCGAGATCATCCACGCCTTCGGCCGCGCCTGCGGCAAGGAGATTCCCTACGTCATCGAGGCCCGCCGCGCGGGCGACGTCACGTCGAACTACGCCGACTGCTCCAAGGCCAAGGCTCAGATGGGCTGGAAGGCGCGCTACGACATCGACGACATGTGCCACGACTCCTGGAGATGGCAGTCCACGAACCCCGACGGCTACGAGGGATAGGTGCGGACGCCCATGACGCAGGCACCGTCCGCACGCTCGCGCGCGTTTGTCGGCTATCTCGCCCAGAAGCTCCCCGTCGTCGAGGAGGCCCTCACTCGAACGGTCGCACACCCGCTCGCCAAGGCGGACGGGGGCACGGCCGATGACCTCGAGCGCTACCTCTACGCCCCGCTCGAGCGCTTCACCGCGTCCGGCGGCAAGCGCGTGCGCCCCGTGCTCGCGCTGCTCGGCGCCGAGGCCGTGTGCGGTCGGGCCGCCGACGCGCTCTCCTGCGGCGTGGCCATCGAGCTCTTCCAGAGCGCCGCGCTCATCCACGACGACATCGCCGACAAGAGCGAGCTGCGACGCGGCGAGCCCTGCCTCTACGTGAGCGAGGGGACGGGGTGCGCCCTCAACGCGGGCGACCTCGCGTTGGCCCGCGTCTTCGAGGTCGTGCTCGACGACGAGTCGCTCCAGCCCGAGCGCCGCCTGCGCGTGCTGGGCGAGCTCGTGCGCATGGAGCGCCACACCCTCGAGGGACAGGCCCTCGACCTGGGCTGGGCGCGCGACGAGCGCTGGGACGTCACCTCCGCCGACTACCTCTACATGGTCGACAGCAAGACGTCGTGGTACTCCGCGGCGATTCCGCTGCGTGCGGGCGCGCTTGCCGCGGGCGGCTCGGAGGTTGCGGCCCAGGGGCTCTTCGAGCTTGGCCTCGCGGCGGGGGCGGCCTTCCAGCTGACCGATGACCTGCTCAATCTGGTCGGTGACCCCCAAATCCAGGGCAAGGACTTCCGCTCGGACGTCACCGAGGGCAAGCGCACGCTCGCCGTCGTCTGGGCGCTCGAGCATCTGGCGAGCTCCGAGCGCGCGGAGCTCGTGGCGCTTCTCGGCAGCCAGACCACGAGCGCGGAAGAGCTCGCACGTGCCGTCGATCTCATCGGGCGCGGCGGTGGCCTCGGGCGGTGCCGCGCGCTCGCCCGTGAGCGCGCCGACGCCGCCGCCGAGCAGTCCCGTGCGCTCGCCGAGGCAGGCCACATCACGGCTGAGGCGTGCGGCCTGCTCTGCTCTATGGCAGACTTCTTCGTGGAGCGCGCGGACTAGGTCCGCCCCCACCCCACCCACTACAGGAGAGGCAACATGGAAGTAATTCACGAGGGGGCATCAGGTGCTGCCGTCGAGGACATACAGGAGCGCCTGGGCTCGCTGAGCTACAAGATGGACGCACACGAGCGCGCCGAGAAGCTCTTCGGCCACTCCACCGCCACGGCCGTGGCGCGCTTTCGCCTTGACCACGACCTCCCGCTCGGCGAGGTCGTGGACGCACCAACGTGGGCCACGCTCGTCGACGAGTGCTACCAGCTGGGAGACCGCACACTCTACCTGCGCCTTCCCAACTTTCACGGCAACGACGTCCATCAGCTGCAGGAGCGCCTCAACATCCTGGGGTTCTCCTGCGGTGAGTCCGACGGCGTCTACGGCGTCCACACCGAGGCGGCCGTGAAGCTCTTCCAGGAGAGCGTCGGCGCGCTCGCGGACGGCATGGCCTTCCCCGACACCTTCGATGCCATCGAGCGGCTGCGCCACGTCTGGGCCGGAAAGCCCGCCGCGGGACCGCATCCCCAGGGTGGCATCGGGTTCGCCCGCGCCGCCAGCGTGCTCGAGGACGCCGGCATCGCCATCACCGCCAGCGACCCCATCTCACGCAACGTCGCCGGGCGCATCTGGAACCTCGCCCACGCCACGGTCGAGAACTGCGGCATCGAGCTCGTGGACGCTCCCGCCGACGCTAGCGCCGAGACGCGCGCGCTCATCGTGCTCTCGTCCACCCCGCTGCCCGCAGGCGAGGCTGCCGGCGTGGGCAACGTTGCGCTCGACGACACCGACACGCTCCCGCTGAGGCTGCAGACCGCCATTCAGAGCTCCTCGACCAATCCGCGCGCCGCCCGCGTCGAGCTGCCCGTAGGCAAGGCGGCCTTCACGATGAACGACGCACAGACCTTCGCGGTGCTGCTGCTCGACGCCATCTGCGTCGCCTTCGACCGTCTGGAGCTGTAGCAAGGCCCCTCGGCTCTCATGTCCAAAGGCCGAGTCGCGGAAGGACACAGACATGTTCAGCCCGTTTCATGACGCAGGCGAAGCCCCCAAGGAGCTCGCCGAGGTGCGCCGGGAGGATCTCTCCCAGCTGCGGGATGCCGAGGAGGGCTTTGCGCTCGAGTTCAAGGTCGCCTGGACGGCCTCGGTACGGCGCAAGATTCCCAAGATCATCGCCTCGTTCTCCAACTCGCGCGGCGGATGGATCGTCATCGGCATCGCTGACGCCGACAAGTCCGTCTGCCCCTTCTCCCGCCCCTCCGCAGACCTCAGCCAGACCATTGGCGAGCTCTGTCGCAGGCATGTCTCCCCCGTCCCCCGCTTCGACGTGCGCTTCCTCGCAGACCCCACGGACGACGGGCGAGGCGTCGCCGTGATTCGCGTCGAGGAGGGAGACTTTCCTCCCTACGTGGCCGATGGAATCGTGGGGATTCGAGAGGGTTCCACCTCGGGACCCGCCACGGGAGGCACCCTCGTGGAACTCTACGAAAAGGCCGCGGGACGCAGGCGGGCCGTCTCGGAGTTCTTTCGCAGGACGGTCTACTATCCCACGTCCCTCGATGCGGTCGAACGTCCCGTCCCCCTCTTCGATCTCTATCTCCTTCGCATGGGACAGCCCCGCGAGATCCTCTCCTCCTCGAGGGCCGCAGAAAACGAGCGGGCCGACGCCATGCGAGAGAGCTTCTCTCAGCAGGGTATGGAGTGCCACGTCCAGCACGCGCACGACTCGCTCATCCTGCGCGCCTCGCCCGCCTTCAGCTCTCCCGAGGCCCATTCGGCTCTGGAGCTCTTCTCGGACGACTCTCTCAAGCTCTCCATTCCCGCCGTACTTCTCGAGGGGGCGCAGCGAACGGCTGCCCTTGAGAAGCTTCGGGGGCTCAGGCTCCATGTGACAGACGATGCGCTTCTCGTCGACGCGCACTCCACGCTGCACCGCGTGACCCGCATGGCCTCCCTGCTCGATCGCTACGCACGTCTGCGCACCATTACCTGGCAGGGCTATGCCGTGGCTTACGAGCTCGAGGGGCTCGCAGGTGCCCTGCTCTGGAGCGACGATGAGATCTATCTGTCCTACGTACGCACGCGCGGCATCCTCTTCTGCGGGACCACGGACTGCCGAAGTCGCGTCCGCTATCTCGATGACGGCGCTCACGAGTCCTTCCGCGCCCGCCAGTTCGCGGGCAGCCACTTCTTCGAGGCTTGCGGCCTTCCCCTTGGCTCGCACGACCCCCAAGACGTCGAGCTCGTAGACGCCCTGCTCAGCACGAGTCTCGAGACGCGAGACGAGACATAGCCTCTGCCTCTGTTACAATCCTGCTGTCGCACGGCACACAGGGGTATCGTCCAATGGCTAGGACACGGGTTTTTGGTGCCCGGAATGTGGGTTCGAATCCTACTACCCCTGCCATCTCGCAAACGGCGCGACGTCTCAGCATGCATTCTCATGAAAAAGGCCCCGCCGCGTGCGTCATCTCGCGACGGGGCCTCACGCGGTTTCCTCTAGTTCAGGATCCTCAGGAAATCATCGACGCTCGTCGAGGTGCTCAGTGCGGAGGCCATTTTCTCGTCCCCGCAGGCACTTGCGATCTTGGCAAGGATTTCCAGGTGCTCGTCGCCCAGGCCGGCAATGCCAAAGAGGACGTAGGCGGTTCCGTCCGCGAACTTGATGCCGTTCGGGTACTGCAGGGCCACCACACCCGTCCTCTTGATGTGGCGCTTGGCCTCGTTCGTGCCGTGCGGGATGGCGACGCCGTTGCCGATGTAGACCGAGACCTCGCGGTCGCGCTCGACCATGGCCTCCACATACTCCTCGTCGACGCATCCCTGCTCGACGAGGACCTGGCCACAGGCGCGCACGGCCTCCTCGCGATCGGTGCCCGTCAGGCCAAGGCGGACTCCCTCGGGGACCATGACCTTGTCGGCGACCTTGACGTCTGTGGCAATGGCTGCGGAGGCTGCCTCGGTTGCCGCCTTGGCGGCGGGCTGCTCGGCCACGTTAACGGTAAGCTGGGACTCCAGCGCGTCAAGCGCGGGGTCCTTCATGAAGTTGTTGATGACGACGATCTGAGCGTTCGCGGGAGAGCTCTGACGGGCGCGCTCGGCAAGGGCCTTCTGGCACACGACCACATCCGCGTTGGAGGGGACCTCGTCGACGGAGCTGTGCACGACCGTGATGTCAGGTCTCAGCTGCTGGATGCGCTTGCCAAAGCGGGTGGCGCCCATGGCGGAGGAGCCCATGCCCGCGTCACAGGCGAACACGACGGTGGAGACGCCCGCAAGAACGGCCGTGGGATCGACGGTGGTCCGGGGAAGCTCAAAGCCCGCCTCGTCCGTACCCTCGATCTTCACGTCGGCCGTGCGCACGATCGGCATGGCGATGACGAAGGAGACGCCGGCGGCGATGGCCACGCCGATGAGCGTGAACACGATCTTGTCGGCCGGGCACATCGCGATGAACGAGATGATCGAGCCGGGAGACGCCGGGGCGACGAGGCCGCATCCCGTCAGGGAGAACCACAGGATGGCGCAGGCGTTGCCCACGATGGGGGCGATGATGACCTTGGGGTTCATGAGCACGTAGGGGAAGTAGATCTCGTGGATGCCCCCAAAGAAGTGAATGATTATGGCACCGGGGGCAGACTGCCTCGTGCTGTCGTCCTTGCAAAAGAGGGCATAGGCAAGAAGAACGCCCAAGCCGGGGCCGGGGTTGGCCTCGAGCATGTACATGATCGAGCGGCCGGCCTCCTCGACCTGCTGCATGCCGATGGGGCTGAAGATGCCGTGATTGATGGCATTGTTGAGGAAGAGCACCTTGGCGGGCTCAATGAAGACGGCCAGAAGCGGCATCAGGCCGTGCTCGGCAAGGATCTGCGCGCCCGCCATGAGGACGGTAAGGATCGCTCCCATGAAGGGTCCCACGGCAAAGAAGCTAAAGATGGTCAGCAGGAGACCGATGATGCCAAGCGAGAAGTTGTCCACGAGCATCTCGAAGCCGGCGGGTGTCCAGGTCTTGGCCCACGCGTCCCAACGCTTGATAAGCCAACCAGCGAGCGGGCCCATGATCATGGCTCCCATGGGCCTGGGCGCGATCACCTATGCGCTTCACTGCGGCCGCAAGCCGGCCATCTTGACCGTTGCCGACATCAACCAGGAGCGCCTCGACCGCGCCGCCCAGCTCTTCGACCCCGCCACCATCAAGGCCGAGGAGGGCGTCGAGGTGCACTTCGCGAACACCGGCGAGACGGACGACCCTGCCGGCCTCCTGCGGGCCATCACGGACGGGAAGGGCTACGACGACGTGCTCTGCTACGCTCCCGTCGCACCCGTCGTGACGCTGTGCAGCGCGATCCTCGGGCGCGACGGCTGCCTCAACTTCTTTGCCGGCCCCACCGACAAGAACTTCTCGGCACCTATGAACTTCTATGACGTGCACTACAACTCAACGCACGTCATGGGCACCACCGGGGGCAACACCGACGACATGATCGAGTCGCTCGAGCTCACGGCGGACGGGCGCCTCGACCCCGCCGTCATGGTGACCCACATCGGCGGCCTCGACGCGGCACCCGACGCCACGCTGACCCTGCCCAAGATCCCCGGAGGCAAGAAGCTCATCTACACCCACATCACGCTGCCGCTCATCGCCCTGGACGAGCTGCGCGCCCAGGGTGAGAAGACCGGAGACGAGCGCTTCACCACGCTCGCCGACATCGTCGACGCCCACAACGGGCTGTGGAATCCGGAGGCCGAGCGCTTCCTTCTCTCCAACTGGCCCGACGAGGGGTAAGGCTTCACCCCGCACCACAGGGCCTCAGGCGAGGGGATCGTCCCGCACGCTCGATGGGACGCTCCCCTCGCCTTCGTGGAATGGGGAGTTGTCCTGCCACTCTGCCGGCGCGCAGACCCCGCATTTGTGCGACGATGGGAGCAGCCTCCCTTTTGCCTGAAAGGACGACCCCATGAGCCTGGACATGAACGAGCGTCGCGAGAAAATCGTCCTGCTCACCAACACGGAGGGCAGCGTGACGTTTGCGCAGATAAAGCATGAGCTGCCCGACGTCTCCGAGATGACGCTGCGCACCGACCTCAAGGCCCTCGACGACGAGCGCCGCCTCATCCGCGTGCATGGCGGCGCGCGCTCGGTGGGCTACGCCGTGGGAACCGACGACCTTCTTGCCGCACGACAGACGCGCAACGTCACCGCAAAGATCGCCATCGCCGAGAAGGCCGCCTCGCTCGTACGCTCTGACACCACGATCTTCCTCGACTCGGGCAGCACGACCACGGCTTTGGCCGGCGCGCTCCCGGACGAGAGGCTCATCGTCTTCACGACGGGCATCTCGTGCCTCTCTGAGCTCGCGCGCCTCGAGAAGCCGAGCGTCATCGTCCCGGGCGGCCACCTCAACCGCTACAGCATGAGCCTGTCGGGCAGCAGCACCATCCGCAGCATCAACTCACTCGTCTTCGACCAGGCCTTCATTGGCGTCACCAGCGTGAGCGAGAGCGGGACCTTCTACTGTGGCTCCGACGAGGAGTGCGAGCTCAAGCAGGCCTGCATCCACCAGGCCGAGCAGGTCATCATGCTCATGGACACCTCGAAGCTCGGGCGGCGCAGCACGTTTACCGTCTGCGACCTCGAGGACGTCGACGCCATCGTCTCGGATGGGCAGCTGAGCGCCGATCTGGTTCAGCGCTGCCAGGCGACGGGAACCGAGGTAATCTGAAGGAAGGGGCGGCTCCTCTCCTAGAGCGGGCGTCCCGTGCGCTAGTATGAGGGTGATTCCTGCTGGGACATACGTTATTGGAGGATCACACCAATGCCCATGACCGCGATTATCCTCGCTGCCGGCGAGGGAACGCGCATGAAGTCCCGCCACCCCAAGGTCACTCATAATCTCCTCGACCGTCCGCTCGTCTCGTGGGTCACGCGCGCCGCGCGCGCGGCCGGCGCCGAGCGCATCGTCGTGGTCGTGGGCCATGGTGCCTCTGAGGTGCGCGACTGTCTTGCCGCCGAGAAGGACATCGAGTTCGTCGAGCAGGCCGAGCGCCGGGGCACCGGCCACGCCGTGAAGGTCGCCCTCGGGGAGGCGCACCTCACGCAGGGGACACTCGTCGTTCTCTACGGCGACGCACCCCTCGTGGAGCCCGACACCATCCGACGCCTCGCTGACTCCGTCGAGCGCGAGGGTGCCGCAGAGGCCATGCTCACCTGGGTTCCCGAGGACCCCACCGGCTACGGTCGCCTCGAGTTTGCTGCGGACGGCTCCGTCGCGCGCATCATCGAGCAGAAGGACTGCAGCCCCGAGCAGGACCGGAACCTACGCTCCTGCAACCCCGGCTTCTATGCGTTCGACGCCGCCACCCTCGCCGCGCACATCAGCGAGCTCTCCTGCGCCAACGCCCAGCACGAGCTCTACCTCACCGACATGGTCGAGATCCTGCAGGCACACGGCGAGCGCGTGAGCGCCATCGAGGCCACCGACACCAACGAGCTTCTCGGCGTGAACTCGCGCGCCCAGCTCGCCCAGCTCTCCTGCATCGCGCGCGATCGCACGAACGAGCGCCTCATGGCCGAGGGCGTCACCATGCTCGACCCCTCGCTCGTCTGGGTGGGGCCCGACGCCACCGTGGGGCGCGACACCGAGCTCCTCCCCCAGACCATGCTCTGGGGCCAGACCCACGTGGGAGAGGGCTGCGTCGTGGGCCCCAACACCCGCCTCACCGACTGCTCGGTGGGCGACGGCAGCTCCGTCGAGGAGACCGTGGGCATCCAGGCCACCATCGAGAAGAACGTCACCGTGGGGCCGCGCGCCTACCTGCGCCCCGGGGCGCACCTGCTCGACCGTGCCCACGTGGGCACGCACGTCGAGATCAAGAACTCCACCATCGGCGTGGGCTCCAAGGTCCCCCACCTCTCCTACATCGGCGACACCACCATGGGCTCGGGCGTCAACATCGGCGCGGGCTCCATCACCTGCAACTACGACGGCGTCCACAAGCACCGCACCACCATCGGCAACGACGTCTTCGTGGGCTCCGACACCATGATGGTCGCCCCCGTCACCATCGGCGACGGCGCGCTCGTAGGCGCCAGCTCCTGCATCACGCACGACGTTCCCTCGGGCGCGCTCGCCCTTGAGCGCAACGAGGAGCGCATAGTAGAGGGGTACGCTGCCAAGCGACTCGACCGGCTGAGAAGGGACAACGCGTAGATGTACGAGAACCTGTGTGAACCGATTCCTCTGAAGAAGGAGATCAAACTCTACACCGGCACGGGCAACCCCGGGCTCTCCCAGAGGATCGCGGACATCCTTCACCTCGAGCTCCAGGGCCTCAAGATCGAGAAGTTCGCCAACGGGGAGATCTACGCCCGCTACGACGAGTCGGTCCGCGGCGACGACGTCTTCTTCATCCAGTCGCTCGCCGGCGAGAACGTCAACGACCTCCTCATGGAGACGCTCATCGCCACGGACGCCGCCAAGCGCGCCTCCTGCTCCAAGTTCACCGCCGTGCTCCCCCACTACTGCTACGCCCGCCAGGACCGCAAGGCCGCCGCGCGCGAGCCCATCACCGCGCGCCTCGTGGCCAACCTCCTCGAGGCCGCCGGCGTGGACCAGGTCATCACGATCGACCTGCACCAGGGCCAGATCCAGGGCTTCTTCGACGTCCCCGTGACACACCTCACGGCCCTCTACCTCCTGGGGGACTACTTCAAGGGGAAGGGCTTCGACTGGGACAACACCGTCGTGGTCTCCCCGGACATGGGTCGCGCCAAGGCCGCCAAGAAGCTCTCCGACTACCTGGGCTGCGAGGTGGCCATCGCCCACAAGAGCCGTCCCCGACACAACACGTCCGAGGTCATGGGCATCATCGGCGACATCAAGGGCAAGACCTGCATCGTCAACGACGACATGATTGACACGGCGGGCACCCTGTGCGGGTCGGTCTGCAAGCTCAAGGACATGGGCGCCGGCGACATCTACGTCTCCGCCACCCACGGCATCTTCTCCGGCGAGGCGCTCGAGCGCCTGCAAAACGCCCCCATCGAGGAGTGCGTGGTCACCGACATCATCCCGTGCGACGAGGCCAACAAGCCCGGCTCCAAGATCAAGATGATCTCGGTCGCCAACGAGCTCGCCGAGGCCATCAACAGCGTCTACCTGCGCAAATCCGTCTCCGAGATCTTCGGCGGCAACCTCAACCTCTAGTTCGCGCGTCAGGGGCCGCCTTCGGGCGGCCCCTTTTCCCATTACGAGCACGCCGCCCGCAAGAGAGGCCCCATGTCCCAGAGCCGCCCCCTCATGATCGTCTGCGGTCTCGGCAACCCCGACGCCGCGTACGCGCACACGCGCCACAACGCCGGCTTTGCCGTGGTGGACGCCCTGGCCCAGCGTCATGCCGTGCGCTACTGGAAGAGCGAGGCGGGCGCGCAGGTCGCCGCGCTCGACTGGAAAGACGCGGACGGCGAGGTGCGCACGGTCCTTCTCGCCAAGCCGATGAGCTACATGAACACGAGCGGGGGGCCCCTCTCCAAGCTCGCGCGCGCCCATCGCGTCATGCCGGGGCAGATTCTGGTCATCCACGACGAGGTCGACCTCGCGACCGGCGAGGTGCGCGTGAAGGTGGGGGGAGGCCTCAACGCCCATAACGGCCTGCGCTCGATTGCCGACAAGCTGGGCAGCCGCGACTTCGTTCGCGTGCAGCTGGGCATCGGACGGCCGCCCGGGCGCATGGGCGTGGCCGACTACGTCCTGCGCGAGCTCAAGGGCGACTTTCTCGCCGACTTCGAGGCCGCGGTCGCGCGCGCCTGCGACGTAACGCAGGACCTTCTCACCACGGGACCCCCCTCAGATAAGTTCTGATCTTCTCGTCTGGCCCCAAAGAAATATGCGGGCGTGAGCGTATAATTTGCTATGTAGAATGCCGTTTGGTCACGCTGCCGCAACCGCTTCGGGGGGAGTGGGCGGGCCTTTGGCATGGGCATGTGAGGCAGGAGAGGAGTTCGGTTAATGTACAAGATCCTCGATAAGACACAGTTCTCGGAGAAGGTGTTCAAGTTCCGCATCGAGGCACCCGGCATGGCCAAGCACGCTCACGCCGGCCAGTTCCTCATGATTCGCGCCAACGAGACGGGCGAGCGCGTCCCGTTCACGTTCGCGGACTGGAACGCCGAGGAGGGTTGGGTCGAGTTCATCTTCATGGTGATCGGCAAGACGACCGAGATGCTCTCCTCCTTTGAGGAGGGGGACTACCTCACCGACGTCACCGGTCCCCTGGGCCGCCCGACCGAGATGAGCGAGGGCACGTGGGCCGTCATCGGCGGCGGCGTGGGCCTTGCCATCGCCTTTCCCGTCGCGCGCCAGCTCAAGGCCACGGGCCACGAGGTCCATGCCATCATGGGAGCCCGCACCAAGGACCTGCTCCTGCTCGAGGACCAGTTCCGCGAGGTCCTCGACGACGATCACGTTCACATCACCACAGACGACGGCTCCTATGGCGAGAAGGGCGTCGTCACCGCGCCGCTCGAGCGACTGCTCGAGGCCAAGGCCGTCGACCACGTCTTCTGCGTGGGCCCCGTGCCCATGATGAAGTTCTCCGCCCTCACGGCCGAGAAGTACGGGACCCCCATCACCGCGTCGCTCAACCCCATCATGGTCGACGGCACGGGCATGTGCGGCTGCTGCCGCGTCGAGGTCGACGGCGTGACGAAGTTCGCCTGCGTCGACGGCCCCGACTTCGACGCCACCAAGGTCGACTGGAACGACCTGCGCGCCCGTCAGGCCGCATACCGTACCGAGGAGGGCCAGGCCCTCAAGGCCTATGAGGAGGCGAACTGCGCATGCCACAGATAAACGGTCGCTTTGTTCCCAACATGAAGTCCCCGCGCACCGCAGACAACGAGGAGCCGGCCGCCGAGCGCGCCTGCGACTTCCGCTCGGTCGACAAGGGATTCACCAAGGAGATGGCGCTCGCCGAGGCGGATCGCTGCCTGGACTGCAAGAAGCCCCTCTGCGTCGACGGCTGCCCCGTCAACATCAACATCCCCAAGTTCATCGAGAAGATTCGCGACGAGGACTTCGGCGGCGGGCTCGACGTCATCCGCGAGGAGTCGATGCTGCCGGCCATCTGCGGTCGCGTCTGCCCCCAGGAGAACCAGTGCGAGGGCAAGTGCATCCGCGGCAAGAAGGGCGACCCCGTGGCCATCGGCCAGCTGGAGCGCTTCCTGGGCGACCAGCCCGACCTGGCCTCCAAGCCCCAGATGGCCCCCAAGAACGGCAAGAAGGTCGCCGTCGTGGGCTCCGGCCCCTCCGGCATCGCCTGCGCAGGCGAGCTCGCGCGCAACGGCTTTGACGTGACGGTCTTCGAGGCCTTCTTCACCGGCGGCGGCGTGCTCGTCTACGGCATCCCCGAGTTCCGTCTTCCCAAGGCGGTCGTCAAGCGCGAGATCGACGGCCTCGAGGAGCTGGGCGTCAAGTTCGAGTTCAACAGCGTCGTGGGTCGCATCACGGATGCCGAGGAGCTCTTCGAGGCCGGCTACGACGCCATCTACGTGGCCACGGGCGCCGGTCTGCCCAAGTTCTTGAACGTGCCGGGAGAGAACCTGCCCAACGTCTTCTTCGCGAACGAGTACCTCACCCGCGTGAACCTGATGAAGGCCAACAAGTTCCCCACCTACGACACGCCCACCAAGCACGGCACGAACGTCGTGGTCTTTGGCGGCGGCAACGTGGCCATGGACGCCGTGCGCACCGCCAAGCGCCTGGGCGCCGAGCGCGCCGTCATCGCGTATCGCCGCTCCGAGGAGGAGATGCCCGCCCGTCGCGCCGAGCTGCACCACGCCAAGGCCGAGGGCGTCGAGGTCATGCCGCTCGTCTCCCCGCTCGAGTTCGTCAAGGGCGAGGACGGCTGCGTCTGCGCCGTGCGCGTCCAAAAGATGGAGCTCGGCGCGCCCGATGCGTCCGGTCGCAGGCGCCCGGTGCCCATCGAGGGTGCCATCGAGGAGATTCCCTGCGACGTGGCCATCTCCGCCATCGGCACCAACGCCAACCCGTTCGCCAAGATGATTGGCGACATCAAGCTCAACAAGTGGGGCTACATCCTCGCCGACGAGGACGGCCGCACGTCCGACCCGCGCATCTGGGCCGGCGGTGACATCGTCACCGGTGCGGCCACGGTCATCCTGGCCATGGGCGCCGGCAAGACTGCCGCAGCGAGCATCACCAGGGCTCTCTGCGCATAGGTCTTCGTTCGATCGAGTACGTACCGAGCCCGGAGCCGCCTTGCGGTTCCGGGCTCTTTTTGTAAACGAGAAGCGCATCACGGCCAACCGCTCATGAATCGGGGGCTGGGGCACGTACCGCCCCTTGTGACGTGCCCCAGCCCCCGATTCCTGCGCAATCGTCTTGCCGCCGTGCCCCAGGGCCGAATTCGTGAGCGCCTTCTCAGAGCCACAACGGGCTTTCGCGCACTCGATGGGCCAAGGGTCCAGGCACATCACGCAGAAAAACGCCCCCGGCCTTCCGAGAAGAAGCTGCGCAAAGCGCGCTTCTCGTGGGAAGGCCGGGGGCATACCCGGCTAGGTGAGCCTTGGCCTTAGTACCTTAGTACATGCCGCCGCCACCCTGGCCGCCCTGGGCAGCCGCCGCTGAGATAGCCTCTTCGATGGTGGTGTCCTTGGGTTCGTCAGTGATGGTGGCCTCGGTGATGAGGATGAGAGACGCCACGGAGGCGGCGTTCTGGAGCGTGACGCGCGCGACCTTGACGGGGTCGAGAACGCCCATCTCGATCATGTCGCCGTACTCACCGGACGCGGAGTCGAGGCCCTGGCCCTCAGGCAGGCCCTTAATCTTCTCGGCCACGACGGAGCCCTCGTAGCCCGCGTTGTTGGCGATGGTCTTGACGGGAGCCTCAAGCGCCTTGCGAATGATCTCCACGCCGATCTTCTCGTCGGCGTCGACGGTCTGGACGCCGTCGAGCGCCTTGGAGGCGGTCAGGAACGCGACGCCGCCGCCGGCGACGATGCCCTCCTCGACGGCCGCGCGCGTGGCCTGCAGCGCATCCTCGATGCGGTGCTTGATCTCCTTAAGCTCGACCTCGGTGGCAGCGCCGACCTTGATGACGGCAACGCCGCCGGAGAGCTTGGCGAGACGCTCCTGGAGCTTCTCGCGGTCGAAGTCGGAGGTGGTGTTGTCAATCTCGGCCTTGATCTGGCCGATGCGCTCCTCGATGGCGTCCTTGGAGCCCGAGCCGCCTACGATGGTGGTGTCGTCCTTGGTGACCTTGACGGACTTCGCGCGGCCGAGCATCTCGGCGGTGACGTCGGTGAGGTTGATGCCAAGCTCCTTCATGGCGACCTGGCCGCCGGTCAGCACGGCGATGTCCTCGAGCATGCGCTTGCGACGATCGCCGTAGCCGGGAGCCTTGACGGCGCAGACGTTGAGCACGCCGCGGAGCTTGTTCAGAATCAGCGTGGCCAGAGCCTCGCCGTCCACGTCCTCGGCAATGAGGAGCAGAGGTGCGCCCTGCTTCTGAACGGCCTCAAGGATGGGCAGGATGTCCTGGATGTTGGAGATCTTCTGGTCGGTCATGAGAATGTAGGGCGAGTCGAGCTCGGCGACCATGCTCTCGTTGTTGGTCGAGAAGTACGGGGAGATGTAGCCCTTGTCGAACTGCATGCCCTCGACGGTGTCGATGTCGATGCCAAAGGTCTGGGAGTCCTCGACGGTGATGACGCCGTCCTTGCCCACGATGTCCATGGCATCGGAAATCTTGGCCCCAATCGCGGGGTCGGAGGCAGAGATGGTGCCCACGGAGGCGATCTGCTTCTTGGTGGAGACGTCCTGGGCGGACTTCTTCATCTCGTTCACGACGGCATCGACGGCCTTGTCCACGCCGCGACGAATGGCGATGGGGTTGGCACCCGCAGCCACGTTGCGCAGGCCCTCGTTGACGATGACCTGGGCCAGGAGCGTGGCGGTGGTGGTGCCGTCACCCACGGCGTCGTTGGTCTTGGTGGCGACCTCCTTCACCAGCTGGGCACCCATGTTCTCGATGGGATCCTTGAGCTCGATCTCCTTGGCGACGGAGACGCCGTCGTTGGTAATCGTGGGTGCACCGTAGGAGCGCTGCAGGGCCACGTAGCGACCCTTGGGTCCCATCGTGGTGGTCACCGCGTCGGCAAGGGTGTTCACGCCCTTGGCGAGCTTGGCACGGGCGTCAGTGCCGAAAAGAATGTCCTTAGCCATTTCTTAATCCTCCAAAGTATGGTTTCGCAGAACGGGTGCGACCGGCTTAGTCCTCGATGATGGCGTAGATGTCATCGGCACGAAGCAGCAGGTAGTCCTCGCCGTCGACCTTGACCTCGTTGCCGCCGAACTTACCATAGAAGACCTGGTCCCCGGCCTTGACGTCGACAGCGATGCGCTCGCCCTTGTCATCGAGCTTGCCGGCTCCCACGGCGACGACCTCGCCCTTCTGCGGCTTCTCCTGCGCGCCACTCGAGATGTACAGACCCGAAGAGGTCTTCTCCTCCTTGGGTGCGGGCTTCACGAGGACGCGGTCTCCCAACGGCTTCAGAGTCATGTTCAGGAACCTCCTTTTGAGGCGCCCAGCGGGCGCACGTTTCTGCGAGACCAGACCCTCTCTGGCCTCGCTCTAGCCAACGCTCAAAATAATACCCAGATGTCCCGACTTATACCATCTCTATAGAAAAAATCTTACAAGAGACGCTTAGATTTCCTGAGGTGCTCGGGCGCAGGCGAGGATGCCCTAAAGCTCCTCGAGCTCGGCGAGCCAGAGCGTGGCGCAGGCATCGGACGGCATGCGCAGGTCGCCGCGCGGGCTCACCGCCACGGAGCCCACCTTGGGACCGTCGGGCAGGCAACTGCGCTTGAACTGCTGGGAGAAGAAGCGCCGGTAGAAGACCTTGAGCCAGGAGAGGATGGTCTCGTCATCGTAGATCTGGCCCAGGGCATGGCACGCCAGGCGATACACCTTGCGCGGGGATGCCCCATGGCGCAGAACCTCATAGAGAAAGAAGTCGTGCAGCTCGTAGGGACCCACGAGGTCCTCAGTGCGCTGCGAGATCGTGCCGTCGCCGCTGGCGGGCAGAAGCTCCGGGGAGACGGGGGTGTCGAGCACGTCGTAGAGAACCTCGGAGGTCTCCTCCTCGCCGCAGGTGTCGGCCACGTAGCGCACGAGGTGGCGCACGAGGGTCTTGGGGACACTCGCGTTCACCGCGTACATGGACATGTGGTCACCGTTGTAGGTGGCCCAGCCGAGCGCAAGCTCGGAGAGGTCGCCCGTGCCGATGACGAAGCCGCCCTCCTGGTTGGCCAGGTCCATGAGGACCTGCGTGCGCTCGCGCGCCTGGGCGTTCTCGTAGGTGACGTCGTGGACCGCCTCGTCATGGCCGATGTCGGAGAAGTGCTGGCGCACGGCGTCGGCGATGTTGACCTCGCGCAGGTCCACGTCGAGCGCATCGGAGAGGCTGCAGGCGTTGTCATGCGTGCGGTCCGTGGTGCCAAAGCCGGGCATGGTCACGGCGATGATGCCCGAACGGTCAAGGTCGAGCAGGTCAAAGGCGCGTGCGGCCACGAGTAGGGCGAGCGTGGAGTCGAGCCCGCCCGAGACGCCCACCACCGCGCGGCGCGCGTGCGTATGCGCGAGGCGCTTGGCCAGGCCATGCGCCTGAATCGCGAGGACGTCCTCGCAGCGCTCCGCGCGGCGCGCGGCGTCGGCGGGCACGAAGGGGTGCGGATCTACCCAGCGCGTGAGGCGCGTCTCGCGCACGTCCAGCGAGAAGCGACTCACGTGGTAGCCCCGCTGAACCGCGCTGGCGGCCGTCTCGAAGGTGGACATGCGACGGCGCTCGGCTACGAGCTGGCGCACGTCGAGCTCGGAGACGGCGCGGCCCTCCTGAAACGACGCCCCCTCCGCGAGCAGACGGCCGTTCTCAGCCACGAGGTCATGACCCGAGAAGACCAGGTCCTGCGTCGACTCACCCGCACCGGAGCTCGCGTAAGCGTAGCCGCAGACGAGGCGGGCGCTCTGCCCGCAGACGAGGCTGCGACGATAGTCCGCCTTGCCCACGAGCTCGTTGGAGGCGGAGAGATTGCAGACGAGCGTGGCCCCGGCCTGGGCGTGGGCGATCGAGGGGGGCTCAGGGACCCAGAGGTCCTCGCAGATCTCGACCGCGACCACGAGCTCGGACAGCTCCTCGCAGGCGAAGAGCTGACGCATGCCAAAGGGCACGTCGAGCTGGCCCGCGAGGTCGATGCCCACGACGTCGGTCGTGCCAGCGACGAAGTGGCGCCCCTCGTAGAACTCGTTGTAGGTGGGCAGGTGGCGCTTGGGGACCACGCCCAGGATGGTGCCCGCCGAGAGCACGGCGCAGCAGTTGTAGAGCTTGGCGTTCACGCGAACCGGAAGGCCCACGAGCAGGAGGGCGTCGAGATCGGACGTGCGCGCGGCGAAGTCGGCGAGGCCGCGCTCGACCGCGTCGAGCAGGGCGTCCTGCCAGAAGAGGTCCTCGCAGGTGTAAGCCGTGAGGGCCAGCTCGGGCAGGACCACGACCATGGCCCCCTCGCCGGTGCACGCCTCGTTGACCGCCTCCACGCAGGCGTCCACATTAAACCGCACGTCGGCCACGCGCACCTCAGGCGTCACGGCGCAGACCTTCACGAATCCGTCCTGCATGTTACCTCCCTGGGGACGCCTCAATGGCAGAATCGTAGCACGGGAGCACGGGTGCTACTTCGCGGACCATACCCTATCGCATGTTTTGAGCTCCCAGAGAGACCAAAGTACGCGTTCGGGTATGGTCCGCGAAGTAGCACCCTCCCTTGAGGCCCCGCAAGGCGACAGGCGGAGAGCTATCCCTCCAGATAACGGGAGAGGAACTCGCGCGTGCGCGGCTGCTCGGGTGCCGAGAAGAGTTTGGCGGGCGTGCCCTGCTCGGCAATGACGCCCTGGTCCATGAAGACGACCTGGTCGGAGACTTCCTTGGCGAAGGCCATCTCATGGGTGACCACAACCATCGTCATGCCCCGTGCGGCCAGATCGCGCATGACCTCGAGAACCTCCCCCACAATCTCCGGGTCGAGCGCGCTCGTGGGCTCGTCGAAGAGCATGAGGTCGGGGTTCATGCACAGGGCCCGTGCGATGGCCACGCGCTGCTTCTGACCGCCCGAGAGCGTATTCACGTCCGCACGCGCAAAGTCGGCGAGTCCCACCGTCTCCAGGTGCCCGAGCGCCACACGCTCGGCCTCTGCCTTGCCCGCCTTCTTGAGGGTCACGGGCGCGAGCGTGCAGTTATCGAGAACATTCATGTTGTTGAAGAGGTTGAAGCCCTGGAAGACCATGCCAATCTTCTCGCGCAGCCGGTTGACGTCTACGCGCTCGGCGGCGAGATCGCTGCCGTGGAACCACACGTGGCCCGCATCGGGCGTCTCGAGGAGGTTGATGCAGCGCAGAAGCGTCGACTTGCCGGAGCCGGAGGCACCGATGATGGTGACCACCTGGCCGGCCATGACCTCGAAGTCGATGTCGCGCAGGACCACGTTGTCGCCAAAGGACTTGCGCAGCCCCTCGATGCGGACGATGGGCTGGGTGTTCGCAGTGACACCCTCGTCGCCGGCGTTGGCGACGTCGTGTGTGTTCTGAGTCATGGCTACTCCTCGACCGTGGCCTTGATGGTGTGACCGGCCGTGCCCATGACGGGCACGCTCTTCACGTTGAAGTGCTGGGCGAAGCGCGAGAGCAGCGCCGAGGCCACCATGGTCAAGACGAGGTAGACAACGGCGGCAATGAGGTTCGCCTGAAAGTTCTGATAGTAGATGCCAGCCACGGTCCTGCTGGCAAACATCAGGTCAAAGGTACCGATCACGGAGAGAACCGAGGAGTCCTTGATGTTGATGACGAGCTCGTTGGAGAGCCCGGGGATGGCGTACTTGATGCCCTGAGGAAAGACCACGCGCGCCATGGCCTGCCACTGGGAGAGCCCCAGCGAGCGGGCCGCCTCCATCTGCCCCGTGTCGACCGACTCGATGCCGCCGCGCAGGACCTCCATCATGTAGGCCGTGGAGTTGAGCGAGACGACCACCAGACCGGCCAGAAACGGTGACCAGAGGGCGTTTATCTCGGTGACGCTGAGCGTGGTCAGGCGCATCAGGCCGAAGATCCCGTAGAAGATGATGCCCGCCTGGACCATCATGGGCGTGCCGCGCACCACGGTGCTGTAGACCTTGGCAAAGTCGAGTCCCGTGACCTTGAGGAAGCGCACGAGATCGTTGTCGGAGCGGTCGGGGACCTGGATGCGGCAGAACACCAGGAGCAGCGCCAGGAAGAACGCGATGACGGTGCCAAAGACGGCGATCTCGACCGTGGTCACGGCGCCGGTCACAAAGGTCTGACGCCCCTGCCACAGGAGGTAGAGGATACTCTCAAGGCTTTTCTCGGGACGCGTGCTCGCCGTGGTGGCCACGGCCCATGCGGAGGCAACGCCCATGACCACGCGATCGACCACGAGGACAAGAACGATGCCCCAGATCACGTAGCTGCCTATGCGCAGCGCGCGACGGACGGCAGATCTCACAAAGGGCGAGGTCGTGGCGTAGTCTTTCCAGCGCACGGCCTTGTTAACAAGCGCCACGGCCGAGATCACGAGCCAGGCGACGAGCAGGTAGTACAAAATCACCTCGACGGCGAACGCATGCGCCAGAAAGCTCATCGCGGGACGGGGGCTGCTCGAGAGCAGCATGCCACAAAAGGCCACGACGGCCGTGCCGAGAAGAACGTAGCGGTGGTCGTCAAGCAGCAACGACGCCAGGCGGCGCCGCCTTCTCGCGGCCGCAGGCTCGCGTGATACGGACGAGCTCATGTTTTTCTCCTTAGGTCCTCATGCACGTGCGGCGCGCCCGCACGAAGCGTCGGGCGCGCCGTCAGATTCGCCTTCAGGGCCGCCTAGGCGGGCTGGCGCTCCATGCAGTCGGTCCAGATCTGCTGGCGCTCGTCAGCAGAGACAGCCTCGATGGCCTCGTTGATCTTGGCGAGGACGGCCTCCTGGCCCTTGGCTATGGCGGCGTTGTCCGGCATGACGGAGTCGGTGAAGCTGTCGGTGAGCGAGGGCTGAACGAAGTCGGGGTAGTTCACCAGGAGCTGCGGGACGCTCATCTTGGAGAAGGTGATGGCGTCGCAGGTCCCGCGCGCGAGGTTCTCGACCACCAGGGGTACGGTCTCGGCGGGCGTCATGTGGTTGACGTCCGGAATCTGGTCGATGACGTCGTCGAGCAGGGTCGCCGCCTGGCCCATCACGGAGGCGCCGGCAAAGTCTGCCAGCGTGGTCGCGGAGGCGTAGGGGGAGTCCTGCCTGACCACGAGGACGATGTCGTCGTCGAGGTAGGAGTCGGAGAAGTCCGCGGACTGGGCGCGCTCGGGCGTGGTGGACATGCCCGCGCAGATGATGTCGATCTGGCCGTTGTTGAGGGCGTTCACCAGGCCGTCGAAGCTCAGCTTGACAGCGACGGGCTCCATGCCCAGCGCCTCGGCGATCCTCTTGGCGATCTGCACGTCATAGCCGTCGGCAAAGGCGCCGTCTACGTTGTCTATGGGAATGGTGGTGTCGCCGGCGGCCGAGACCTGCCAGTTGTAGGGGGCGTAGGCGGCTTCCATGCCCACGCGCAGGGTCGTGCCGTCGCCGAGGGCCTCGGCTGCGGAGGAGCCTCCGGTCTTGTCGGATGTGCCGGTGTCTGTGGTGTCATCCTGTGCGGCCGGGCCACACCCGGCAAGAACCATCATGCCTCCCACGCCTAACGCGGTAAGTCCCGAGAGCTTGAGGAAGCTCCTTCGCGAGCACGGTATGAGCTCTGTCTGCATGTCAGAAACATTGGTGGTCATGGTGGTTCCCTTCCGTCTGGTGCGAGACCCCTTCCGTATCACGCAACCGGAGGGGACCCATTCCCCTCCCCCTTGCAACTCAATGCGAGAAAGTTACGTGCACAGGGCACAGAATAGCGACGGCGGGCACGAGGGAGCCACGCATTCTCACACCGTAACGCTCGCGAAACCATAGAACCCGGAGGTGAGGCCTACTCCCAGATGGGCGGAACGGGGGCGGCCGGGGAGGTCCAGGCGCCGAGAGGGGCATTGGGGTTGGCGTCCAAGGTGAGCGGCGAGAAGACTCCCGCGTTATAGCTGCGCAGGGCGCAGATGCCAATCATGGCCGCGTTGTCCCCGCAGGCCGAGAAGGGCGGAACCGTCACGCGCACGCCGCGCTTCTCGAACACCCCACGGTAGGCCGCACGCAGGGAGGCGTTGGCCGCCACGCCGCCGCCGACGCAGAAGTCCGACACGCCCGTCTCCTCGACCGCGCGCACGGCCTTGGCGACCTGCACGTCAATGACGGCGGCCTCGAAGGAGGCCGCGAGGTCCGGCAGGTTGATGGGCCGCCCCGCGCGGTTCTCGCCCTCTATGTAGGTGATGACGGCCGTCTTGAGGCCCGAGAGGGAAAACGAGTAGTCGCCGCTGTGCAGCATCGCGCGCGGGAAGCGGATGGCGCGCGGGCTGCCCTGGGCCGAGAGGCGGCTGATCACGGGGCCGCCGGGGTATCCCAGGCCGAGCGCCTTGGCGACCTTGTCGAAGGCCTCCCCCACCGCATCGTCGATCGTGGTGCCCAGGACCTGGTAGTCGCCCCATGCGCGGACGTGCACGAGCATGGTGTTGCCTCCCGAGACGAGGCTCGCCACGAAGGGCGGCCTGAGGTCGGGGGTGTCGAAGAGGTTGGCCATGAGGTGACCCTCGAGGTGCTGCACCGCAATGAGCATGAGGTCAGCACCCACACAGAGACCCTTGGCAAAGGCCACGCCCACCACGAGCGCGCCCACGAGACCCGGCCCCGCCGTCACACCCACCGCCGCCAGGTCCGAGGCCACGAGCGTGTCCACCCCAAAGTGGGCGCCGGCGCGGGCGAGGGTCTCCTCGAAGACGCCGACGATGGCCTCGGTGTGCTTGCGGCTCGCGATCTCGGGCACGACGCCGCCAAAGCGCGCGTGGAAGTCGATCTGGGTGGCCACGACACTCGCGCAGACCACGCCGCGCGAGTCGGTGACGGCCATGGCGGTCTCGTCACAGGAGGACTCGATCGAGAGCACGAGCGGGCCGGCCGCCGCGAGCGCGGCCTGCGCCTGGGCGTCGCGCGGGGCGGCCGTGAGGGGCCACGGGCGAATCGAGGCGTGCGGCTCCGGCCGCTCGGGCTGGCCCGCGTCGGCCGCGAGCGGCAGCGCGGCGCGCAGGATCAGGGCGTCGTGGCCGGGCCCGTAGTAGTCGGGGCGGATGCCCTCCTGGACAAGGCCGAGCTGCTCGTAGAGGCTGCGGGCCGCCTCGTTCGCGGCGTCGACCTCGAGGGAGACGGTGCTCGCGGCCAGCATCTGCGCGTCATAGGCGACGCGCGCCACCAGGCGGCTCGCGATCTTCTCGCGGCGACGCGGCGCGTCTACGACGACCTCCTCGACCTCGAAGTCCGCCCCGGCAAGGACGCCACCGGCAAAGCCGACGATTGTCCCCTGGTCGTGGGCGACCCACCAGCTGCGGCCCGACTGGGAGAGTTCCTCCTCGAAGAGCCGCGCGGTCCAGGGCGTGTGGGCCGAGCCCTCGTAGACGCGTTCCTCTAGGACTGCCACGGCGGAGGCGTCGTTGAGCGTCATGGGACGCAGCTGCAGGTGGATGCCCGCGAGCGCGTCGTCCACGCCCGTGAGCTCGACGGAGAGGGGCTGCTTGAGCCCCAGGCGGGTGCGCTCCGCCTCCTCGGCGTCCGAGAGACGCGTGTAGAGGGGCAGGACCACGGCGGGGTCGCCCGTCTGGGGGGAGCCCTGAGGCATGGACGCGACCTCGGCGGCGGAGCGCAGGAGCCCCTCGCCAGTGGGGTACCATGCCTCCTCGGGCGCGAAGCGGGCGATTCCCGCCGCCTCGAAGCGCGCGCGGTACTTGAGCAGGCCGTTGCCAGAGAGGGTGAGCTCAGAGGCGTCGGGGCTCTCGGCGAGCGCGGCCACGCAGGCGTCCGCCTTGGCCACGGTCTCGGCCGCGAAGCACCGGTGCGCGCCCCTCTCGTCCAGGGCGTAGACGCCCGGGTAGACCTCGCCGCGCATGGCGTCGCCAACCACGACGAGCTTGCCGCGCACGCCCACGTCCCAGGCCGACCACGCCATGGCGTCGAGCGCGGACGCTCCGTAGAGGGCGCAGCCACGGCCGCAGGCCAGGCCCTTTGCCGTGGCGATGCCGATGCGCACGCCCGTGAACGACCCTGGCCCGCGTCCCACGAGAACCGCGTCCACGTCCTTCATGGTGTGTCCGCAGGCAGCGAGAGCGTCCATAGCCGTGGTGACGAGCTCCACGTTGGCGCGGCGACGGCAGAGGTGATCCTTCGAAGCCAGGACCTCGGCGACGGCGGGAACCGCTCCCGTCGCGGGCACCCAGCGGGCCACGGCGCAGGCCAGCATATCGGTCGAGGTATCTACGGCTAGTACGAGCTGCGGCTCGTTGTCCTTCTCGCTCATGCGCGGTCCTTCTTGCCCGGTTGCTTCAACCGTTCTAGTGTAGCCATCCAACCGGGGCGGCGTTTGCCCCGTGCTGGCCCCATGCTTACGAATTCGAGAGGCGGCGTGTTCAGGAGGTATTTGGGAGATCTTCTCAATAAAATCCCCCGTCAAAGAGAATTAATAATTTATGTAAGATTGGAGACATGCATAAATAATTTCCTCATAATGTGGCCGGAGGTGAGGGGAACCAAACCAGAAGGCTCCTACCTGACTTGGGCCGCACGCAGGGCGGCCACGAGTTCCTCGCCGCGTGCGTCATGCGCGACCAGGCGAACCTCGCGCGGGGGCTCCTCGCCGGGAGCGGCCTCATCGTCGAGGCGCGTCACGTAGACGTCCAGGCGCGCAGGGCCGATCTGGTCGGCGAACTGCTCGCCCCACTCTATGGCGCAGACACCGTCGGCGTCGAGGACGTCGAAGAGGCCCGTGTCCTCGAGCTGTTCTGGGTCGTCCAGTCGGTAGAGGTCAAAGTGATAGAGCGGCATGCTCGTTCCCTCATAGACCATCTCGATCGTGAAGGTGGGGCTCGTCACGTCGGCCTGAACGCCCAGGCCCGCCGCGATGCCCTTGGTGAGCTGGGTCTTTCCGGCCCCCAAGTCACCCGTCAGCACGAGCACGTCACCAGGGACCAAGAGGCCCCCGAGCATGCGCCCCAGCGCGACCGTCTGGGGCTGGGAGGCCGTCTTGAGGCGCAGCTCGCTCATCGTGCCACCCCCTGCGCCGGGTGCTCGGCGAGCCACTGGCCCACCATGCGCAGGTCGTCCTCGAGCAGCGGCTGCCAGTCGGAGTGATAGATGCAGGCAGCCGGATGGAAGGTCGGGCACACCATAAAGTGGCCGGTCTGATGCATGCGGCCGCGCAGGGTGGTCACGCCCGCCTGCGTCCGCAGCACGAACTGCGAGGCGAAGTTGCCCAGGCACACGATCACGTCCGGCCAGATGCTGCGAATCTGCTCGCGCAGAAACGGCGAGCAGGCCTCGATCTCCTCGGGACGGGGGTTGCGATTCGAGGGCGGGCGGCACTTGATCACGTTGGCGATGTAGATCTCCTCGCGCGTGAGCCCCGCGCAGGACAGCAGCGCGTCGAGCTTCTTGCCCGCCGCCCCCACGAACGGCTCGCCCTGCAGGTCCTCGTTTCTGCCCGGCCCCTCGCCGATGAACATCACGCGCGCATGGGGGTTGCCCACGCCAAAGACGAGGTTCGTGCGCGTCTGACCCAGGGGGCAGAGCTGACAGTCACCCATGACGTCGCGAATCTCGGGAAGCGTCACCTCGCCGGGACCCTGATGCGTATGGCCGGGAATGTGCATGACGGACATGAGGTCCAACCCCCTAGGTGTAGATCTTCTCAAGGCGCATCCCAAAGTCACAGACGACCTCGTAGTTGATGGTGTTGCGCAGGCCGGCCATCTCGTCGGCCCCAATGAGCTCGTCGCCGTCTGCGCCGATGAGCGTGACCACGTCCCCGTACTCGACCGGGCGCGAGGGGCGATAAGCGCGGGCGCTGTTGACGTCCACCGCGAACATGAACTGATCCATGCAGATGCTGCCCACCTGACGGCAACGGCCGCCCCCCACGATAACGTCCATGTTGTTGGAGAGCTCACGCGCGAGGCCGTCGGCGTAGCCGATGGGCACCGTGGCGATCTGGATGTTCTGCTTGGGCACGCGATAGGTCATCCCGTAGCCCACGCCGTCGCCCACGCTGGGGTAGAGGGCGCGCGTCACGCGACCGCGCACGCTCATCACCGGCTCGAGCTGGATGCGCGGCATCGTCGTCTCGGCCGGGTGCAGCCCGTAGAGGCCAATGCCCACGCGGCACATGTCGAAGTGGCACTCGGGGTGCAGGATGGTGCCCGGCGTGTTGTCGCAGTGGACCAGGCCGCACTCGAGCCCGGCGCCGCGCAGGGCGCTCACGACCTCCTGGAAGCGGTTGAGCTGCAGCGCGAAGTCCCAGTCGTCGAGCACGTCGGCAGTCGCGAAGTGCGTGAAGGTCCCCGCGCACTCGAGGCCGCGATGAAAGTCAATCGTGCGACGAAGCTCGAGGGCGTCGGAGCGGCGCACGCCTATGCGCGTCATGCCCGTGTCCACGGCGAGGTGGTAGCGGGCCACGCGGTTGGCGGCGGCGGCCGCCTCGCCCAGGGCGAGCGCGAAGTCGGCCGTGTAGACCGCAGGCATGAGGTCGTACTCCACGAGCGTGCCCACGCAGTCGACGGGCGGCTCGGACAGGACCAGGATGGGCCACGAGATGCCCGCACGGCGCAGCGCCACCCCCTCCGCGACCGTGGCCACGGCAAACTGGTCCGCGCCTGCCGCACGCATGGTCTTGGCGCACGCAGCGGCACCGTGGCCATAGGCATCGGCCTTGACGACGCACATCATCTGCACGCCGCGCGCGATCTGATGACGAAACGCGGCAGTGTTGCGCCTGAGCGCCGCGAGGTTGACCTCTACCCAGGACCAGCGATCCTGGGGGCTCACGACCTTGTCCATGATGACGCCTCCCCTGCTGATCCCACGATCCTACGCCTCCTCGACGCCCTCGGGAAACATCACGTGCTCCCCCACGGCATCAGCGGCAAGGCCGATCACGTCAATGACATCCGTGGCCATGACGGCACGCGAGCCCAGGCGCTCGGCGGCGAGCGACCCGGCGTAGCCGTGGACCTCGCAGACGTAGGCGGCCATGAGCGTCAGGTCCCCGCCCTGGCCCGAGCCCTGGGCAAGCGCCGAGACCATCATGCCCGCGAGCACGTCGCCGGAGCCGGCCGTGGCCAGGGCGCAGGGCCCCGGCTTGGGCAAAAGGGCCTGGTCGACGCCCACGCAGCCAGTGGCCGAGCCCTTGGCAACGATCGCGAGGTTGGAGCCCCCGTCCGACCAGACGATCTTGCGGGCGTCCTCGAGCGCATCCACGAGCGAGTCGGGCGGGGTCTTCGCCTGGCCCACCAGCCGTCCGAGCTCGCGGCGATGCGGCGTGAGGACGAGCGGCGCGTT
This sequence comes from Thermophilibacter immobilis, assembly GCF_015277515.1. Classification (NCBI taxonomy): domain Bacteria; kingdom Bacillati; phylum Actinomycetota; class Coriobacteriia; order Coriobacteriales; family Atopobiaceae; genus Thermophilibacter; species Thermophilibacter immobilis. The sequence continues at coordinate 323,645 of NZ_CP063767.1, read as the reverse complement.
ACGGCGCGTGACCTCGGGAAAGTCCGGGAGCGCCCCGTCGGTCAGACGAGCCAGGCAGTTGAGGCCGTCCGCGTCCACCACGAGCGGGACATCCTGTTCGATCAGCGCGGAGACGAGCGCGACCGTGCCCCCCGAGATCCGCATGCCCGAGCCCACGAGCACGGCGGAGACGCCCCGCGCGAGCTTGAGGACCACGTCCTTGCCGTCCGCGCTGAGCACGCCGTCGGCGTCCTCGGGAAGGGGCACCACGGGAATCTCGAGCAGGTGGGCCTGGGCGATCGCGGCGACGGAGGCGGGCGTGGCCAGCGTCACGTAGCCGGCCCCCATGCGCGCGGCCGCGCGAGCCGCCATGATCGCCGCGCCGGGGAAGCGCCGGGAGCCTCCCACCACGAGCACCGAGCCGCGCGTGAACTTGTCGACCGCCTGGGTGGGTGCTGGAATGACGTCCAGGTAGTCGCTCAGATCGGTGCGCCAGGCCACGGGATCGGCCTCCACCACGAGATGCTCGGTCTGCTCGGCCAGGGGAGCCACCACGATGGAACCGCACACGTCGCGCCCGTCGTCGGCAAGGAGGCCCGGCTTGAGCGAGAGCATCGTGACGGTCATGTCCGCCACCACGCACGCCTGGGCGGCACGACCGGTCTGGGCGGACAGCCCGCTGGGCACGTCGACGGAGATCGCGCGGGCCCCCGAGGCGTTCACGCACTCGATCCAGATGTCAAAGGGGGCGCGGACCTCGCCGTGAAAGCCCGTGCCGAGCATGCAGTCGAGCACGGCGTCGGCCGTGGAGAGCAGGTCCTCCAGCTCGTCGCGAGAGGGGCCCACGAGCGGGCTGACCCCCGCCTTGACCGCGCTTTGGGCCACCTGGCGCGCAAGGTCCCCCGATATCTGGTCGGGCTCGAGGGGCGTCACCACCTTGACGTTCACGCCGCGCGCGAACAGGGCCTCGGCGGCGACCCAGCCGTCCCCGCCGTTGTTGCCCAGCCCCACGAGCACCACGACGTTCTCCACGTCGCCCAGGGCGATGGTCTCCTGCGCGGCGGCATAGCCCGCGCGGTGCATGAGCTCGGAGACGCTCACCCCCTCGCGCGTGAGGGCCACCTCGACGCACTTGACGTCCTCTATGTTGAGTACGGGCTGCATGATGTTCTACTCCTCGGAAGAAGGCTGGTCAGCATGAGCGCGCGCCAGGCCGTCCAGAGAGGACTCCTGCACCCGCTCGAGCTCGTCGAGCACCGAGCGGGCCTCCTTGAACGAGGCAGCGAGCGCGCGGGCCGCGTCCTCGTGCGCGTCCGCAACGGGACGCACGTCATCGGTCACGGCAAGGGCATTGGCCACGGCGACCTCGCGGGTGTGCGAGATGGAGAGCGCGATCTCGCGGATGCCCCGCGCACGGGCGACCTCGGCTGCGCGGGCCGCGAGCAGGGCGCGTGGACGACCGGAGTCGTCGCGCGTGACGGACACGTCGCGCACGCCGATGCCCTCCGCAAAGCCCGTGCCCAAGGCCTTGAGCACGGCCTCGCGGGCCGCGAAGCGGGCCGCGTAGTGCTCGGCCGGGCGGGCGCAGCTCTCGCAGTAGGCACGCTCCTCGTCCGTGAAGACACGGCGCACAAAGCTCGGGCGCCGCCTCATCACGCGCTCCATGCGCGCGATCTCGAGCATGTCCACCCCAATGCCGGCCGTCGCCATGCGCTACTCCACCGTGACGGACTTGGCGAGGTTTCTGGGCTTGTCCACGTCGCAGCCGCGCATGCGGGCCACGTAGCGCGCAAGGACCTGCAGGTGGACGACGGCCACGATGGGGACGAGAAGCTCGTCTGCCACGGGCGGAATCCACAGGACGTGCTCGACGAGGGACGCCACGTCCTCGTCGCCGTCGGTGGCCACGGCCACGCAGACGGCACCGCGGGCGATGACCTCCTGGATGTTGGAGACGGTCTTGTCGTGGACGGCGTCGGCCGGCACGATGGCCACGACGGGAAAGCCCGGCTCGAGCAGGGCGATGGGCCCGTGCTTCATCTCGCCGGCCGGATAGGCCTCGGCGTGCAGGTAGCTGATCTCCTTGAGCTTGAGGGCTCCCTCGTAGGCCGTGGTCGAGTTGACGCCACGACCCAGGAACAGGGCCGAGTGCGCGCGGCGGAAGACCGCGGCGGCACGCTTGTCCTGCCAGGAGCGGGCGATGACCTCGCGGATGAGGTCGGGCAGCGAGCACAGGTCGCGATAATGACGCTCGACCTCGTCGGGCTCCATCTGCCCCTGGGCCTGGGCGAGGCGCAGCGCGAACAGCGCGCCCGCGACCATCTGCGCCGTGTAGGCCTTGGTCGAGGCCACGCAGACCTCGGGGCCAGCCTGAACGTAGAGCACACCGTCGGACTCGCGCGCGGCAGAGGACCCGAGCACGTTGGTGATGGCGAAGACCTTGCAGCCCATCCCCCGCATGCGGCGCGCCGCCGTGAGGGTGTCGGCCGTCTCACCGGACTGCGTGATGATCACGCAGAGCGTGTGGGGCGTCACGAGAACGTCCTGCTCGTAGTTGAACTCGGACGCATACTCGCAGATGACCGGCACCTTGGCCCAGGTCTGCACCAGCGTGCGCGCGATGAGGCTCACGTGGTAGGACGTGCCGCAGGCGATCAGGTAGACGCGGTCGATCGCCGCGAGGTCCTCCTCGCTCATGGAGAGCTCGTCGAGCTTGATCCCCCGCTCGTCCAGGCGACCGGCGAGCAGACGCTCGATGGCCTCGGGCTGCTCGGCGATCTCTTTGGCCATGAAGTCGGCGTATCCGCCGAGCGTGGCCGCCGAGGCGTCCCAGTCCACGTCAACCGCAGTGGGAACGTCCACGACCAGACCCTCCTCGTCGAAGACCGTCACCGCGCCGGAGCGCTCGAGGCGGGCCACCTGGCCGTTCTCGAGCTGGATGACGTGCGACGTCACGTTCGCGAGCGGCGTGACGTCAGAGGCGGCGTACGCGCCGTCCTTCGTGGAGGCCACGACGAGCGGCGAGCCGTTGCGCGCGCATACGATCTCTCCCGGGGCGTCGGCGCAGACCACGGCAAGCGCCCACGAGCCCTCGAGGCGACGAACCGCGTTGCGCACCGCCGAGACGAGGTCTCCCTGGTAGGGACCATTCCACGCGTCCTCGATGAGGTGCGCGATGACCTCGGAGTCGGTCTCGGAGGCGAACTCATGGCCGTTGCGCGTGAGATAGGAGCGCAGCTCGCGGAAGTTCTCGATGATGCCGTTGTGCACGATGGCGATGCGCCCCGAGCAGTCGCGGTGCGGGTGGGAGTTCTTGTCGGTGGGGGCACCGTGGGTTGCCCAGCGCGTGTGGGCGATGCCCGCGGTGCCCACAAGGTTGGCCGTCTGGCAGCGATCCACGAGCGTGGAGACGCGGCCGGCGCACTTGACGCCGTGCAGGGCCCCGTCGGCTCCCACGACCTCGACTCCGGCGGAGTCGTAGCCACGGTACTCAAGGGTCTGAAGCCCCTCAAGCAGGTACTCGACCGCCTGGTTCCTACCGGTATAGCCAACGATTCCGCACATGAAGGTCCTCCTTGCAGGCTGCGTTTAAAGTACGAATCAAGATTCTAGCAGGGGCACGCCAGGGCGTAGAGACCGCCTACGCCCTAAAGGGGTCGAGCGCCTTGAGCACGAATGCGTTGGCCTCGGTGCACAGGCGCTCCTCGGGGGCCTCGGCGAGCACGCGCACCAGGGGCTCCGTGCCGGAGGCGCGCACGAGCACGCGGCCGTTGCCCTCGAGGTAGCGCTCCGCATCCGCCACGGCGTCCTTCACGGCGGGCGCGCCCATGGCGGCCTCCTTGTCGCTCACGCGCACGTTCACGAGCTGCTGCGGGTAGAGCGTGACCGGGCGGCACAGCTCGGAGAGCTTCTCGCGCTCGGCACGCAGAACCTCCATCACCCTGAGGCTCGTCATGACGCCGTCGCCGGTCTTCTCCAGGTCACCGAAGATGATGTGGCCCGACTGCTCGCCGCCCAGGGAGTAGCCATGCTCGCGCATGCAGGCGTAGACGTTCTTGTCGCCCACGTCGGTCTTCTCGTAGGAGAGGCCCGCCGCGTCGAAGGCACGGAAGAGCCCGAAGTTGGACATGATCGTGGGAACGACGGTCTGCCCGGAGAGGCGTCCGTGCTTGTTGAGGTAGGTGCCGCACACGTAGAGGATGAGGTCGCCATCGACCACGTGGCCGCGCTCGTCCACGGCCAGGCAGCGATCGGCGTCGCCGTCGTAGGCAAAGCCCACGTCAAGGCCGTTCTGGACCACGAAGCGCTGGAGGCTGTCGATGTGGGTTGAGCCGCAGTCGACGTTGATATTGAACCCGTCGGGGGCGTTGCTGATCACGTGGGTCTCGGCACCCAGGGCGTCAAAGACCGGGCGAGCCACGGAGGACGCCGCACCGTTGGCGCAGTCCAGACCGATCTTGAAGCCCTGCAGCGAGAACCCGCAGCTGCTGATGAGGCTCGAGAGGTAGCGATTGCGCCCCTGCATGTAGTCGACGGTGCGGCCAATCGCCTCGCCGGTGGCCAGAGGGACCTCGGAGCCACCGTCGATGTAGCTCTCGATAAGCTCCAGAACCTCCTCCTCCATCTTGTAGCCCTCGCGGTTCACGAGCTTGATGCCGTTGTCCGTATAGGGGTTGTGCGAGGCGGTAATCATGACGCCGCAGTCGAAGCCCCCGTCCGGCACCTCGAAGGAGACGCCCGGCGTGGGAATGACGTGCAGCATGTAGGCATCGGCTCCTGAGGCAACCAGCCCACTCACGAGCGCCGACTCGAACATGTAGCTCGAGCGGCGCGTGTCCTTGCCCAAGATGACGCGGGCCTTCTTTCCCTGCCGGGCCCCGTAGTACCAGCCCACGAAGCGGCCGATCTTGAAGGCGTGCTCGACGTTGAGTCCCTCGTTCGCGCGGCCGCGGAAGCCGTCGGTGCCAAAGTACTTCATGAGTCGTCCCCTCTTCACGTCCTCGCCTGGGCATTGTCACCTGCGAGGTCCCCGATACGAGAAGGGGCCCGTCGAGCACGCGCCGACAGGCCCCGGAAGTCCAAACGTGCCTCGAAGGCCTAGCGCTTCGAGAACTGCGGGCGCTTGCGCGCCTTCTTCAGGCCGTACTTCTTGCGCTCGACCGCGCGAGAGTCGCGCGTGAGGAAGCCAGCCTTCTTGAGGTCCTCGCGATACTCGCCGGCCTCGAGAAGGGCGCGGGCGATACCCAGGCGCAGGGCGCCGGACTGCCCGTTGATGCCGCCTCCGTCGCAGTTGGCGAGCACGTCGAAGTGCTCGGCCGTCTCGGTGAGGCGCAGGGGCGCGATCGCGTTGTCAACGAGCTGCTGGCGGCCGAAGTAGTTGGCGGCCTCGCGGCCGTTGACGACGACCTTGCCGGTTCCGGGGACAAGACGAACGCGGGCGACGGACTCCTTGCGGCGACCCGTGCCAGTGTAAACAACGGTGTTGTCGGCCATCGGTTAGGCCCTCCAATCAATCTGGACGGGGTTCTGGGCCATGTGCGGGTGCTCGGGCCCAGCGTAGACCTTGAGCTTGGTGGCCTGCTGGCGACCGAGCGTGGTCTTGGGGAGCATGCCCTTGACGGCGTGCTCGATGACGCGCTCGGGATGCTTCTCCATGGCCTCGCGGAAGCTCTCGGTCTTGAGGCCTCCGAGATAGCCGGAGTAGCGCCAGTACTCCTTATGGTTGGCCTTGACGCCCGTCAGAACGACCTTGTCGGCATTGATGACCACGACAAAATCGCCCGTATCGGCGTTGGGCGTGTACTGCGGCTTGTTCTTGCCACGAAGGGCCATGGCAGCCGTGGTGGCAAGGCGGCCGAGCGTGGCGCCCTCGGCGTCGATGAGCACCCACTTGCGCTCGACTTCGCCGGCCTTGGCGAACTGAGTCGACTTCTTCACTTGACTCCTCCTACGTACCTGCATACGGTGACAGCCCCTGGACGGACCGTCGTGCTTTTTCTTATCAGAGATTACGGGGCTCTGTGGAAAAGCCTTAATACTATAGCGCATGGCCCCAGCGTCAGAACCTTAAATTTGGTCGCCACACGGTGTTCAAATGAGCGTCACGGAGGGCCGAGAAGGGACCGCAGCGGCTAGAATGAAACCATGTATCGCTCCGCACGCCTCAGGGAGGAACCGATGATTTACACCGTCACGCTCAACCCGGCGCTCGACAAGACCGTCCACATTCCCAACTTTGAGGTCGATGCCGTCAATCGCATCACGGAGCTCCGCCGCGACGCGGGAGGCAAGGGCATCAACGTGTCGAAGGTCATCGCCCAGCTGGGGGGCACCTCCGAGGCCGTGGCCATTCTCGCGGGCGGAACGGGAGACTGGATCCGCGGAGCGCTCGCCGAGGCGGGAATCCACGTCACGGCCTACGCCGCCGAGGGAGCGACCCGCACGAACCTCAAGGTCGTCGATCCCGTGAACAACACGCATACCGACATCAACGAGCCCGGGCCCCAGGTGACCGGGGCCATGCTGGAGGAGCTGCTCGACGTTCTTGTCGAGGGCATCGTGGACGACGACATCGTGGTCCTGTCTGGAAGCCTACCCGCCGGGGTCGACCCGGCCACCTACGGTGCGTGGACGCGCGTGCTTCGCAGCGAGGGGGTTCGCGTCTACCTTGATGCCGACGGCGAGGCGCTGCGCCGCGGACTCGAGGCGAAGCCCTTCTTTGCCAAGCCCAACGATCACGAGCTCTCCGAGCTCGTGGGCCGCAAGCTGGACGGCCTGGAAGACATAGCCTGCGCCGCTCGGGAGCTTGTGGGGGAAGGCATCGGACGCGTGGTCGTCTCGATGGGCGGCAAGGGAGCGGTCGTGGCCACCCCGGACGAGATCTGGCACGCCAGCTCCGTCGAGGTCCCCGTGGGCAGCACCGTCGGTGCCGGCGACGCCGTGGTAGCCGCCCTGGCCTATGCGGACGCCTGCGGCCTCCCGCTCGAGGACACCATGCGCCTTGCCATGGCAACGGGCGCCGCCAACGTCATGGAGTCCGGCACGCAGGCCGCCGAGCGCTCCGTCGTGGACTCCCTCATCGACCGCGTCGAGCTCACCCGTCTGTAGCGGCCGCGCGTTTCCATGTGCCCCGCCACAAATCGGAACTTCGCCGCAAGGCGACGCGGGCAATTGGGTAGATAGTCTCACAACTAACCGACACTCTTCAAGAGGCGAGCCCATGACCTACCAGGACACCATCAACAAGCGCCGCAGCATTTATGCACTTAACGACCAGCTCCCCATCAGCGAGGACGAGACCGTCGAGGTAATCGAAGACGCCATCGTCGCGAGCCCCTCGGCCTTCAACATTCAGAGCGCCCACGCTATCATCCTTCTTGGCGCGCAGCACAAGGCGCTCTGGGATGACATCGTCACCAGCACCCTCAAGGCAATCGTCCCGGCAGAGGCGTTCGCTCCGACGGCCCAGAAGATTGCCGGCTTCTCTGCCGCAGCCGGCACGGTGCTCTACTTCGAGGATGACGCTGCCATTGCCAGCCTGAAGGAGCAGTTCCCCTCCTACGCGTCACACTTCGATGACTGGTCCGCACACGGCCAGGGCATCGCTCAGGTCAACGTCTGGAACGAGCTCGCTGAGAAGGGCATCGGCGCCAACCTGCAGCACTATAACCCCATCATCGACGACGCCGTGAAGGCGCGCTGGGACGTGCCGGAGAGCTACCGCCTCGTTGCCCAGCTCGTATTTGGCGGCATCGCGGCACCGGCCGACGAGCAGCAGCGTCAGCCTGCGGACAAGCGCGTCCGCGTCGTACGCTAACGGCGGCACCTTTCCGTGTGCGCCCGGTGCGGCCGCGAGGCAACTCGCGGCCGCACCTTTTTCATGCGGGCAAAGTGAGGATGGAGCGAAGGGGAGGACTGGTTCATGACAGGGCTGACGAACGCAATCCGGATTCTGAATCTGACGCTTTCCAACCGTCCCGTCATGCCCCCGTTTACCACGAAGAAGGCCAACCCTGACGGGAGCGTCTCCGACGAGCTGCTTCACCACTACGAATGACAAGACGCAGGGCGGGTTTCTCGGCATGGTAATCGTAGAGCACGCCTACGTTGCGCGCGATGGCAAGGCCGTCGCGCGACAGCTCTCGGCGGCCACGAACGAGATGGTCCCCGGACTCGCACGCCTCGCGGACGTCATTCATGCGAACGGAGTCAGGACGGCCTGTCAGATCAACCACGCGGGAACCAGCACGACACGCGCGGTCACGGGCCCGAAGCTGCTGGGCCCGTCTCCCCGTTCGTCCGGCGACCCCGTCAGAGCAATGGGCGCCTCTCTGATTTGGAGTGCGTTGTCAGGGAGTTCTCCGAGGCTGCCCTCAGGGTCAAGCGGGCCAGGTTCGACGCCGTCGAAATCCATGCGGCACACGGCTATCTGCTCAACACGTTCTTCTCGCCGCTCACTAACCTGCGGATCGAAGATGCCGTCGCGGCAGCCGTGGCGCTCGAACGGGAGAGCGTCGACCTCATCGACCTGACCCGCCCCACTCCATCCGCACGGCCTTCGGACCCGAGGTTCGCACGCTCTTGGTAAGACCCTTCAATCTTGTATATGAGTACCACACCGAGACGGGCACCATCGGCGTCTTGGACCTCATCTGCGAGCGTCAGGTTAACAAGGGAACCAAGGCGGCTCCTTATATCTGATGGAATATCCACGAACCCCATATGAGCTCCCCTCTAGCGGATGATGCAATTCGCAGTATGGCACGAGCAGTGCACACGTTTTCGCTACGCTTCCAAGTGGCACTGGAACACTAGGGGGGTCGTGCGCTTCCCGGACACCCATATCGACGGTTCGACCGAGGAGAAGGCAAAGATCTAATCGAGAGACGACGACTTATCCGGAAGGGTCCCTGTCTAGCACGCGACGGGGATGCAATCGAGAGTGCGCTCTGCGACATTTGCACGCCTCGAAGGCGGCAATGCGGGCGTTTTCGTCCGCCACGAGGCTGCGAAGGAGCCCGGCGAGGCCGAGCACGTCCCTCTCGGTGATGAAGCCGAAATACTCGGCCCTTACGTCCTTGGTGATGACCGCCGGGGCGAGGCCGGACTTGATGAGGCCTCGGTCTATAAGAATGCGCCCCGTGCGCCCGTTGCCGTCCTCGAAGGGATGAATCCGCTCGAAGCGGCTGTGGAAGTCCGCCGCCGTGGCCCCCAGGACATCCTGAGGAAGAATCCCTGCAACTTCACGAAGCCGCACAAACGCGTCAAGTCCAAGATCAACACCCTCGACCGCACCGAAAGGAGCCGCATGCTCGACCTCGCGTTCAGGGCCATGCCCAATCCCCTGGCCATGGTCATCGGACTGGCACTCACCACCGGCATGCGACGGGGCGAGGTCTGTGCCCTTCGCTGGAGCGACATGAATGAGGACGGCGCCATCAGCGTTGCCCGCGCGCTGGGAAACGCCGGTGGCACGTTCTACGAGAAGGGGCCCAAGACCGACTCGTCATGCCGCACCATCCCCCTGGCCCCCTCAATCGCCTCTGCACTCCATGCCATACGCGCAGACAAAGAGTACGTCTGCAGGTCTTTAGGCGCACCCTTTGGCGACCCGTATCTGCTGGGAGCGGCCGGACTCGACTCCAGGCCCTACAGTCCCGGCATGCTCTCCAAGGACTTCAAGGCCTTCTGCAAGATGAACGGCTTCACCTGTACCTTCCACGATCTGAGACATACCTTCGTCACCTTCATGATCGGTGCTGCTGTGGATGTGACGTTATGTCAATTCTATACCGTAAATGGTATACTCTTGCCATGTCCTACTATGATGACATATACGAAGTGGCGGCAGATGACTACGGGCTCGTCTCCTCCGCTACCGCTCAGAAGATGGGTGTCCCTGCGATCGAACTGGTTAAGCTGGCGAAACGCGGACGTCTCATTCATGTCGGACGGGGACTGTACCGCCTGGCGCACTACGTGCCCACACCATATGACTCCTATGCGGAGGCGGTGGCGCTCGTAGGGCCCGAGGCCTATCTCTTCGGTGAATCCGTTATCGCACTGCATGGTCTGGCACCGACCAACCCGAAGCTCCTATACGTCGCCACACCGAAGCGCATCCGCAAGACGCTGCCCGACCACATCGTCGTCGTACGCCGTGAAACATGCGAGAAGACAGTCCGCTACGAGGGCATCGCCTCCCAGAGCGTCTTCGATGCCATCCGATCCTGCAAGGGCATGATGATGCCCGAGCGCCTGCATGATGCTGCGGACAGGGCGAGGCGGGAAGGCCTCGTCACCCGTACACAGCATGCCGCCCTGAGCGAGGAGGCAGGCCGATGACGAAGATCCCCAACAGCAGGCGCAACCTCGACCTTGCGCTGGAGAGGCTCCACGGACAAGGACGGAAAGCCCAGCAGGCGCGAACGTCCATGGCAAACGCCATCGTCGGCCAACTCCTGCCCCGTGGAGTCGTCAAGGGTGGAAGCGCTCTCAGGCTACGCTATGGATATGCGAACACACGCTTTACCACCGACCTCGATGCCGCCAGGGATGAGGGCCTCGAGATCTTCATCGACGAACTCGCCGCATCGCTCGAGTCCGGCTGGAACGGGTTTACCGGCACCATCACGGAGCGCGAACCCGCGCATCCCACGGGCGTGCCGGAAGACTACGTCATGCAGCCCTTCGACGTCAAGCTCGCCTACAACGGCAAGTCATGGGTAACGGTGCCACTGGAGATCGGTCATGATGAGATCGGCGACAGCATCTCCAAGGACATGGTCGACCTGTTCACGCAGCTCGGATTCCCCGCTCCGAGACCTGTCGCAATCATGTCACTGCACCACCAGATAGCCCAGAAGCTCCATGGCCTCACCGGAGAGAACAGCGCCCGCGCGCACGATCTGATTGACCTACAGCTCATAACCGCACACGACAACATCGACATGCCGAAGACAAAAGAGGCTTGCGCGCGCCAGGCCGCCTCGAGAAGGAAGCAGGTCTGGCCTCCCACCATCGTCAAAGGCAGAGACTGGGGTGAGATCTACGATCACGCCAAGGAGGATCTGCCGGTCCTCCCGACCGTGGACGAGGCCGTCGTATGGGGCAACAGGCTTGTCGTGACGATATCGGAAGCGTAGAAGAGCGCTCTATCCATGATCGGCGCCAGCGTTGCTGGTGATTGACCTTACTACCTGTGTCGCGAGCGAATCGATGAGCAATCAATCCTTAAGAGAGCGTTTTGGCCTTCCAGACGAAAGGGAAACGGCGCCGCCATCTCCCGCCTCATCCGCGAATACAGGATTACGTCGCGAAAGTTGGTGTAAGGCCGAAAGTGGACCTATTGAAGAGACGTCGGTAGAAAGGACGGTCATCGCCTAGAATCTGCGACTGCCAAGTACGTGGATTCGTGGAAAGGACGATGACCGCAATGGAGAGTGTAGCAGCGTCGAGCATGTCGGCCGCAGCCAGCATGCCAAGGTTCGGGGACGGGTCGGTGAATTTGCAAGAGCTTGCCCGTCAGCTCGTGGAGCAAGTGGCAGACGAGGTGATGAGCACCGAGGCAGACATGGCCTGCGAAGACGTCGGTACCGCACGGAACGGCTATCGTGACCGAAAGCCCGACACCTGTATCGGGACGCCCGACCTGCGGATACCAAAGGTGAGGAACGGTTGTTTCTTCCCGGAGGATGTGATCGAGCGCTACTCCAGGACCGATCGCGCGCTCGTGGCCGCCGTGGCGGAGACGTGTCGCAGCGGGGTCTCCACCAGAAAGGTCGAGGGGGTGGCCAAGACGCTTGGCGTCGACAGGCCCGGCAAGGACCAGGCGAGCCGTATCCGTGCTGCCCTCGACGCCGAGGCGGCCGACCTCAACGGGCGCATGTTCGGCGAGGATGAGGAGTTTCCCTACCTGTGGCTTGACGCGACCTATGCGAGATGCCGCGACGGGGGGCATGTCAGCTCGACAGCCGTCGTGACGGCGATCGCCTGTGACGGGCAGGGTCACGGACACATGGTCGGCTTCGATGTCGTCGACACCGAGTCATATGACTCCTGGCTCCCCTTTCTGAGACGCCTCCGATAGGGGCGTGAGGCTCGTCGTCTCCGATGCCCACGAGGGTCTCGTGCGAGCCATCTCGGAGACGTTTCTGGGGGCCGCCTGGCAAAGATGCATCGTGCACCTGATCCGCGACTGCTGCCGTGCGACGAGAAGCCGTTCCAAGAGAGTGCGGGTCGCGAAGCTTCTCTCTCCGGTCTTTCGCGCCAAGGACGCATTGGTGGTGAGGGCTCTGTATCACAGGGCGACGCAGATGGTGGGGCAGGTGAGCCAGGAGGCGCAAAGGATTCTCGTGGAGGCCGAGCCGGATGCGCTGGCCTATCTCGACTTCCCGTCCTCGCACTGGAAGCGTCTGAGGACCAACAACGTCCAAGAGAGATGCAACCGCGAGACCAGGCGCAGGAGTCGCGTGGTGCAGGTCTTCCCGTCAAGGCAGTCGCTCGTGCGACTCGTAGGTGCCGTCGTCGCGGAGTCCGACGAGACATGGTCACAATCACGCTACTTCGCCGAGGGGAAGATGGACGAGTTCTGGTCGCTACTGGAGAGATGCGGACATGGGGACGAGTCGGAACCGATCACTGATGCCCGACGTGCCGCAGCAGACGAAGAGGCTCGCAAGGTGCTCGATGCCGCAGGGGTTGCCATGGAAAGGGAGGCGGCGTAGGATTCGACTCATCAACTAGGGTTCTAGGCTTTGTCGTCAGAGTCGAAGTCTCATTTACACCAACATTTCCGACACTACCGAATACAGCGAAAACAAACTGATCAAAGAGGAAGACAGCGATGCGGGACCGAAATTCCGGAGATATATCCCCGCCTGGACCTAGATTCTTATTTATCACTGCGTAACATCTTTAATCGGCGATAAGCTATCGCCCTCGAGTTTACAACCCCATAACACCGCGGATAAACCGTATAGGTTCGCGTACAGCAAAGGCCTTTCGTTCAAGACGTTCCGCACGACAGCGCTCGAGGTTTTGCGAGCTCTGGCATGATCGATACCCTCTCCGCCCGACTCTCCCGCTGCTATTCATCCGATAACGGCTGATAACACCTCAGTCACACCCCAGTAGACTCAGTAAGTCGGTTCGCACGAAGGATTTACTACTTCCGCTTCTCCGGCTCGGGCAGCTCCGGCAACATGGCCGAGCACGCGGACGAGCCGGAAAGCCTCGTGCGATTCGACATCGTGACCATGCTGGTCCTGGCCGATAACAAGCCCTGCTGAGACATCATCGAAACGTGCTCTGCGCGGCCGGCAGTGACCTCGACTGAGCCGCTTCAACGGTAGCCTCGCCAGTCGATGGCGGGGCACCTCGAGGCCATCTTGGAACAGGAGAAATCGACATGGGCGGCCTACAGCCAGACCGCCCAATCCCCGTAGTTGAAGATGCCGCTGCCATGATGGAACTTCCCCTCCGCATCGAGCTGACGAAAGGCATTGCGCATGCGGAGGGGGATCTCGGGTTGTATGTCCAGTGTGTGGTGCGCCGGAAACACCCGCTTCATCGGAAGCGATGCGACCTTCTCGCGACTTGTCAGATATGCTTGCGGGTAGACTGAGGGGTAGTAGGCGAAGAGCATGTCCTTGTAGACCAGGTCTCCGGTGAATAGATACCCGCGCTCTGCCTTCCAGAAGCACATGTGCCCGAGTGTGTGGAGAACTTCGATCACGCGTCCACCGCGGTCGATGGCGTCACCGTTATGCAGCACGCGCGTCGGTGCTCCCTGGAAGACTCGTAGGTGCCGGCGTCGTAGCCCTCCGGCAGATCGCAGCGATCCACGACCATCCCGCGGATAGTCTCCATGTCGAGAGGGAACCCACCGGAGAGCCAGTCCAGCTCGTCTGCGTGCGCATAGAAGTCCGGATAGTACCGGTGCCCGCCTATGTGGCCCCAGTGGATATGCGTGGCGACTGCCGTAACCGGTTTGTCCGTCAGCCTGTCCACCTCCGCCGAGATATTGCAGATGCCGAGTCCCGTGTCGATCAGCAGAGCCCAATCATCTCCTTCGAGAAGACAGCTATGCATCTCCTCCCAGTGACGGTACTCGTTGATGATATGGGTATCCTCATCGATTGTCTCTATCGTGAACCAGGACTTCATCATCGATTCTCTCCTCAAGAATCGGCAGCCACTTCACTTCCTCTGGTGGTTGGTGTTAAGAAGGCGCTCCTTCGCCATCACCATAACGTCCTCAGCGACAGGAGATGGACCCAAAGGCGGCCACCCCGAGCCTTCGGGCTCAGGGTGGCAACAGGCTTGAGTAAACTCTCCTGGCACTGTCGGCTAATGACGAAATCCCTCTTCAAATCCACCTTTAGGGCGGAATCTACGCCCTTCTCCAAGCTGCTTCACCATTCCACTGATTTCGTCGGCATCTTTTGCAGACATTCCCAGTTCGGCACAACGATGGAACACCAATTCCGGGTCAACTTGTATCCATTCCGACCGATAGTTCATGAGGTCTGCCTTAAACCGCTCGTACTCTCGCCATTGCATTT